>NZ_VSLZ01000002.1:300000-600000 GCF_010747475.1 Halorussus sp. MSC15.2 | reverse complement strand
TCCGTTCGACGACGCGACGCTCGTCTACGACCTTCCGTACGCGGACGAAGGGAAAGCAGACGTCGTTATCTGGGACGACCACAGTCGAGCGAAGTACGACGGAGACGCCCTCAACACGTGGCAGCGAGCCTTCTCGACCGCCCACGAGTTCTCCGGCGTGCCGGTCGTGGACAACAGTCTGGTTCGGGTCCACCTCGACGCGTCGGCGGGTCTCTCGGTCGAGTCGTGGGACTCCTCGACGTCGTCGTGGTCGAGCGTGGCGCTGGGGACTTCGAATTGGAGTTTCGACGCGTGGGATATCACGCGGATTAGTCCGACGCGCGTCACCGTACAGTGCCGGTTCGTCAACTCCTCATCGTCGAGTTCCCCCTTCCACTTGGACATGAGCGTGAAGCGGGGCTGGCAGTGGCCGCAGTGGACCGTCCCAACGGGCGAGACACCGCCGACCCCGAGCGGATTGCAGGACCTGCTGTCGCCCGTCGCGGACGGTCAGGACTACCAGCCGCAGAGCGAGCAGGGACTCATCGCTCGCGAGGAGGTGCGTGCCTGATGGTTCAGTGGAGCGATAGCTTCGAGAACGAATCAGACGGTAACGACGTCCCCAGCGGCTGGACTGAACTAAACGGCGCGGACGGCCTCGTCGCTAATGAAAGCTCCTACGACGGCTCCATCTCCTACAACCTGAGCGCTATCGACAGTTTGAGCCATTCACAAGGCGCGGATGAATTCACGCCCGGGTTTCAGACGTCGACGTTCTCAGCAGGCGGCTACACGACAGTCCGGTGGGCGTACCGGGAAGTCTCGAACGGCCAGGGCGGCGTCGGCTGCTGGGCGACCGACAGCGACGGCAACATCTCATTCGCAGTTGGGACGACAAACCCAGACGTAGTCTACCGCGACGGCGGGACGGAGGTCCAGCTCGCATCCGGCAATTACGAAGTCTGGTATCCGGTTGAAGTTACTATCGACTGGGGCAATTCGACGTACAGCGTCGATTGGAACAACGGCGGCGCGACCGCCACCGGCATCGCGTTTGAGAACAGTGCCGCGTCAGAAATCACGACGCTTCATGTTGGGGCGTTCGGCTCCGACATGAACGAGAATCTGGACAACTGGCAGGACGATTTCTATCTTGGAGGGGCGCTGGAGGCGCCCAGTAGTCTGTCCACATCGCAGACTCAGACCGGCGGGGAGACCTACTCGACGTGGACGGACAACTCCAGTCAAGAGACGGGGTTCAATATCTATCGGAGTACGTCGTCTGGGTCGAGTCTCTCGGACTACACGCTCGTCGACAGCGTCGGCGCGGACGTGGCTGAATACAGGGACACTGGCTTGTCGGAGGACCAGACGTACTATTACCGGGTGACGGCGGCTACTGACGCGACTGAGTCCCAGCCGTCGAACGAGGGGTCCGCGACGACCAGCGTCAATGCTCCATCGAACATCCAACAGTCCATCGACTCCCCGACCGCGGCCACCATCACGTTCCAGGATAACTCCAGCGTTGAGGCTCACCACCGGCTGGAGAAGTCCGTCGACGGTGGCGCATGGGCCTACGTCACCGACATCCCCGCAGGGACGACGAGCTACCAGGCCACGATATCGAAGTCTGCGGACACCTTCCAGTGGCGTCTCCGCGCTGAAACCTCCGGTGGCAACAAGTCGACGTGGGCGACCTCCGCCACGGTCTCGACCAACGGGTCCGGCCTCACCTCGACGGTGGTCTCCGGGACTGAAGTCGACCTCTCGTGGGATTCGAACCGCGACGCAGACGAGTACCACGTCTACCGCGCTGAAGCGTCGAGCACGTCTCTGTCCGACTACACCCGCATAGCGACGCCCACCGCTGGCACCACGACGTACTCGGACACGCGCTTGGAGAACGGCGAAGAGTACCACTGGCGGGTCGCACCCGTATATGGCGGCGCTGAGGACGAGCCTTCGGGTGACGACGTCGCCATCACCCAACTCCCCGCGCCCACGCTAGACTCGCTCGACGCCAGCACCGAAGACCAAATCACGGTCAACTATACTCTTGCCGACAACTCGACGGATGGTACTGTGGAGATTTGTCGGTCGGCGGATGGCACCCTCGGGTCGAACATCGCCACCATCTCCGACCTCTCGCAAACGAGCTACACCGACACCGGCATCGACGACGGCGAGCAATACCACTACACGGTTCGGCGGCGGACCGACCACATGTCGGCGGACTCCAGCCAATCGTCCGCGACGACGGTCTTGCCCGCGCCGGCGCTCCACAGCGTCTCGGTGAGCGGCGACCAGTTCGACCTCGCTATCACGGACAACTCGGACAACGAGGACAAGTTCGTCATCCACGTCGCTCACGACGGCGGCACGTGGGTCGAGGACAAGACCGTCGCCGCTGGAACGACTTCGATGAGTACCACCAGCCTACTCGACGGCGAACAGTACGACGTCCGCGTCGGTGCACGAACTGAGGACGCGGTCTCTTGGTCGGCAGCTCAGACGGCGACGACCGTCCTGCCGGACGTCTCCGCGCCATCGCTGGATAACGGTATCGAAGACGAAATCGGCGTGTCCTGGGGCGACGTCATCGACAACGGTGACTACCGCGTCGAGTATCGGGAGTCCTCGGCGTCGACGTGGACCGCGCACACGACAGTCTCGCAGTCCACGACATCCACGACCATCACCGGCCTCGAAGATGGCGAAGAGTACGACGTCAGGCTCAGAGCTGAAACCGAGCACGTTACGGGCGCTTGGACGGCCACAAAAAGCATCGTCACAAACTTCCCCTCGCCGAAAAATCCGTCAGCGTCGCTATCCTCGACGAACCCACGAACCGCTATCGACTACTCGTTCACAGATAACGCCGACAATGAAGACGGCGTCCGTGTCGAACGTCAACGGAAGTTCGACTACGGCTGGGGACCGTGGCAGGTCGTCGAGGACCTCGCTCCGAACACGACTTCAGGAACGGACGACACCTGCAGTCCGGGGAACACCTACCGCTACCGGTTCGAGGCCTACACGGAAGACGCCTCAAACACGAGCGGGGCAACGAATTCGGTAACGACCGACGCCACCTCAGAGACGCGTGAGGCGACAGGGGCGTCAGGATGGACCGTCGAAATCGAGCACCCGAGTGGGCAGACGCTTCGGCCCCGACTTCTCGACGACCCCCGGTTCACGCCCGCCCTGAACGACTATCCGCGGGTGGAGATTCCCGTCCCTCGTGACGAGAAGTGGCAGGCGCAAGCGTTCGAGGAGGCCTCCCTGAGTGTGTGGCAGGACGGCCAGATTCTCCCCATCGACCAACTCATCAACGTCCGGATGGAGGAGGGGCGGACTGTCCTTGAAGGTAGGGGCGGGAGTGAGCTTCAGGACCGCGTGCAGGCTGAATACGACGATACTCCGGCCCACATTGCTGCCGATAACCTAATTACGAATCAGACGAGTTACACCGCGAACGTCGATAATCCAGCATCGAAAACAAAAGGGGATACGCAGATGCAGTCCGCAGATACTGACAGTGAGTTCGACTCGGTAATCTCTCGGACGGCGTCTGACCCCTATCAGAATGTGAACGGCGGCGTCGAGGCCTACCAGTCATGCTGGCCTATTCAGAGTGTTGATGGATCATACACTGGAGATTACTACCAGGACTCGACTCATTTCTCTAGCAATGCGTACGACGACAAGGGCGAGGCAATCAGACTCCGCGGGGAAGGTGACTACGTCGAAGTTACGTTTACCCCCGATTACGACATCCCGTCGTCTAACATCTTCGTACGTCTCGGCAATCCGAATAAAATCATCGACGATGGACACGCAATATCGGTCCAAATCGACGGTACGGAGGTCTTCGGTACCGTAAAGGGCTTCGGATTAACCAACAACATGACGTGGCTCGACGGGTCGTACTCCACGACGCTCTCCGCCGGGACCCAATATACAGTCAGAATTGGAATCGTGGAAAAGGGGACGGCGACCGACGACGTGTATGTCGATATTCTCGGCGCAGCCGACGATCGTTTCACGTACAATTACGACAACACCATAGACAGCAACTACGCACTCGCCGGGCCGGAAACGTATCCGGATGGGGCGGAAGTTGTGTTCGACGGAGTCGAGACTGCCTACCAAGTAACGGGCGGTAAAATTACTGCCGACTACAATCGTGTTTCTGGGAATCAAGCAGTTGCGATTCGGAACGATACGGCCGGGTCGTGGTCGTCGAGTTCGAACACGGAGTCGTTTTCGACGCCGTTCGAGTCGGTTGGCACTGCGATACAGTGGCGGGGGACGGTCGGCCGGGACGGTAGCCGGTCGGGCGTGACACCGACACAGGGATTCCAGTCACAACGAATCGAGTCGTTCACCCTCTATGCGGACTTAGAGGATACGCCGATACTGGACGGTCAGAAGCACGATGGTGAACTCCGCAAAGTGTTGAATCAGATTGCGGACTACGGGAACTTCATCTGGGAACTCCAGCGCAATCAGAACGGGTGGCGGGTAGAGTGGACCGAACCCGGACAGCGGACGGCAACTGGTGATGACAGCTTAATTTCGTACTCAGTGACGAAAAAATCTGGCAGTCAGTACGACAAAGCGGTTATCAAGGGTGCTGCCCAACCCGTCCAGAGCGAGGAGTTCAGTGCGCCGAGTTTCGATACGTGGGTCAATCTCGCAAAATCCGGGTTCGTTCCAGGAACGGATATCGTTCGAAATCCGTCGACGGGGACGGTCTACACGGTTCAAGAGGACTACAAACTGGACCGCCAGAACGGCCAAATCAAACTCGTGTCGGGTTCGAACGGCGGGAGTACGAGTACGGACACGACGTACGAAATCGACTACAAGTTTAAAACAGAAGGGTCGTATACGGCGTCCTCCGCCGGTTCGGACCCGAACACGGTCGTACGAACTGTGTCTGGGTTGACGACGAATCAGGCGTGCAAGAACGCGGCACTCTACCTCGTCCAGCGAGTTCAAGAACCGTTGTGGGAGGCGACAGTGACGGTGCCGAAAACCGAGGCTAGCCGGTCGCTCGTCGACGACCTCCTACTTGAGGACTTGCCAACGCAAGGAGAGCGGATGGAGGTTCAGGAAATCGAGCAGACGCCCAAACAGGTGATGTTGAAGTTGGGAAGTCGGCAGTCGCTGGGTGAGACCATCAACGACCTGCAATCCCGACTCTCCAGCGTGAGCGACCGCGTGTAACTGCTGTCGGCACTGACTTGCCGACCGACGCTCCGGTCGAAGTGAAGTCGGTCTCGAACGGACCGCGCCAGATTACGGTTGAGGCCGGAAATCGCCAGACGATGGGCGAAGTAGTCGAGCGACTCCGCAAGCGCGTCAATCGAGTCTCCCGGCGGTCGTAGCGGTCGGTACCCGACCGTACCGCTACATTTGTCTTCCGTTCACGAACGTATCCTTCATAGAAGACTTTTCGGAACTTCTCGAAGGACCTCCGTCAATGACGACCGCGAGGACCGACTACGCGACGACGGTCTGTGCGCTGACGGAGACGTACCTCGAACGAGTCACCGACACGACGTCGGCCCTTCCCGACGCCGTCACCGCTTACGAGACCAACCCGGAAGCGTTCGAAGCTGCCGTCGAGCGAGTCGCGACGCGGGAATCGGCCTGCGACGACGCGCTCCGAGAACTCCGGACCGTCGTCCGAGACGCGATGCCGCCGAACTACACGGAGATGTACCTCCGAATCGACGACGTGGCCCGACTCTACGCCGCTATCGACGCGATACCGAACCGCGCCGAGCGCTTCGTCCGAGAACTCGACGCGATGGGACCGACGCTGGCCGACGACCTCCGTGCGACGCTCCGCGAGATGGCGGTGCTGACCGTCGAGGCGTCGGCGATACTGGCGGACGTCGTGACGGCCTACGTCGAGAGTCTCGTCGCCGAGCGCGAGGCGGTCCGAGCGACGGAGTCCGTCGAGAAACTGGCCGAACTGGAGAGCGAGTGCGACGAACTGAAACACGAGGCCCTCTCGGTGGCGTTCGACATGCTCCCCACCGCCGAGGCGCTGGTGGTCAGGGAGTTAGTCTCGACGCTGGACACCGCGATGGACGCCGTGGAGGACGCCGGCGACCAACTGCTGTTTCTGAGTAGCGGAAGCGTTTGAGCGGTCAAAGAGTCTACTTCACTCGGTTTCGAGGTCTCCACTTACTCAAAGGATGTACTCGGTTAGTCCATCTCCTCGGCAGATTCTTCGTCGCGGGTCAGAGTCGCGACTGAGAAAATGGGGTTGCCGGACGCAGAGTAACTGACGCAAAAACGAAAGGTGTTCGGCGGTTAGAAGCTAACTTCGGACTCGCCGATGACTGCCGTCTTGTCGCTACCGGAAGCGGTCCAGATAACTTTCACAGTTTGTCCGTCTTCGATTTTGGCGTCTGCATCGTCGTAGATTGAAATACTACTTCCTGCAGTAAGTTTTCCGGACCATCCGGACTGCTCGGCGAATCCATTTCCACCCTTGATTCCGTTTTCGTCCCACGCAGTTACGTCATCCACAGTAATCTTCAATTGACTACTTTCGACACCATCTCCACCATCGTGGGTGACGTTGACGTAGTCAGCTGTACTACCAGCTTGGTCACTTGCGTTGTTTGCGTAATCAAATGTGAACTGTGCAGTGGGTTGAGCCTGGCTCACTCGGTCACCGAGACCGAGAACGAACGTACCGATAACGGCGGCGAGGATAACGGTGATTGCGACCATCAGAATGACGCCGATAACCGGTGAGACGGCACGCTCTTCGTCACCGCCAACGAACGATTCTAAGGCGTTTTTCAGGTCCATCGTTAGTACGAGACCTCGGATTCACCGATAACGGCGGTCTTGTCACTGCCGGAGGCAGACCAGATTATTTTGACCGTTTGCCCGTCACCAATGTTACTGTCGTCGTACACCTTGAGGGCCGAACCCGCAGTTATCTTGTTTCCAGACCACTCGTCCACTTCCCGACCCGTAGTCGTGTAGCTGGGAGTCCAGACTTCATCACCGCCGACGTCCATCTTCAACTGGTCTCCTTCGACACCTTCGCCACCATCGTGGGTGACGTTGACCCAGTTATGCCCTTCAGCTTGGCTGTACTCGAAGGAAAATTGAGCGTTAGGCTGTGCTTCGCTCACTCGGTCACCGAGACCGAGAACGAATGTTCCAATCACGGCCGCGAGAATCACCGTAATCGCCACCATCAGGATGACGCCGATGACCGGCGACACTGCGCCGTCGTCTTCGAAGAGTGCTTTGAGGTTCATGTGTTCGTATTTCTCCGTTTTCCGGCACGTTATCATCCCTGAGAAGCGGCCGGATACTTTATCAGAGCCGACGAACAAGGAACATTCGTCGGCGGGGGAGCGCCAAAGCCGCCCCAGTCCGGCAATTCTCTATCGATGATACGTGCTTAATTGCCTCGTTCACAGTCGCCCTATATAAATACTTCCTTACTTGAAAACAGGATTATAGAATTTGATACGCCGAGATAAGTTACAAGTAGATTTCATTATAACGCTACCGATTGTATGAACGTTCAAATTTAAGACTGCGCGTGCCCTTCTCGAAACTGATGAGCCAGCAAGTCTCTCCCGAGGCACTTCGGTCGGCGCTCCAGTCGCTGGCCGCGCGTCTCGGGAAGACCCCCACCGTCGTCGATATGCACGAGGAGGGTGAGTTCTCGCCGGAGCGGTATCAGGAGGTCTTCGGGGGATGGAACGAGGCCTTGGAGGACGCCGGACTCGACCCCGAGGAGATGGGGAGCAAGCGCATCCCCGACCGAGAACTGCTGGCCGAACTCCAGCGACTCTACACCGAACTGGGGACGCCGCCGACCCAGCGCGACATGACCGAGCGGGGGGAGTACTCCAACCGGACCTACCAACTCCGATTCGGCAGTTGGTCGAACGCGCTACAGGAGGCGATGCTCGACACCAACGACGGTATCTCGGAGTCCGAACTCCTCCGAGAGATAGAACGCCTCGCCGACGAACTCGGCCGCGCGCCCAAGGCCGCGGAGATGGACGACCACGGCGAGTACGCCCCCGTGACCTACCACCGGCGCTTCGGGTCGTGGCGACAGGCGCTCACGGAGGCCGACCTCGACGGCGACCGACGGTACGTCTCGGAAGACGACCTGCTCGCGGCCCTCCGCGAACTCGCCGACGAACTCGGCGAACCGCCGACGACCGAAGACGTGCGCGAACACGGGTCGTACTCGCTACGGACCTACTACGACCGCTTCGACTCTTTCTCCGCCGCGCGCGAACGGGCGTTCGACGACTTCGAGGAGTGATTCGCCGACGAGCGTACGACGAGTGCTTCACCCCGAAAACTCGCTGTAGGAGATAGCTCCCTGTTCGACGATGGCCTGCTCGGCGGGCACGTCGCCGTCCGGCGGGTCGCCCTCCACGTCGCCGGGTTCACCGCAGACGATTCGCGCTATCATGCCGAGCGCCTTGTGCGGGATGCAGAAGTAGTCGTACGTCCCCGTGACCTCGAAGGTGTAACTGAACGACGCGCCCGCGGAGGTCAGAATACCGCTGTTCCACGGTTCGGCCTGTTCGGGAATCCGAGTGACGTCGGCGGAGTCGAGGCTCTGGGCATAGGCGGTCGAGGAGTGTGCGCCCGACTCGATGACCCACTCTACGGTGTCACCGGACTCCACGAACAGTCCGATGGGGTCGAAGTAGTACTCGCTCCCCTCGGTGACCATCTGGACCGTCTCGGTCGCGCCGCCCTGCGTCTCCTGTTCGGTCGCGGTTTCGCCTCCCGCAGTCGTCTCTGCCTCCGAACCACCACCGGCAGTCGTCCCCGTTCCGTCTGCCAACTCGGTCTCGGTACCGCCCGTCGGAGCGTTACAACCCGCGAGTCCGCCCACCCCGACGGCGCTCACCGCGCTCAAGAACGTTCGCCGTCTCATGGCCCTCGATACGGGTCCGAGGCGGAATAAGCGCACGGCCGACCGCACCGGAGAATCGGTCCTGACGGCACTACTTACCGAACTTCGATGGAGACGGCACCGCGCTCGCGGTCGGCGCGTTCGACCAGTCGGTCGATTCGGTCGTCCATCTCCGGGTGGGTCGAGAGCAGGCGCGTCAGCGCGCCCTCCTCGTCGCCGCTGACGTAGAGCGGCGACGCCATCTCCCAGCGAGGCTTCGTCGCCCGCTGAATCTTCCGGAGCGCGCGAGCGAGCGAGAGCGGGTCGCCGGTGACCTCGGCCGCCCGTTCGTCGGCCGCGAACTCGCGTCTGCGCGAGTGCGCGAGCAGCACGAGCGTGAGCGCGACGAACCCCACCATTACGACCCGCGCGACCCGGCGGCGGAGCGCCGCGACCGGCGCGAGCGGGTCGGACGGCGGCCGTCCCCGAATCCAGTCGAACGCGCGGCGCAGGCCGGTCCCGACGAGGACGACGGGGAGCGCGAGCGCGACGACGACCCAGACGAGCGACTGCCCGGCGCTGTAGCCGAGCGTCTGGACGAGGCTGTCGCGACTCTCGAGGTGTGCGAGTTCGTGGGCCAGCAATCCCTCGATTTCGTCGGCGGTCAGCAGGTGGAACAGCGAGCGGTCGAGGACGACCGCGCCGCCCCGGACCCCGGCGAGGGCCATCGCGTTGGGCGCGCCGATGCGACCGACCAGCAGGCGGGGTCGGCCCGCGTCCATCCGCTCGGCGAGTCTGTCGAGTCTGTCGTGGACCGCCGGTGCCCGACTCCTCGGAACGTCGGTCGCTTCGACCTGCGAGAGGAGTCGAATCGTCCCGAACCGATAACTGAGGTAACTCAGGAGGAGCGCGAGTCCGGTGGTCCAGAGGACCACCTCCAGCAGGTCAGAACGCGCTAACCAGACCGCGGCCAGCAGTCGGTAGCCGAGGTACGCGGCGCTCGCGTAGACGGCGAGCAGGGCGACGCCGACGAAGACCATCAGGGCGCGGATACCGACTCGGCGCATGGGTGAGAGTTAGGTCGGCAGGCGCAAGGAGATGACGGTCTCGACGGCGTGCGGTGACTGACAGAAGGCAAAGCTATTGTATCGTGGTCGCCCGTATTCCTATATAATGGCTACTGAGCAGCGCGAACGGGGGTTCGACCACACCTCGGTCGAACCGAAGTGGCAACGCGAGTGGGACGAGGCCGACGTGTTCCGCATCGAGGACTCGGCCGAGGACCCCGAGTACGTCCTCGCCATGTTCCCCTACACGTCCGGGAACCTCCACATGGGCCACGTCCGGAACTACACCATCACCGACGCCTACGCCCGCTTCGAGCGACTCCGCGGCGAGAACGTCCTCCACCCGATGGGATGGGACTCGTTCGGTCTCCCCGCCGAGAACGCCGCCGAGGAGCGCGACACCAACCCCCGCGACTGGACCATGAAGTGCATCGAGTCGATGAAGGAGCAACTGCAGGCGATGGGCTTCGGCTACGACTGGGAGCGCGAGGTCACGACCTGCGACCCCGACTACTACAAGTGGAACCAGTGGCTGTTCAAGCGGTTCCGCGACGAGGACCTGCTGGAGCGCCAGAGCGCCGAACTCAACTGGTGTCCCTCCTGCGAGACCGTCCTCGCCGACGAACAGGTCGAGGGCGAGGCGGAACTCTGCTGGCGGTGTGACACGCCCATCGAACAGCGCGAGATGGACCAGTGGTTCTTCACCATCACCGACTACGCCGACGAACTGCTGGCGGCGCTGGACGACCTCGACGGGTGGCCCGCCAACGTCCGGGAGATGCAGCGCAACTGGATTGGCCGCCAAGAGGGCGACACCGTGGCGTTCGAGATTCCGGGCCACGGCGAGGTGGACATCTTCACGACCCGACTCGACACGATTCACGGCGCGACGTTCTTCTCGCTCGCGCCCGGCCACCCCGTCGCCCAAGAGATAGCCGAGGAGAACGAGGAGGTCGCCGAGTACATCCACGAGGCCGAACACGCCGACGAGGACGACCTCGACGTGACCTCCGGCGTCTTCACCTGCGAGTACGCCGTCAACCCCGCCACCGGCGACGAGATTCCGGTGTACGTCGCCGACTACGTGCTGACCGACGTGGGCACGGGCGCGCTGTACGCGGTGCCCGCCCACGACGAACGGGACCACGAGTTCGCCGAGGCCCACGACATCCCCATCCGACAGGTCGTGGAACCGGCCCCGGACGCCGAGACCGACCCCGAGGACGTGGACGTGCAGGAGGAGGCCTACACCCCCGACGGGGTGCTGGTCAACAGCGGCGAGTTCGACGGCCTGACCAGCGAGGCGGCCCGCGAGCGGTTCGTCGAGGAGTTCGACGGCGAACACCGCACCGAGTACAACCTCCGGGACTGGGGCATCTCGCGCCAGCGCTACTGGGGGACGCCCATCCCGATGATTCGCTGTGACGACTGCGGCTACGTCCCCGTGCCCGACGAGGACCTGCCCGTCGAACTGCCCGAGTTCGTCCACACCACGGGCAACCCGCTGGACGCCGCCGAGGAGTGGAAGCACGTGGAGTGTCCCGACTGCGGCGGCGACGCGGTGCGCGAGACCGACACGATGGACACGTTCGTGGACTCGTCGTGGTACTTCCTGCGCTACGTCTCACCGGACCTCGACGACGCCCCCTTCGACACCGAGCGAGCGAGCGACTGGATGCCCGTGGACCAGTACGTCGGCGGCATCGAACACGCCGTGATGCACCTGCTGTACGCCCGGTTCTTCACGAAGGTGCTGGACGACATCGACCTGCTGGACGGCGTGCGCGAACCGTTCACCGACCTGACCAATCAGGGGATGGTGCTGGGCGAGGACGGCAACAAGATGTCCAAGAGCAAGGGCAACGGCGTCTCGCCCGAGCGCATCATCGAGGAGTACGGCGCGGACACCGCTCGCCTGTTCATCATGGAGGCCGCCCAACCCGAGAAGGAGTTCGCGTGGAGTCCCAAGGGCGTCCAGTCGGCCCACAGGTTCCTCCAGAACGTCTATACGCTGGCCGACGAGTTCGCCGACGGCGAGGTCGCGGCGACTGACGGTTCCGCGTCCGACGAGTCCGACGAGGCGGTCTCGGAGTACGTCGCCCGCGAAATCGACGCGACGGTCGCCGCCGCGACCGAGGAGTTCGAGTCGTTCCGGTTCAACCACGCGCTGCAGGCCGTCCGCGAGATGGTCTCGCTGCTGCGTCGGTATCGGGAGTACACCGTCCCCGACGAGGACACCTTCGAGCGCGGACTGGTGGCGGCGGTGAAGATTCTCTCGCCGGTCGCGCCCCACGTCGCCGAGGAGGTCTGGGACCGGCTGGGCCGCGAAGGACTCGTGGCCGAGGCCGAGTGGCCCGCCGCCGACGCGCCCGAGGACTACGACGTGGAGCGTCGCCTCGTGGAGAACACCCGCGAGGACGTGCGCGACATCGTCGAGACCGTCGGTATCGAGGACCCCGAGACAATCACGCTGGCCGTCGCGCCCGAGTGGAAGCACCGCGCCCACGAGGTCGCCATGAACGCCGACGGCAACGTCGTCGGAACGGTCATGGGCGACGAGCAACTGCGCGAAGTCGGCGAGGACGCGGCCGACTTCGCCAAGGACCTCGCCGCTCAGTCGGAGGCGCTGGACGAGCAACTCCCGCCCGAGCGCGAACGCGCCGCCCTCGAACGCGCCGCGTGGCTCCTCGAACGCGAGTTCGGGGCCGATGTCGTCGTGCGGAGCGCCGACGAGGCGACCCGGACCTCGCGGGCAAGGCCGAACCCGGCCGTCCCGCCATCGACATCGCGGAGTAGTCCGGACCGGAGCGCGCCTGACCGGAGCGACACCACCGCCGAGGCCGCCCGGTCTTCTCTCACCCCGTTCGTTCGGTTTTTCTGTCTCGTTCGTCGGGACCACCGTCACTGGCCACAGCATTATCCGACTACGGAGCGTACATTCGGGGATGGCAGACAACGATACCGAGCGCGACGCCGCCACGGAACCGGAGCGTAGGAACGAACCGGAACCGGTCGAGCCAGCGGAACTCGCCGACGTCGAGGCGGAACTCGAATCGCTGGAGTTCCCGGCGACGGGGACCGAAGTCGTGGACGCGGTCGGCGACCGCGAAATCGAGTCGGCCGAGGGGACGTACGCCGTCGAGGAACTGATACCGAAGGTGGACACGGAGCGGTTCGACTCTCCCGGTGCCGTCCGAGTGCAGATACACCGGCCGACGGTCGCCGCGGCCATGAAGAAGGTCGTGGAGGCCACCGAGACGCTCCAGAACGCGGAGTTCGGACGGTCACAGCGCAAGGCCTATGAGAAGACGTTCGAGGAACTCAAGGCCATCGACGCCGACGACGACGACGAGGGGATACAGGTCGTCAGCGACTGGATAGTCGAGCAGATTACCGAGAAGGGGAAGCTCCCGGGGTCCCGGGGAGTCCGCCGGAGGGCGGCGAAGTTCTGCCGGTCGAACGGGTATCAAGTACGCAACGACCAGTGGCTCGGAATATAGACCGCCGACAGAGCGACGGCCGAGAAGAGTAGCGGCGTTCACCTCTCCGGAGTCACTCTCGGCGGTCGGTACGCGGAGGCCGAACCTTCTTTGTCTCCGCCTCCGACGCCACGTTCATGGACCAATCCACGGCGACCCAGCGGTGTGAGCGCGTCCTCGACGCGGTCAGCGCCGCCGTCATCGCCGACGAGGAGTTTCTCGAAACCGTCCTCACCGGTATCTTGGCTCGCGGGCACGTCCTGCTCGAAGACGTGCCCGGCACCGGCAAGACCCTGACCGCGCGGAGTTTCGCCGACGCGCTCGGCCTCTCGTTCTCGCGCATCCAATTCACTCCCGACCTGCTCCCCGCCGACATCACGGGGTCGAACGTCTACAACGAGGGAATCGGCGAGTTCGAGTTCTCGCCCGGCCCGGTGTTCGCCAACGTCGTGCTGGCCGACGAGATAAACCGCGCCCCGCCGAAGACGCAGGCCGCCCTACTCGAAGCCATGGGCGAGGGGCAGGTCACGGTGGACGGGACGACCCACGACCTCCCCACGCCGTTCTTCGTCCTCGCCACCCAGAACCCAGTCGAGCAGGAGGGCACCTTCGGCCTCCCCGAGGCCCAGCGCGACCGCTTCATCGTCAAGACCGCGATGGGCTACCCCGACTTCGACGGCGAGCGCGAACTCGTGGACCGACGCGCCGACCGGACCGCCAAGGCCCCGAGCGTCGAATCGGTCGTGCAGGGCCGGGAGGTCGCGGCCATCCAGCGCGTCCTCGAATCGGTCCGGGTGGACCCCAAGTTGCGCGACTACGTGGTCGCGCTCGGCCGGGCGACCAGAGCGGACGACCGCGTCGACGTCGGCGTCTCGCCGCGGGGCATCCAGCGCCTGTTCGAGGCCGCCCGCGCCCGGGCCGTCATCTCGGGCCGCGAGTACGTGGTCCCGGACGACGTGAAGCGCGTCGTCGAACCGACGTTCGCTCACCGACTCGTGCTGACCGACGAGGCGACGGTCCGGGGTGCCGACCGGAGCGGCGTCGTCGCGGACGTGCTGGACCGGGTGGACGTGCCCGCCGTGAAGTCGTCCTCCACGTCGGCGTAGCCGTCTCCGTTTCGGCCCGCACGCGATTTCTCGAACCGAAGCGGTCGCGCTCATAATCGCTCCCCCGAACGTCATCGGGGGCGTTCCCGACCGGCGGAAATCGCCGGAGGAGATTTTCTCCCCCCACGGGATTCCCGCACATGGTCGAGAAGGCGAGACGCGCGAAGGTCGAAGAGTCGCGGCCGGACGCCGACCCCGCGTGGGAGATTCTGGCCCGTGACGACGCGGACGACCCACCCCGGTACGTCGGCACCGTCCGCGCCGCGGACGCCGAGACCGCCCACGAGGAGGCGACGCGACTGTTCTGCTGGTACGCCCACGAGGTGTGGGTGTGCCCGACCGGAGAGATTCGGAAGTTCTCCGCGGACGCCGCGGCCGACGCAGCGGAGGAGTCGGACTTGGCGGTTCCGGAGTCGGGGACCGAAGGCCGAACGCACGAACTGTAGCGGGACTCGGGGGTCGTCGTCCCGAACTGCGAAGAGCGCCGGACAGACGCCGACTCAGGAGTCCCCGAGACGCCGTCCGAGGAAGTCGTCTAGAATCTCGAACGCGCGAATCTTCTGCTGGATGTCGGACGAGCCGTGACCCTCCTCGCCGAGTTCCACGTACTCGTAGTCGCCGTCCTCGCCTCCCTCGTAGCCGAGGTCGTCGAGGGCGTCCCGGAATATTCTGGCCTGCGAGACCGGGACGCGCCGGTCGTTGACTCCGTGGAGGAGTAACAGCGGTGCCGCCAGATTCTCGGCGTGCGTGACGGGACTCCGCTCTTCGTAGAGACCGGGGTTCTCCTCGGGAGTGCCCAGATACTTCTCCATCAGTTCCGTCCGGAAGTGGGGCATCGTGTTCTCGTACATGTCTTCGAGGTCGGTCAGGCCTATCCACGCGACCCCCGCGTCGTACAGCGACGGGTACTGGACCATCTGCCAGTAGGCGGAGTAGCCGCCGTACGACCCGCCGAACACGGCGACGGTGTCGTCGTCTATCCAGTCGCGCGTGTCGAGGACGTGTTCGACCGCCCGCGCCACGTCGGCCTGTTCGGCCCCGCCCCAGTCGTCGTACAGTTCCTCGCGGAACTCGCGGCCCCGTCCCGCCGACCCGCGGTAGTTGACCCGCAGGACGCTGTAACCCCGCGAGACCAGAAACTGCGTGTACAGGCCGAACTTCCGCTTGTCCTGAACTGGCGGTCCCCCGTGCGGGGCGACGATGAGCGGTGACGGTCGCTCGCCGGAGTCGTACAGCAGCGCCTCGATGTCGAGTTCCGTCGATGGCTCCAGTTCGACCGCCTCGGCGGGCGCGTCGGCGACGCCGTTCGACGCGAACGTGAAGAACTCAGCGTCGGCGAACGTCTCGGGGTCGATACTGCCGTATTCGGCCTCGACCAGCGTCTCGTACTCGTCGGTCGAGAGGTCGTACAGCAGTAGTTCGGGTCGAGTCGTCGGCGTGGTGTGGACGACGAGTACGCGGTCGTCGTCGAGGGCGGCCGACCCTTCGTCCGGGTACGAAGCGACGCCCTCGGGGAGGTCGAGGTTCCGGACGCTTCCGGTGTCGGTGTCGTAGACCAGCGCGACGTCTGAGGCGTCTCGCGTGCGGGTCGCGAGGAAGCGACTCCCGTCGGGGAGGAACTGAACCGGTTGCTCCTGATAGCTCCCGTCGCCGTACCACGTCACCTCGTCGGTGCGGAGGTCGTACACGCCCGCTCTCGACAGGTCTTCGGTCGTGTCGGCGACCAGCAGGCGGTCGCCCTCGGGACCCCAGTCAACGGGATGGGCCTCCGCGCCCTCCGCGCCGATGCGGAGGTTTCGGGGGTCCGAGCCATCGACGTCCGAGACGTAGACGTCCTGATTCCGGTAGTCGTCCGACTCGTTGGTGGCGTAGGCGACCCGGTCGCAGTCCGGCGAGAGCAGTCCTTCCCCGACGGCCCGGTCGTACTCCGTTATCTTCCTCGTCTCGCCGCTCGGCAGGTCGTGGACGTAGAGGTTCATCTGCCCGTCGGCCGCCGACCCGACCAGTAGCGTCTCCCCGTCCGCGCCCACGTCGTTGAGGACGCTCTGTCCGGCCATCTCGACCACGGCCTCGGTTTCGCCGTCGGCGTCGATGGCGTGGACGTCGTTCTGCTCGTTCCCGTCCTCGTCCTTGTGGTAGAACACGCGCTCGCCGTCCGCGGCCCAGCGGACCCACCAGCGGGCGTTGCGCGGAACATCGCCGTCGCTCCACGTCGCCCAGTCGCCGGTCTCGGCGTCGAGGACGTGGAGTTCGTTCCGGCCGGTCTCGTCGTAGTACAGGGCGACCCGGTCGCCGTCCGGGGACGCGGTGGGGTGAGCGAACGTCGGGAGACTCGCTAGCTCCTTCAGGAAGTCGTCGGTCATGTACGAAATCAGAACGCTTGCGGGATAGTAAACGTTTGCAGAAGGGAGTTTCTGTCGTATATCTCACACGCCCTCTAGACCGGTCACCGGAGCGCCATCACCAGCAGGACCGCACCGGCGACGGCCGCCAGCAGCGCGACGGAGAGACCGCCCACCTCCCCGCCGGAACTCGGTCCCGCGGGAACCACGCGCGCCAGCACGCCCGCCGCGAGCGCCGCGACGCCGCCGACCGAGAGCGCCGCGAGCGCGTGGAGGAGTTCGACCCGCCGGGTCTCGGCGCGTCGGCCCACTTCCGCGCCCAGTTTCGTTGCGAACGACCCGGCGTCCCAGACCACCAGCGCGAGGACCGCCCCGCCGAGGACGGCCCACAGCGGCGCGTCGAGCGTGCCCGCGAACGCCGCGGCGAGGAACAGGCCGCCTCCGGCCAGCGCGGGACCGGCCGCGCGGTCCGAGACGAACCCAAGCACGAACGACACCGAGAGCGCGAAGATGACGGCCGCCGCGAGCACCAGCACGCCCGCGGTCAGGCCGAGAACGACCGTCTCAGGGCCGTAGAACTCCACGACGCCCCCCGACAGCGAGCGGAACTGCTCGGAGAGGGGCGGTTCGAGTCGCCCGACGACGAACCCGACGAGCGCGTCGAGGACCGGCCGATGGACCGCGCGGACGCCCGCGACGACGGCCAGTCCCGCCGCGAAGGGCGCGTAGCCCACCAGCAGGTCCTGCGCCGAGGCCCGCGAAGACCGGCGGACGAGCGCGGCGAGCACCGCGAGCGTTCCGGAGACGAGCGCGACCCACCAGAGCAGGGTGCGGAGGCCGGGCGCGGCGGTGAGACCCGCGAGCAGGTCGTAGACCGACCCGGGGAGCGCGTCCCGAACCAGTTCGGCGGGCAGTGCGACGTCGGCGAGGAACGCGGGCGGGACCGCCATCGCGACCACGGCCGCGAACCGTCCGAGGTTCCGCCTCAGTCCGGCCAGCGCGTCGGCGACCCGCACGTCGCCGACCGACGCCTCGCCGGCGAGTTCCCGGGTCGGAAGCTCCCGGAGCGCCCGAAAGCTGGCGTAACTCGCGGCCGCGAGTAGGAGCGTAAAGGGGAGCAGGTGGAGTCGGCCCGGTTCGGGCGCGAGTAGCCAGTCGGTCGCGGTCGAGACCAGCTCGCCGAGCGCGCCCGCAGCACCGAGTTCGAGGTTCGTGATAAGCGCGTGGCCCGCGAGCGCGAGGAAGAATCCGACCGGGAGGACCGCGACGCGGGTCACGACGCCGAGACACCGCGAGACCGAGCGGAAGGTGGCGATGTCCCGGACCGACGCGGCCGCACCGAACGCGCCCACCGTACAGCCCCAGAGGACCGCCATCGCGCCGACGATGCGGAGTATCTCGCCGGAGACTCTGGTCGGCGACGACGCCGGGAACGACGCCGCGACGGCCACCAGCGACTCGTAGCCGACCCCGACTGCGACGCCCGCGCCCGCCGGAACGAGCAGGAGACTCGCGGCGAACGTCGCGGGTGCGCGCCACCGCTCGAACGTCAACAGCCACAGCGCCGCCGCGAGACAGACTGCGCCGGTCACCGCGACGGCCGCCCCTCTCGTGACGCCCGCCGCACTGCTCAGGGCCAGTACTCCGCCCGCGGTGCCGAGTACTGCGAGGGAGGTACTCGCGAGGGTCGGTGCCCAGTCGGTTCGGGAGCGGTCGCGTTCGGCGTCGGCGTGTTCGTCCATCATGGTCGGAGCAGTGTCTGCAGCGAGCGTTCCAGCGCGATGCCCAGCGGGTCGTCCACGTCCCAGTCGATAGTCGTCGCACCGGCCATCCGGAGGTCCCAGAGCCGAATCGCGCGCCGAGTTCCGGCGACCGCTCGGCCCGACGAACCGACGTCGGACGCGCCGTCGAGCGACTCTCCGTCGGGCGACCCGCCGCCGGTCACGTCGGGACTCAGCACCGCGAGTTCGTGACCCCGCGCCGCGAGCGACCGGGCCAGCGACTCCGGCCAGTCGTCGAGCACGGGCGAGACCAGCACGACCTGCGCGTCGGCGGGGAGTCGGGCGAGCAGTCGCCGAATCGTGGCGTCTTCGGGACCCCCGCCGTCGGCAGTCGCGGTCTCCGGGGAGCGGGTCCCGAGCGAAGACCGCTCCCCGGTTCCCGTCTCGCCGCCGGACCCGGTTCCGTCGGTCGGAACGTCGCCCGGCGCGTCGCGGTCGGCCGCGCGGCCCGCCGCCTCGAAGACGAGTCGAGCGCTCGCCCCGTGCTCGTCGGAGGCCGCCCACGGCAGGTCGTCGGCCGGGAGACCGCCCGGCAGGTCCCCGTCGTCGAGACCCACGGCGGTGACGCTGGTGGCGACGTTGGCAGCGGTGAGCGCGTCGTAGAGTCGCTCCCCCGCGTAGTTGCAGAGCGCTGCGCCGTTGGGGTAGCCCGCGCTCGGCGTCGTCCGGGCGACGGGCCGGGCGTCAACCACGACGACGGTCCGGGACGCCCGCTCCTCGCGGAACTGGACGGTGGTGAGGTCGCCGGACTTGGCCAACCGCCGCCAATCGACGCGGCTCATCGGGTCGCCCGGCCGGTACTCCCGGACGGAGTGGAACTCCAAGCCCTCGCCGCCCGAGTCGGTCGTGTGGGTCCCGACCCGGCGAGGCGAGGCCCGACCGAACTCCGGGTCCGAGACCGACCGCGAGCACGAGAGGGTGGTCTCGCCATCGACCGGAATCTCGGTGGTCGCGCGGTCGGTGGCACTGGCGGTCCGGACCCGGACCGCCGGGTCGCCGAACTC
The DNA here is from genome assembly GCF_010747475.1 of Halorussus sp. MSC15.2. Classification (NCBI taxonomy): domain Archaea; kingdom Methanobacteriati; phylum Methanobacteriota; class Halobacteria; order Halobacteriales; family Haladaptataceae; genus Halorussus; species Halorussus sp. MSC15.2. Next base: position 580,325 of record NZ_VSLZ01000002.1, on the reverse strand, counting down.
GTGGTTGCCACGCTTGGCGACGACCGAGTACGAGAGGGTCGCCGCCTCGCCCGGTCGGAGCGCGACCGCGGCCCGGGGCGACCCCGAGACGACCGCCAACTCGTCGGGAACGCCGTCCACAACCCGCACGTCGGCGAGCGCCGAGTCGCCAGCGTTCTCGACGTGCAGGGTGACCTCTACCTCGGCACCCGGCGGCGGACTCTCGGGGTCGAAGGTGCGCTCGATTCGGGGTTCGGTCGCTCCGGACAGCGACGAGAGCGCGCCGAAGGCCACGTACGCCAGCGGGACGACCGCCGCCGCGAACAGCCGCGGTCGGGCGTACAGCAGCCCCAGCGTGGTCAGAAGGAGCGTCCCGGCGAGCGCGCCGCGGAAGCGCGTCACTCGCTCGCGGTTCACCGCGACTCACCCCCGTCGCCGCTAGCGTCGGATTGGCCATCGGTCCCATCGTCGGCGTCGCGTTCGCTATCGGTTCCATCCTCTCGGTCGAAGACGCGACCCACCGCGTCGATGGTTCGCTCGACGCGCCGCCGTCGCTCGGCGGCGGGGTCGAGCCACGCCCTGAGTCTGGCCGGGAGCGAGAATCGGGGACCCGACTCGTCGGCGAGGAACGCCGCGGCGATTGGGTCGTCGGTCCACGCGCCGGTCTCGACCGCCCGGCGCGCTCGGTCGGGCGTGCGGTCGGCGGCGCGGGCGTGTGCGCTCGCGGCGGTGTCGGCGAGCGTGGCCCGGACCGCGCGGAGCGCCCGGTCGTCGCCGTCGCAGGCCGCCGCGACCCGCCGGTCGAACGCCTCGCCGGTCCGGGTCCGGTCGGTCGCGCTCACCGACTCGGGTCGGGCACCGACGCCCTCGAATATCGCCGACGCGGAGTCCGTCGGCGGGCGCTCGGCGGTCCCCCCGCGGGCCGCCCACGCGGCGTAAGCCCCGACGACCGACCCGAGGACGAGCAGGAGTCGCTCGGGACTCTGGGATTCGAGGACTCCGACCGCCGCCGAGACGGGGGCCGCGAGACCGGGGGCGACGACCACCGCGGCCGCCGCGAGCGTCAGGAGCGCGCCGAGACCGCCGAGGACGCGAGCGCGCATCAGTCGTCACCTCCCGCGGCGTCGGGTGCTCCGGGCGAGTCCGGCGAGTCGGCAGTGTCGGCCGCCTCGGTGGCGTCCGGCGATTCAGACGCGTTCGCGGCGTCGGGCGTATCGGTATCCGGACGGGCCGCGCGCTCGATGGCCTCGATGGCCTGTTCGACCTGTGGAAGTCGGTCGTCGGGCGAGCGCGCGCCGTACTCCACGTCCCGGAAGGCGTCCCGGAGCGTGACGACTGGACCGGGCGGCAGGCCGTCCTCGCCGACCGCGTGGTCGGCGAGTTCGGCGGGCGTCGAGACCGCGGGCCGCCGGACCGAGACGGTCCGAACGAACGTCTCCCACGCCTCGCGGAGGGTCCGGTAGGAGTCGGGGTCGCGTTCGTCCGACGGCGATTCACCCGCTTTCGCCGCCGATTCACCGGCGAGCGCGCCGAGCGAGACCGCCTCACCGGCCGCCGTCGCGCGCTCGCGGAGCCACGCCCGGAGGCGCGCGAGGAGTTCCCCGACCGTGGTCTCGCCCGCCCGAAGTTCCCGGAGCGCGTCGAGGGCCGTCTCGACCGCCCGCGAGAGGCGGTCGGCCGCCCCGAACAGCGCCGCGACGACGAGACCGGGAATGGCTCGAAGCGCCGCGAGCAGGAGCGCGCCGAGTCGCCGGGGGGTCAGGCCTCGGCGGGCGGCCCCGTTGCCCAGACCGCCGAGGACGAGCACGACCCCGCCGAGGACGCCCGCGAGGTTGCGGTAGAGGTCCGAGACGGTCGTCCGGCGGGTCTGCCCGCGGGCCGAGACGACCACTGCGGCGCTTCCGCGGAAGGGGAGCGAGAGGGTGGCCGACCCGTTGATGTCGGTGGCGCGGGCGGTATCGCCGACCCGGACGCTGGCGTTCGAGATGGGGTCGCCGCCGTAGGTCGCCGTGACCTCGACGGGAGTTCCGGGGAGCGCGAACGGGAGCGTCGGGTCCACAGAGAGTTCGAGTCGCGGAATCGAGAGGGTCCGCTCGCCGGAGACCGACCCGCGAGAGACGCCGAGGGTGACGTTGCCGGGCGAGTCCGGAAGTCGGACGCGAACGCGACCGTTCCGGTCGGTGGTGCCGACCGACTCCCCGTCGAGCGTGACGGTCGCGTTCCGAACCGGCACGTCGCGGACCGTCGCGGTCACGACGACCTCGTTGTCGGTGGCCACGTCGCCCGAGACCGTGAGCGTGGCGTTGGTCGCCAGCGCGTACTCGGTCCCGTTGCCGTCGCTCTCGTTACCGGGCGAGAGCGCGTCGGGCGAGAACTCGTCGGGGACGAGCGCGTCGGGTCCCCCGTCCAGCGACATCGGGGCGTCGAAGTTCGCCGGGGGCGAGGCCACCGCCGCGGCGGCGTCGCCGGACGTGTTTCCGACGGATACCCGGAGTTGCTCGGCGTAGGGGACCTGCGCGGCCACGGTCCCCGACTCGTCGGTGATACCGACGCGCTCACCGTTGAACCAGACGGGGACGCCGGTGACGACGCTCACGTTCTTCCGGACCGTGACTTCGACGGTCGCGCCGGGCACCGCCGTTCGGTTGAGTTCGACGCGGTACCCACGGCTCGACCGGGCGGTATCCGAGGAATCGCTCGTGGTCGTCTCGGAGGGGTCGCGGGTGGTCTCGTAAGTCCGTTCGGTCGTCTCACCCGGCCCCGCAGTGGCCGTCTCTGACCCGGAGTCGGTCGCGGTTCTCGACTCCCCGTCACCGCCGCTTCCGGCGGTCGTAGGCGTCCCCGACTCCGGCGGCGTCGCGGTGGAGGTGCCACTGCCGCCGTCTCGGCCGGTCGCGTCGGCCGACTCGTTCGGCGAGAACCGCTCGCCGGGACTACCCGACTCGGTGGGCGAGTAGTCGCGGGCCTGCGAATCCGTCTGGTTGCGGAACGCCTCCTGTTCGGATTGCAACCGAGCGCTTCCCGGCGTCGGGTCGAACCGGACCCACCCGACGTCCGGGAAGTAGGCCTCGACCCACGCGTGGGCGTTCATCGCCCGAACCTTGTAGGCGTTCGACCCAATCGACTGGCCGGTGGAGTAGCCCACGACGTACCGGGCGGGGATGTCCTGAGACCGCAGCATCGCGGTCATCGACGTGGCGAAGTACTCGCAGTAGCCCTTCTCCATGTCGAAGACGAACTGGGAGGCGACGTCCTCGCCGGTGGGTTGGGAGACGTTCAGCGAGTAGGTCTTGTTCGACTCCAGCCACGACTCGATTCGCGCGGCCGTCTCGTAGGGGGTGTCGGCGTCGGCGGTCAGGCGGGAGGTGAACTTCCCCAACCGACGGTCGGTGTCCTCGGGGAGCGCGGTGTACCGGCGCTCGATTTCGGCGGGGTAGTCCCGGCCCGCCGTCTTCAGCACCGCGGGGTCGCGCGCCGGGAGGTGGCTGACGCCGGAGTAGGTCGTCCCCGCAGAAATCGGGTCCTCGGCGACGAACGAACGCTGGTCGGTGACGTAGAGGGAGTCCGAACTGGTCCCGGACACTGAGTTCGCTCGCCAGACGCTCGGCAGTGCGGTGGCCGACTGCCGCAGGGTGACGCGGTACTGGACCTCTCGGCCTCGAATCCCCTCACCTCTCATCGGGCCGGTGTACGGTTGCCTCTCGCCCGACCGCTCCCACCCCGACCCGGTGTAGGTGTCGTACGCGCCGGTCCGCCAGTACGACGGGACCGAACTCCGGACCGTGAAGTGGGTCTCGGCGTTCTGCGACCGGAAGGCGCTCTGATTGCTGGCCAGCGACCCGCCGACGGAGGTGCTGTCGCTGGGGTTGAGCGCCCCGAGACCGCCGCCGCTTGCGAGGCCGCCGCTACCGGACTGACCGTACGGGTTGACGCCCGGTTGGGGGACCGCGGACCCGAGCGGCGTCTGGCCGAGTCCGGCCCCCGAGACGCCGGGGACGACGAGACCCGCGAGGACCACGGCGAGCGCGCACGCGAGCGCCAGCGCGGCGCGGAGTCGGTCGCGCGACTGTTCGTCGTCCGGCAACAGCGGTGACGGCTTGTCGGGCATGGGAACTGGGTTGGAGTCGGTCCGCGGACGCGAACTGACCGGACGGGGCGTCGCGTCCGCGGACCGGGAGTCTGGATGGAACGTGTGCGGAGATAGGTAAAAAGACTGGTGGAAGACAGAAGCGTTAACACGGGACGTTTGTCGACGGGTAAAAAGTAGAAAACTTATCACGTCCGAGCGACCGGACTCCGTCGATGCCCGACTGGACCCGCAGCCAAGTCCTCGCGACCCTCGGCACCGCTGCGGTCGGCGTCGGCGGCTACTGGTGGTTCGAGGGGGACCACTGCATCGACCGACGCGACCCGCGCTGGACCTTGGAGGGCCGCCGCTGGTCGCCGCCCGCGACCGACGAGCACTCGGTCTACGTCTCGGAGGGCCACGGCCTGACCAGTGGCGAGCGCGTCTCGCGCGTCGCGTCGCTGAAACAGTCCGACGGAGAGCCGAACTGGGTGTTCACGGTGACCGGAGGCGGTGCCGGAGTTCCGCTAGTCACCGACGAGCGCGTCTACGTCGGGACCGGCGCGGACTACGTCTACTCGCTCGACAAGCGGACCGGCCACGTCGAGTGGCGCTACGACGCCGGTGGTCGGGAGACCTACGGCGGCGGCGCGTGGGGGCAACCCGCGAAAGCGAACGGTCTCGTAATCGTCGGAGCCTCTTACTCCGGGGAGTCAGACCCGGACCCGAGCAACAGCGACGCCTTCACCCATCGAGTCGCCGCGCTCGACGCCGACACCGGCGAAGAGGTCTGGGCCGGAACCGTCGGCGCGACAGTCTGGACCGGCCCGGTGGCGGTCGGCGACACCGTGGTCGCGGCGACCGAGGCCGGGGTCGTGTACGGGTTCGCAGTGGGCGACGGAAGCCGACGCTGGCGGACCGCGGTCGGTGAAAAAATCTGGGAACCCATCTTCGGAGGCAACGGCGCAGTCCACGTCGCCAGCGGCGACGGAACGGTTGCGGCAATCGACTCCGAGTCCGGAGCGAAGCGGTGGACCACCTCACTTTCGGGGGAGGCGAACGGCGAGAACGAGCGGAAGATACGGGCCACCGAGCGCGACGACGAGACCTTCTTCGTGGGCACCGACTCGGGACGAGTAATCGCCTTCCCGCGCTCCGGCGGTCCGGAGGACTGGCGGTTCGAGGGCGAAGCGGCGATAGCCGACATCTCGTCGGACGGGTCGCTGGCCTACGTCCTCGACCAGCGCGGATACGTCAGCGTCCTCGACGCCGCGTCCGGCGAGCGCCGCGACCGGTTCCGCGTCGCCGAGAAATCGTGGGAGAACAAGTGCGGGTGGAGTCCGAAGTACGAGCGAGCGGCCGGACTGGCCGCGGGCGAGTACTCGCTCACCGTGACCGGGTCGTGGGTCGGCCAAGTCCCACGCCACAGAGCGTGACGGACGCGTTCCGCGGTTCGGACCAATGAGGTCCGGGAGCAGGTCGCCGGACGCCACCGCCGCCAGTTCTTGGTAACCGTGAACACGATTAAGGCAGTCAGCGTCATTCGAACGAGTGAACATGGCGGGGACACGGCAATCACCGGACCGAGCGACGCGGGACCGAGCGCGCGCGGGCGACCGCCGGGTTCTGGAATCGACCGCGCTGCGGTTCGCCGGACGACCGGCCGCGCCCCACGGCATCGTGCGCCACGTCGGGCGGGAGTCGGGCCAGCGCCGCGACACGCCCGTCCTGACGGGGACGGTCGGCGACCAGTTCGTGCTCGCCCTGCGGTCGGGGACCGACGCGGAGTGGTACCGGGACGTCCGGGCGGCCGACGAGTGCGTCGTCGTCTACGACGGCCGCGCCTATCGAGCCGAGTCGCCGCGACTGGTAGACCCGGCCGCGGTCCCGGAGGCGTTTCCCGCCGGGGTGAACCGGCTGCTGTCTCGGGGGAGCGCCCGGCAGTACCTCCGGATGGACCGCGGCGAGGAGGTCCCGGCGGAGTATCGGGACGTGACGAGACGGTATCCGGCGCGTCCCGCGGTCGCGGGGTTAGCGGGTGCGGCGCTACTGGTCGCGGTTCTGTGGTGGGCCGCGAATCGGAGGGACTGAGAACTGAGTGCGTCGGAGGGCCTGAGGGTGCCGGAGAGCCTGAACGGGCCGGGCAGTCGTCGGGACGAGCGCCCGCCCGGCGTCCTACACGTCGTCGTGGCGGGGTAGCTCTACGACGAACGCCGCGCCGCCCCGGTCGCTGTCCTCGACCCAGACGTCCTCGCCGTAGGTGACCGCCAGCGACAGCGTGCCGTCGAGGGCGAGCGCCAACATCGGACCGCTCAGGCGGTCGGTTCTGTCGATTTCGGTCGCGTGGTGCGCCCCTGACGCACCATACCGTTGGATTCCGGAGAGAGTTCCGTTAGTTTTGGGACACCGGTCACGGTCGGCGTCGAGACCGTCGTTCGCAGTTCGTCACCCGAGCGGTCGTCCACGGGTCGCCACCGAAGCGGTCGGAGCAGACGCGACTGCCTCAACGGGCGTCGTCGGCCGGGTCGGCCCGCACGCGCTCGCCCTCCGCAGTCTCGGGGAACATCTTTCCGGGGTTGAGGGTGTCTCGGGGGTCGAACGCCCGCTTGAGGCGGCGCATCGCCTCGACCGACTCGGGACCGTGTTCGGTCTCCAGAAACTCGCGCTTGCCGAGACCGATGCCGTGTTCGCCCGTCGCGGTGCCGCCGAGGTCGATGGCCTTCTCGACGGTGGCTTCGTACACCGACGCGGCGGCCGCGAGTTGCTCGTCGTCGTCCTCGTCCACCAGCACCGAGAAGTGGAGGTTGCCGTCGCCCGCGTGCCCGAAGCAGGGGACCAGCAGGTCGCGCTCGTCGGCGAGGCGCTTGACGAATCTGACCATCTCGGGATAGTCGCTGATAGGGACGGTCACGTCGCCGGGGTGGAGCGCGCTCAGGTCGGGGTCCCAGACCTGTGCCGCGTAAGCGAGTTCCTTGCGGGCCTGCCAGAGGTCGGCCATCTCGGTCTCGTCGTCGGCCACGTCGAACCGCTGCACGTCGTGGTCTTCGAAGACGGTCTCGCAGAACGCTATCTCCCGTTCGACGCCGTGGTCGGCGTGAAATTCGAGGAAGACGGTCGGCACGTCCGGCAGGTCGGTGCCGGTGTAGTCGTTGGCCATCCGGGCCGAGTCGGCGTCCACGAGTTCGATGGTCGCCACGTCCACGCCCGAGCGCACGGCGTCGAAGACGGCCTCGGTGGCGTCGTCGAGCGACGGGAAGAGGGCGCGCCCGCCCCGAATCTGCTCGGGCCTGCCCGCGAGTTCGAGGGTCGCGCGCGTGACGACCCCGAGAGTGCCCTCGCTCCCGACCAGCAGGTCCGCGAGGTTGTAGCCGCTGGAGGTCTTGACCGCCTTGCTCCCCGCCGTGAGTACCGACCCGTCCGCGAGGACGACTTCGAGTTCCAGCACCCAGTCGCCGACCTCGCCGTACTTGACCGTCTTCATGCCGGAGGCGTCGTTGGCTATCATCCCGCCGACCGTCGAGATGTCGCCCGAGGAGGGCAACGGCGGGAAGAACAGGCCACGGTCGGCCACCGCCTCGTCCACCGCGGTGCCGTAGACGCCGGGTTCCACGTCTATCTGGAAGTCGTCGGGCCGCACGTTCAGTACCGCGTCCATCCGCGAGAGGTCGAGGCTCACGCCGCGGTGGGCGGGCACGGCGTTGCCCTCCAGACTCGTCCCGGCGGCGTAGGGCGTGACCGGGACCCGGCGCTCGTTCGCGGCCGCGAGGACGGCCGACACGTCGGCGGTCGATTCGGGCCAGACCACGGCGTCGGGGGTGACGCCCTCGCCGCGTTCCTCGGCACCGAAGTCGGCGGCGTGGCTCTCGCGTACCGAGTCGCCGAACGACACGTCGCCCGTCAGGTCGAGTTCCGAGAGGAACGAACAGTCGTGAGTCATACGTTACCGTGGACCTATGGCGGCTTAAACGTTGGACCGGGCGACGAGTCCGCGGGCACCTATCGCCGCTTACGAACACGGAGCACGAACGGGGCGCAGTCACCGAGAAGGGTGCAGTCACCGGCGGCGGCGCGTCGTGTCCGCCGCGGCGACGACCGTGACGATTTATAATCGACCCAACTGAACCGGGTACCATGTCAGACTCCGACGACGGCCGACGTCGGTCGGCCGACTCGTCCGCCACTGGAGACGGCGACGAGGTGGTCGTAGAACGCCTGCCGCCGGACGAGGCCTTCGAACTTCTCGCGCACGAGACCCGTTTCCGCATCCTCGAAACGCTGAACGAGACCGACGGGTCGCTCGCCTTCTCCGAACTCCGCGAGCGAGTCGGCGTGGACGACCCCGGACAGTTCAACTACCACCTCGGGAAACTCACCGACCGATTCGTCACGAGCAGTGACGAGGGATACGAACTCGCCGCTCCCGGGTGGCGGGTGGTCGGTGCGGTCCTCTCCGGCGGCTACACGAAGGCGCTGGACGCCGACCCCATCGAGACGGGCGTCCCGTGCCTGTCGTGCGAGAGCGAGATGGAACTCCGGTTCCGAGGCGAGAAGGTCCAAATTCAGTGCCCCCAGTGCGACGAGACCTACACGAACATCCCGATACCGGCAGGCATATTCGAGGGCGTGTCGCCCGACGAGGCTCCGGCGGTGGTCGATAGCTGGTTGAAGCGACTCCACTCGACGGCCGACTACGGGTTCTGTCCGAACTGCGACGGCAGACTCGACCAGACGGTTCTCCTCCCCGGCGACGAGGACGCTCCCGAAGACCTAGAGACGGACGACGAGGCAATCGTCCGCTACACGTGTACTCGCTGTGGGTTCAATTGGTACAGTTCCTTCCCCTTCCCCGCCGTCCTCCATCCCGCCGTGGTCGGGGTCTACCACGACAACGGTATCGACGTGCGCGAGACGCCCTTCTGGAACCTCGACGGCTTGGAGGCCGACGCGGCGACGGTGGCGAGCAGCGACCCCCTTCGGGTCGAAGTGACGACGACTGTCGGCGACCAGCGTATCTGTTTCACCTTCGACGAGGAGATGAACGTGGTCGACGAGCGACGAGAGTGACAATATACCAACAGAACGGAATTTCTGCAAACGACGCCGCAGAAATGTCCTTCTAAAAACACTTATCGGCGGCGCGGCGGTGGTCCCGTCCATGGAATTGCGCTCCAACCCGTCGTTCGTCCGGTTGTTCGTCGGGAGAGTCGTCACGAACGCGGGCGACAGCCTCTACGCCATCGCAGCGATGTGGCTCGTCTACGACCTGACCGGGTCGACGTTCTACACAGGCGTTGCCAGTTTCCTCACGCTCGGCCCGCAGGCGCTCCAGTTCCTCGCCGGTCCGCTCGTGGACCGGTGGTCGCTCCGGCGCGTCCTCGTCTCGACGCAGGCCGTGCAGGCCGTCGGCGTCCTCGCGGTTCCGGTCGCGGCGGCGACGGGACACCTCTCGGTCTGGGTCGTCCTCTTCGTCATGCCCGTCCTGTCGATGGTCTCGCAGTTCGATTCGCCCGCGATGAACGCGGCCCTCCCGCACGTCGTCGAGGACGACCAGTTGGTAAAGGCCAACTCGCTGTTCTCGACCGCCGGCCAGAGCCTCGACACGGTTTTCAACGCCCTCAGCGGCGCACTCGTCGCGGTCGTCGGCGCGGTGACTATCTACCTAATCGATGCCGTCACCTTCGTCGTCGCGCTGGTCCTGTTTCTCGGACTCGCCATCGAGTCCGGAGACCGAACGAGCGAGGCAGAGACAGACGACGCCTCGCCGGACGCCCCGGTCGGCGACTACTTCGACCAGTTGCGCGAGGGGTTCGACTACCTCCGGGGGTCGGCCGTCGCGTCCATCGTCCTCGGTGCGGTCGTGGTCAACTTCACCTTCGGCGTGATGATGGCCGTTCTTCCGGCGTTCGCGGAGGCGCTGGGAGGTCCAGAAACCTACGGTCTCCTGATGGCGTCGGTCGCCGCGGGCAACCTCGCCGGTTCGGCGGGGTCCTCGCTCGTGGAGGAGTACCCCTTCGGACTGCTCTCGGTCGCCAGTTTCACCGTCTCGACGGTTTGCCTGCTCGGTGCCGTCTCGGTCCCCGGCGTTCCGGCGACGGTGGTCGGGTTCTTCGGCGCGTTCGTCCCCGCGGGGGCGTTCAACGTCATCTTCTTCTCGATGCTCCAGTCGGCGGTCGACGATGCCATGCTGGCCCGCGTCACGTCGGTGGTGTCGAGCGGAAGTACGGCGATGATGCCGGTCGGGTCGCTGCTCGGCGGGACGATGGCAGGCGCGCTGGGCGTCTCGTTCGCGCTGTACGGAACCGTGGCCTCGATGGGTTTTCTCGTGGTTTACTTCCTCGTCCGACCGGGAATCAGACTGCTCCCGCCGGTGGCCGACGCCGACGAACGCGTTCTCGGACTAGGGTGACTCGAACTACTCGGCCGCCGACTCGAACGGCCGGTCAGTCCCTCCAGTCGAGTCGTCGTCCCCCTCGCGGTCGTGAATCTCAATCCGGACTGGGTCTCGGAGGCGCGCGGTGATGCTCGGCCGGAGGTCCAGACTCGGCGACAGCATCCACAAAGCTCATGCCAATGCTGTGACGAGTCTCGGCCATGCCCTTCGAAGAAAGCTCTGCCCCCGCGAACGACGACGACGAAGGCTGTCCGAAGTGCGGTCACACCGAGACCGACGTCGGGACCATCTCCACGACCGGCGGCGGTCTCTCGAAGATGTTCGACATCCAGAACAACCACTTCCAAGTCGTCTCGTGTCTGAACTGCGGTTACTCCGAACTCTACCGCGACACGGGGTCGGCCGGGAGCGACATCGTGGACGTGTTCCTCGGCTGAGGCTCCCGAACACAGCACTATCCTCGAACTCCACAATGCCTGCAATCGGAATTTTCGTCCTGTTCGTGCTCCTGAGCGTCGGCGGTGGCCTGCTGCTCTGGGGCGCGGTCGATTCGGAGAAGCGCGACCGGCAAGTGATGGACCGCGGGTCGGCGGAGAAGGCGGCGCGGCGGGACACGGACGAGGACGAAGACGAGCGCCGCGGCTTCTGATTTCCGGAGGGATTACCCCGTCAGTCGCCGCCAGCGGTGTCCGTACCGCCACAGACGGCCGCCGACTGTCCCTCGACTGAGGTCGGTTCGCCGTCGAGTCGGTACTGAAACGTGTAGGCCGCGCTCCCGCCGGAAGCGTGGAGGACCGCGATTTCGCCCGTCCGCTCGTCGCCGCGACAGTCGTCGGCGTCGGCCCCGTCGGGGAACGCGAACGGCGCGTAGGTCGTCTCGAACGGTGCCACCTCGCCGGGCGACACGACGAGGTCTGTTCTGGACGGCGAGAGCGTACGGTTCCGTCCGACGCCGACGACGCCGGGACCGAGGTCGAACGACGACTCGTCGAACGAGTCGCTCTGGACGTCCACGGTGGGGTTGGGAACGTCGCCGTAGATTCCGACGAACCGGACGAGCAGGGGAGCGTCGCCCTGATTCTCGACCTCGAACCGTGCGCGCCCGTCTCGGAAGACTTCGACGTTTTTGGCCTTTCCGTGCACCATCTCCGGTATCCACCGACGGACCCACCCGTCCGGCGTCTCGGCCTTCACGTGGAGCGACCGGCCGACGTACGTCTCCAGTCGGTCGGGGAACACGACCGGGAAACGCACTGCTCCCGTCGGTCGTTCGACCGCCTCGAACTCCTCGTCGGTGGACGAGTCGAAGAGGACGGCTCTCCGGACCTCGACGCCGTCGCGGAACGCGACCACGAGTTCCGTCCCGTCGAATCGGTGGTCTGCGAACACGTCCTCCCGCGACGGTCCGTCGGCGACGAAGGGGAGGGACTCGGTGCAACCGGTCGTCAGGAGAGCGCCCCCTGTGGCGAGGGCGCGGAGGAAGGGGCGGCGGTTCACGGACGCGAATAGTTCCGCTGGTGATAAGTAACTTCGCTCGTCCGAACGCTCGCGTTCACTCACCGCCGTACGACTGCCGGAGGATGAACGGGCCGATGGCGAGCGTGTGCTTGGCGACGACGACGATTCGCAGGATGTAGGTCAGGAACAGCAGAAACGGCACGAGCGTGACGGTGAACGCCGCGCCGACGACCCACGTGATGTTCGGGACGCCCAGCGTGACCCCCGGAAACGTCGGAGCACCCACGAACGCGAGCATCGCACCGGCGACGACGAGCGCCGGAACCGCGGCGTAGAGGATGTACCGCGAGAGGTCCACGAGTTCCCACTGGAAGTACAGCGTCTTTATCTGCTCTCGCGCCGGGCCGAACATGGTCAGCGCCGTCTCCAGTCGGTGAAACGCCTCGCGCTCGTCCTCGTCGATGCTGTCGGCGAACTCGTCGGTGAGTCGCTCGACCTGATAAATCTTCCACGCGTAGTTGTAGTTGAGTATCGCGTTCAACACGGCGAAGGTGCCGAACTGCTCCCCGTCTAGGTCGTCCAACGCCACGTCCGCGTTGTCCCGCAGGCTGTCGAGGAACTCGCCGACTTGCCGGCGAAGTTCGTCGTTACCGTTGTCGGCGAGGCACTCTTCGAGCGCGTCGGCCCGGCGCACGTTGGCTTCGAGGAGTTGAGCGAGGAATCCCGCTGGCTCGGCTTCGGGGGCGGTGTCGAACAGTTCGGTCGCGTAGGTTCGGAAGTCCATCGCGTCGCTCATCCGCTGGCGCTGGTCGCCCAGCGGTCCGTTCTCCTGCGAGATAACGAGTTGGCTGATGGTGACGACCAGCGTCGTCCCGGTGATGACCGTCCCTATCATGGTCGAGAACATGGTCTCGATGGTGTCTGCCGAGCGAATCGCCACCTGCAGCGACGGGACGACGAGCGTGCTGATTCCGACGAACGTGACGAAGACGGTCACGGCGAGCAGTCCGGTGACGACGAACCGATTTCCGCCGAGCAGGAACCAACTGTAGACTCGACCCAGACCGACGCGTTCGCGGAGCGTGTTGGCCGTCCGTATCTCGTCGCCGTCCGTCTCAGTCATCGTCGGTCTCGGTGTCGTCGGCTTCTGCGTCGTCGGTCTCGGTCACTCCCTCCGCCGGCCGCCTGAGGACGAGGAACTTGGTTCCGCCGCCGACGTAGTCGATGGTCGCGTCGAGTTCCCAGCCGTCGGCCGCGGCCTCGTTCAGCGCGGCGGTCGGGTCGCGGGCCTCCTTCTTCGAGGGTTCGCGCGGTGGCTTGACGACCCGATACTCCCATCGCGGAGCCGCGTCGGGACACATTCGTCCGGACTGACGGGACAGAAGGGGCTAAACGTGACGGCTCTACGACCCGAGTCCTCGCTTGCCCACCACCCACCGAAGCCCCGCGAACGCCGCCAGCGAGACGACCAGATAGGCGACCACCGAGAGGTGGGTCACCTCGGTCGGACTCCCGATTGCGAGTTTGGCCACGGTGTTGGCGGGCGACTCGGTCAGGAGGTAGGTCGCGCTGAACACCACCATCACGCCCATCGAGAAGAGGAACTGGGCCTGCTTGCGCTCGCGAAACGCCAGCGCCGCGGTCGCGCCCATCGTGACCACGCCGACGGAGAATCCGGTCACGAGCAACAGAATCTCGACGGGGTTGGCGATGCTGGTGCCTCGTAGCGACAACAGCGCCAGCCACGCGCCGGCCTGTACGGGCGCGAGGACGCCCATCGCCAGCATCTTCCCGTCCACGATGTCGGTCGCGGTCAGGGGCGTCACCCGCAGCAGTTCCAGCGTGCCGCGGTCGTACTCCTCGGCGATGGCGTCCACCGCGATGCTCCCGCTGATGAACACCGGCAGGAACGTGAGCAGGGGGACCAGCACCGTGTAGGTGAACCCGAAGTAGGGACTGGACGACGAGTCGGGCGGCAACTCCACCGGTTGGCGGGTGAGCCGGGAACTGAGTCGCGTTCGCTCGTGGCGCTCGAACGCCTCCAGCACGCCCTTTATCTGGGTCACGACGAGCGTCGTCCGGACGTTGCCGTCCGGCGCGACCGCACTGACGTGCGCCCGACCGTCGGCCAAGCGTTCGACCTTGAGAACGGCGTGTATCGCACCTCTGTCGAAGTCCCGCATCGCGGCCGACTCGTCGCCGTACTCCACGGCCCGCCAGCCGTCGCGCTCCTCGATGACGGGGACGATGTCCTCGCTGGCCTCGCCCGTGACGCCGAACTCCACGACGAACTGGTTCGACACCGACCCGGGGTCGTACAGCGAGACCAGTCCGACCGCGAGGAACGACGAGAACGCCGCGACGAACAACTGGATGAGGATGGCCAGCACGATGGTCTTCTCGCTCCGGAGCGACGCGAGTTCGCGCCGAGCGACCGTCAGGCGCTTACCCAAGGTAACTCACCACCGTTAGGTTGTAGACGGCGTGAACCAGCGTCGCCACCGCCAGCGTCCCGACGTACCAGTTCCGGTCCCGGGTCGCGCCCGCGGCGGTAATCGTCGCCGTGACGGTGTGGAGCGCGAGCGGCGTGAGGAACAACGCGACCAGCACCAGCGGCGTGGCCTCGACGCCGAGACCCGTCACGGTGCCGAACGCGGCCCTCCCGAGTTCGAGGTTCGGCAGACCGACGAGTTGGGCCACCGCGGTCGCCTTCTCGCCGAGGAAGAAGCCCAGTCCCGAGAGGAACCCGAGCGTCGCGGCCGACCGGACGGTCCGCTCGAACCGCGAGTGGGCGAACCCGGCGTAGACGTGGACGCTCTTGGCGACCTCCTCGACGCCCGCGATGGCCACCAGCAGGATGGGCATCGTAATCGACCCCGGGAGCGCGAACAGCAGGGCGACCACCAGCAGTTCGGCGACGAAGACGAACGGAATCGAGAGCGCGCTCAACTTCGCGACCGAGCGCGGCCCGGAAATCTGGCTGTCGAGCGCGTCGAGGAACTTCAGCGGGACCGACCGCTGGGTGAACATGTCCTCCTCGCGGTAGACGCCCGCGCCGAGCGCGAAGAGGACGCCCGACGAGAGGAAGAGCGGCCCGGTCGAGAAGGCGTACTCGCCGAGCGAGAACGCGGTCCCACGGAGCGCCTTCACCACGAGGGTCAGCGGCGAGATGGCCGCGATGGGGTGGACGTTGGTGAAGATAGCCGGGACGAACGCGTATGAGGTCAGGAACACCGACAGCGTCACCGTGACGAAGGTGAGTTCCTTGAACGACCGGGCGAACATCCCGCCGACGAACGACGCCGAGAGGAACAGCAGCGCGATGGGAACCACCGCGGAGACCGACTTGGCCGCTGTCGCGGCGACCGCCAGCGCGCCGTCCGAAGCGGGGGTCAGCACCGCGATGCCGACCGCCGTGACGGAGGCGATGGCGACCATCCCGACGAAGTACGGCAGCGTCTTGCCGGCGATGATGTCGCCCCGCGAGACCGGCGACACCAGCAGGAGTTCGCCGCGCTCGTTGACCCGTTCGTCCAGAATCGTGGAGGCGTACGCCTGAATCACGAAGTTCATCGGCAGGACGAACGCGAACGCCAGCACGAGCGACTCGAAGGGGAACGGCGGCGCGATGTCGGACGGAGTTTCTCCCGCCGCGTTCCCGCCGAACAGCGACCCGCCGCCACTGCCGACCGAAGGGGCCTGCGCGGGACCGTCGCTGTCGCCGGTGGAGTCCGACGAGTCGGTTCCTGACCCGCCGGAACCGCCGCCGCTTCCGCCACCGCCGCTTCCGTCACCGCCGCTTCCGCCACCGCCGAGGCGCTTCTCGCCCTCGCGAGTCGTTCGCCTCGCGGGCGACTCCGAACCACTCCCGGCCGCGCGCAAGCCGGTCTGCTCCTCGTAACTGACCGAGACCGAGACCGGGAAAGCGGCGGCCCTATCGGGGTCGTCGGCCAGCAGGCGGTCGTTGTACCGCTTGACCGACTTCCGGAACTCGGCGAGCGCGGCCTTTCCCTTCGGGGTGTCGGCCGCGACGACGCGTCCGGGGCCGTGAACCAACAGTTCCATTCGCTCGGGGAAGGCCGCGCTGTCGGGTTCGACCGCGACGAACGTCCGGTCGTTCTGGACTGGGGCGTAGTAGGGACTGTCCTCCGAGACGCCGACGCGGTAGATGCCGTCGTCGAGGGTGACGCCCTCACTGGCGACCATCGGCGTGAGCGCGCCGACCGCGAGCAAGACGACCAGTCCGACCGCCACGGTCCGGCGGTCGAGTTGGCCCGCGTTCTTCGAGACCTCCCACCGGGCGATGCGGAGGGTCTTGCGGAGGTTCACGGTCGGCCCTCCACGTCGGGGGACTCCGCGGCCAGTTCGAGGAAGATGTCTTCGAGGCTCGGGGTCTCGGTCTGGATGTCGGCGACCTTTCCGCCGGCGGCCTCGGCGAGTTCGCGGGTCTCCTCGACGGCGTCCATGCTCTCGACCGTGCGGCAGTAGCGGCCGTTCTCCGTCACCGCGCCCGCGACCTCGACCGTGGTGTAGACGCGGTACTCGGTCCGGCCGTGTTCCTCGCGGATGGTCTCGACGCTCCCGCGCGCGACGATGCGACCGTCGTTCATCACGGCCACCCGGTCGCAGATGCTCTCGACGTGGAACAGGTTGTGAGCGCTGAAGACGACGGTCTTGCCCGACTCCGCGAGGTCGCGAGTGAACTCGATGATGTAGTTCGTCGTCAGCGGGTCGAGTCCGCTCGCGGGTTCGTCGTAGATGAGCACGTCGGGGTCGTTGACCAGCGAGCGAGCGATGGCGACCTTGCGGGTCATCCCCTTGGACATGTCGCCGATTTTTCGCTCGCGGTGTTGCAGGTCGAGTCGGTCTAACGTGTCGTGGATGCGCTCGCTGGCCACGTCGCCCGGCACGTCGTAGAGGTCGGCGAAGAACTCGAGGTACGAGACGGCGGTCATGTCCTCGTACAGCGGCGACTCCTCCGGGAGGAATCCGAGGTGGTTCCGCATCTCGGGGTCCTCGGCGTCGTACCCCGCGACGCGGGCGGTCCCGGAGGTCGGTTCGACCAACCCCGCGAGCATCTTGAGCGTCGTGGTCTTGCCCGCGCCGTTGGGTCCGACGACGCCGAACACTTCGCCCTCGGGGACCGAGAAACTGCTCCCCTCGACGGCGGTGAACCCGCCGTACTCCTTCCGCAGATTTTCGACTTCAATCATCGGGATACTGGGGAGTGTTCGCCGGGGGGACTTGATTTTGTGGTTGGCGGCGGAGAATCGACGCCCCGGCGGTAATCCACAACAGTTGTATGTACGTTGTCAGAACTTCGACCATGGAACTCACAGAGCGAATCTCGTGGCGGAAAGTCGGCGTCAGGTCGCTCGTACTGACGATTCTCGCCGTGGGAATCCTCCTCCGGTACGCACCGGAAGCCATCTTCTTCGCGGCGGTGGCGTACGCCGTCGCGGAAGCAGTCCGTCTGCGCTCGCTGTCGAAGCGGGACACCGAATCGTTCGCGGAACTGGCCGCGTCGTCCGGATTCCTGCTCCGAAGTGGATTCCTTTGGTCGCTCCTCGTGCTGGCGGTGTTGTACGACCTGTTAATCGGCGGAACGTTCCTGTTGGCGTTCGCCTCGGCGGCGTTCGTCTACGTCGGCGGCCTGTTCGCGCAGTCGGCGCGAGCGAACTCGGTCGGTCGTCCCGACGACGTCTCTTTAAGTGCTTCTGGCGACAAGGGATAGATACGAGGAAGATTCGTTCGTCTGTTCTCTCTATTGCTGATTTCTCTCGGTGTCTTCGAAACCAAAAATCGGGTTGCGGCCACACGGCAGTTACTTCTCGTGGGCTTCGTCCGCGCGACGAGCGTCGAGGCTCGGCAGGTTCGGGTCTCGGTAGGGGTTCCGACCGTACACTGCCGCTTCGAGGTCCTGTTCGTCGAGTTGGTCCTTGAGCGTGCGCCGGAGTCGGTTGAGGCTGGTCACGTCCAGTCCGTGTTTCGCGACGAGCGCCGAGAACTCCTCCTCGTCGGTAATCGACCGGAACTGGTCGTAGAGGTCGTTCAGTCGGTCGGGCGACAGCCCTCGAATCCACTCTTGGTCGTGGAGACCGAGGTAGTGTTCGCGCTCGCGGTCCACGACGTGGCGGATGACGACCAGCGCGACCTTCGGAATCGCGCGCTGGCTCCCGAACGCCGTGAGGTCGAGGTCCGACATGATGCCGACCACCCGGTCGCGCTGCCACGGGGTCAACGACAGGTCGTTGCAGAGCGCGTGGGCGATGCGGAGTTTGTCGAGGCGGTGCATCCGCGCGCTGTGTCCGGCCATCGCGGAGTGGCGTTCCTCGTGGAGTCGGCGCACGTTCTCGGAGAGGTCTGCCTCCGGCGACTCCGCGCGGCCGATTTGAGTCGCGCTCGGCGTGACGGGTCCCCACTTGCGGACCGTCTGGTCGCGCTGGAGGTCCGCCCGGCCGACAGCGCCGTCGCCGGGTCGCTGGCTGAACGGTCGCTCCACCTCGCGGTCGTCGCCGACAGCGTCCGACTGCCACGTCGGCAACTGCTGGTCGGTCCACCCCTCGGTCATTACGCATCCGTAGTCGGCGGGGATAGTTTAAACATGCGCCTGCGACGAAGCGCCGCCGGAAAGCGCGGCTACGGAGTACTGAGTCCTGCAGAACGGGACCGTCTTCCCTCGTATCTATCCCTTGTCGCCAGAAGCACTTAAACGAGAGCCGCGGATATCCGAATTTGGTCGTCGGTCGTTCACGCACCTCTAGCGATAACGAGTGGATACGAAGGGTGTCTTCGGCTCTATCGAGTCACTCTCCGGAAGCGACAGCACTTTCTTTCGGTCAAGGGTTCCATCGACACGTCTCGAACGACGGACGCAGTGGTAGCCAGAACTGAGTCCTGCAGAACGAGACCGTCTTCCCTCGTATCTATCCCTTATCGCCAGAACCACTTAAAGCGCGACGGCGAACGACGAACCGATAGCCTCGGACACGGGTGCCGTCAGACCGACGAAGCGAGAAACCGAATCGTCACTGCTCGCTCTCGTAGAACTCCGCGCGCAGGTCGTCGTCGTCGAGCGTCGTCGCGGTGTCCGAGAGTTGCGCGCGGAGGTCGGCCAGTTCCTGCGTGAGTTTCTCGTACTCCTCGTTGGCGTCGAGTTCCTCCGGACTCTTCTTGGTCTCTAGCGCGGCCTTCTTGTTCGCCAGCGAGAGGAACCGCTGCATCTGGACGTCGTAGGTCGAGCGTCGGATGAGGGTCTCGACGGTTTCGAGCAACTCCTCGGCCTCCGAGACCGGCTTTTCGAGGTAGGCGTCGAAGCCGAGTTCGAGGATGTCGAAGTCGGGTTCGACCGCCGACACGAGCGCGACTCGACAGGTGAGTCCCTGCTCGTGTATCTCGTTCAGTACGTCCTCGCCCGAGAGGTCCGGCATCCGTCGGTCCAGTAGGACGACGTCGACCTCGTCGTCGAGTTTTTCGAGGGCCTCGGACCCGCTGTAGGCCGTCCGAACTTGGTAGTCGTCTTCCAGCCATTGGGCGTAGGCGTCCGTTATCGGCTTCTCGTCGTCGACTATCAGCACTGTAGCATCTTTTGGCATAGTTCCGGTCTCGCTTGCACTCTGTAGTGATTCACTCATATCCAGTCAAACTTAAACTGCCGTGTCTCGGCGAGTCTGGTCGCCGGTCCGGCGTTCGCCGGTGGGTCCGGCCGGTCGTTCGCGCGTTCGGTTCCGTCATCTATCAGTCCGTCTCCTGTTCGAAAGGTGATTTCGCCGTCTCGGGTTCGTACCCGCTCAGGAAGACGAGGTTCCCCCTGCCGACTTGGACGCGAGTGATGAGGCCCTTCTCCTCCATCTTCGAAAGTTTGCGACTGACCGTCGATTTCGACCAGTCGGTCTCCTCGGTCACGTCGGCCTGTTTCATCCGGCCCCCGTACGTCGTGAGCAGTTCCCGGATTCGGTCCTCGTCGGTCAGCATCGCCTCTTCGGGGAGGTCTTCGACGCCCGACTCCCGCCCCGACTGTGCGGCCGACCCGGCCGAGGTCCCCTCGCCGACCTGTTCGGCGACCCGCCCGTCGCGGTGCCGGCCGACTCCGAGTCGCTCGCGTCGGAGAACACGCCCGTCAGCGAGTCGCGAATCGAGGCGAATAGGCCGCTCTCGGAGTCCGGCACGGAGACGTCCGTGTCGTGGGACTGGACGTGGTCGCTGGTCGCGGTTCGGTCGCCGTAGGTCTCGGTGACCGACCACTCTTCGCCGTCGTCGGACACCTCGACCACGGCGTCGAACAGAGTCTTCAGCGTGTTGATGGTCTCCTCGTCGTGGATGTCGGGGTCCATCTGGTAGAACCCGATGGCGTCGGCGGCCTGTACCCGGTGGGTGAGGATGTGGAGATACCGAAACGCGGTGTCGAAATCGACGTACTCCAAGAGGATGGTCAGCGTCTGGACCGAGACGAGCGTCTGATTCCCGTTCCCGTTCCACCGGGTCAACTGCTCGCTCAGCGGCGCGATGATGTCCATCGGCTGGTTGGGGTCCACCCGTGCGACCGACACGTCCGGCGGGAGTTCGCTCTCGTCGTAGTCGCCGGTCGTCTCCACCGTGTTGGCGTGGATGAACGCGAGTTCGTCGGGCAGACGCTCGATGTACTTCTTCCAGTCGGAAATCCACGTCTCTGGCGGCGGCGTGTACGTCACTGCGGCGACGTTCGCGTCCTCCGGCGGCGTCGTCGAGGCGAGTAGTTCGAGACACGCCCGGTTGCCCGTGGGTGTCAACGGTGCCAGCAGGAGAACGTTCGACGACTGCTCCAGTTGTCTCCTGTCGGATGTATCGATGTTCATTCGTTGGCCATCATGTTTCGTTTTGTTTCATCAATTTGAACGTGTTCCGGAGCTATTGCAAGTAGTGAGTGTTGACGGCCCGATGGATATTAAGTCATTGCCATCGGGTTTCGGCGGCGTTTCGGCGACTGGACGAGTCGTATTGCAAAAGAGAGACCCCTCCCGTAAAAGCACCCGCCAGTACGCGTAAGGGACATTAAGTGGGGAGTCGAAATCGGAGGCGACTCCGGGAGACTAAAACGGCGGTGTGTCGAAGCCACGACCATGCAAGCAGTGATTCTCGCGGCTGGCGAGGGAACACGGATTCGGCCGCTGTCGGCGTCGCTCCCCAAACCGATGCTGCCGGTCGCGGACCGCCCGCTGGCCGCCCACGCGGCGACGCCGCCGTGGACGCGGGCGCGGACGAACTCGTAATCGTCGTCGGCTACGGGGCCGACGCGGTCCGAAACTACTTCGGCGAAGAATACGCCGGGGTGCCGGTCCGCTATGCGGTCCAAGAATCCCAGTCGGGGACCGCCGACGCGGTGCGGGCCGCCCGCGACCTGCTGGACGGTCCCTTCGCGGTCCTCAACGGCGACAACCTCTACGACTCCGACGCCATCGCCGACCTGTTCGAGGCGGGACCGGCGGTCGGCGCGATGCGGGTCGAAGACCCCACGAACTACGGCGTCCTCTCGACGGACGGCGACACCGTCACCGACATCGTCGAGAAGCCCGCCGACCCACCCACCGACCTCGCCAACGCCGGAGCATACGTCTTCCCCGAGGAACGCGGACGTGGTTGGACGTGGCCGAGAGCGAACGCGGAGAGCACGAAATCACCGACGTTCTCGCGCGCGCCGTCGAGGAGTACGACGTAGGTTACGCCGCGATGGACCGATGGCTGGACGTGGGGCGTCCGTGGGAACTGCTGGAAGCCAACGAGTGGAAACTCGGCGAGTTAGACCGCGACCTCCGGGGGACGGTCCACGAGGACGCCGACATCCGGGGCGACGTGGTGGTCGAGGAAGGCGCGACCGTGGACGCCGGGGTCGTCGTGGAGGGTCCGGCGCTGGTGCGCTCGGGCGCGAGCGTCGGCCCGAACGCGTACGTCCGCGGCGCGACGCTCGTCGATGAAGACGCCAAGGTCGGCCACAGCGTCGAGGTCAAGAACAGCGTTCTCGGCCGAGGCACGCACGTCGCCCATCTCAGTTACGTCGGCGACAGCGTGCTAGGCCGTGACGTGAACTTCGGCGCGGGCACGAACGTCGCCAACCTCCGCCACGACGACCAACCAGTGAAGTTCACAGTCAAAGGCGAACGAATCTCGACCGGCCGCCGGAAGTTCGGCGTCGTGGCCGGCGACGGCGCGAAAACCGGCATCAACACGAGTTTGAACGCGGGCGTGAGGCTCTCGTCGGGTGCGACGACGACGCCCGGCGAAGTCGTCACGCGCGACAGATAGCCGCGAATCCGACCCGGAATCGGGTCTAAGCCGGTCTCGAAGCCCGGAGTCCGACTCGAAATCGAAGTCGGTCTCAGAACCGGAGTCTCCCCGAAACCGAACGGAGTCGCGAACGGACTCAGTCGTGAACCAGTACGTCCAGTACGTCCGGGCCTTCCCGTTCCAGCGCCTCGGACAGAGCCGACTCGATTTCGTCGGGGTCCTCGACCAACCGCCCGCGAGCGCCGTGGCTCTCCGCGTTCGCCGGGATGTCCACCGGCGGTTCGAAGTCCATGCCGACGAACTCGTAGTCGTCCTCCTCGCCGCCGAAGAGGTCGAGCGTGTTGTCCTTCAGGATGCGGTAGTTGCGGTTGTCCGGAATCACGACCGTCAGGTCCACGTCGCGGCGGGCGGCCGAGTAGAGCGTCTGGGGGTAGTAGAGGTACGACCCGTCGCCGACGAATCCGACCACGTCTCGGGGGTCGTCGGTCTCCGACTCCGCGACGGCCGCGCCGACCGACGCCGGGAGTCCGTACCCCAGTCCGCCGCCCTTGTTCGAGATGTACTGCTCCGGTTCGAAGTTCCACCGAGTCAGCATGGCGTACTTGGCGGTGACGCCCTCGTCCACGACGTAGGCGTCCCCGGCGACTCGCTCCATCGCCTCCACGAGTTCGGCCTTCGAGGCCCGGGGGTCGTCGGTCTCGTCCTCGCCCATCTCGGTCATCCGACTCTGGACCATCTGTTTGACCGCGCCGACCCGCTCCAGTCGCTCCTCGCGGCCCTCGTCGGTGACGCGTTCGCGGAGGCGGTCGGCGAGTTCCGAGAGGACTCGGCCGGGGTCGCCCACGACGGTGGCGTCCGCGGGTTGGTTCTTGCCGACCTGCCACGCGTCGTCGCTGACGTGGACGCAGGTGGTGTCCTCGGAGACGAGTTCGCGGTCGTGGCGCGTCAGCGTCGTGTTCGTCGAACAGCCGGCGAAGACGAGGTTGTCCGCGCCGAGCAGGGTCGCCGCGAGGTCCTCGTCCGGCGGGACGTAGGAGACCCACTGGTCGTGGTCGGTGGGGAAGTCCACCTCGCAGGCCAGAATCTCGCCGTGGACGCGCGCTCCGGTGGCCTCCGCGAACGCCACCGCGGACTCCACGGCGTCCACCCCAGAGCGCGCCACGCCGTCGCCGACGATGAGCGCCACGTCCTCGTCGGGGTCCGCGAGCAGGTCGGCCGCGAGTTCTATCTGCGTGGGGTCGCCCCGGCCAGCGTCGGGAATCTCTCCGAGTCGCTCCGGGTCGGCGTCGGTCGGGGTCATCATCACGTCCAGCGGGAGCGCGAGGAACACCGGCCCGGTCGGCGGGGTGAGCGCCACGCGGAACGCCCGCCGGAGCATCGTCGGCAGGGCGCTCACGTCCCGCACCTCGGCGCTCCACTTGGCGAACTCGTCGGCCATCTCCACGAGGTCGCCCGACAGAATCGGCTCCTCGTGGCGGAAGTCGGTGCTGTGGTTCCCGGCGGTCACGACCAGCGGCGCGCCGGCCACGCTCGCGCCGTAGAGGTTGCCGAGACCGTGCGCGAGACCCGGCGCGACGTGGAGGTTCACGACGCCGACCGGGGTCACCGAGTCGTCGTGGTGGGAGTGATACCGCCGGGTGCTGGCGTACCCCGCGGCCATCCCGACCGCCACGTCCTCGTGGAGTCCGAGGACGTATTCGAGGTCGCTGTCCCCGAGGGCTTTCATCACGGGGAGTTCCGTGGTGCCGGGGTTGCCGAAGACGTGCGAGACGCCGTAGCGCTCCAGCGCGTCCACGAACAGGTCGGCTCCGGTGTACTCGTCGGACATGTGTGTCCACTGTTCGCAAGCACCTGTGAAAGATGTTGGTCCCGCTCGGTACTCGCTGGCGGTCGAGAAGGCTGTAGTCGCGGTCGCAGTGGGGACCGATTCCTATGGGAGACGGTCGCTACCGGCTCACTTTCGCGGTGTGCCACGCGTTCTCTGCCAGTTTCCCGAACGCCTCGCGCGCTCGGTCGGCCATCGGATACTCGCCGTGGTAGGGGTCGGGGTCGCCCTCCACTCCGGTCACGCTCCGGATGGCGTCGGCGATGGACTCGTAGTTGTCGCCCACGACGTCCCGAATCAGCACCGGCATCCCGGCGCGCTCGCAGAGTTCGCGGGCCGCCTCGCGGCCGACGTACACCGTCTCCTCCCTCCGGTCGGCGAACACTAGCGCGAACGGCGTCTCGCCGAACTGGGCTTCGAGAAACGTCTGGGCCGGGTCGTCCTCCCACGCTATCGCGCCGACGCCCTCGACGCGCCGGAGCGCCGAGGCGGCCGCCGAGCAGAACGGACACTCGCCGTCGTACACCAGTACGCCGTGGTAGTCGCTCACGTCCGGGTGTACCACGTTTGCACCCATAAACGCAGTTGCCGTCGAATCGGGAGTTGCCTCCGGAAGGCCGACTCGGAACGTCCGCGACTCGGCGCGCTCACCGCTTCGACCGGCCCGGCGGGTTGTCGTGTTCGGCGCGGTGTTCGAGCATCTCGTCGTACTGGCAGGCCCGAATCCGGAGGTCGGACTCCGGCTTGGCGGTGCAGGGCAGAATCAGGTCGGCCGCCTCGTCGGACTCGTAGTACCGGCGGGCGTCCGATTGGTCCACCTCGCCCTCCAGCAACTCGGCGGCGCAGGTGGTACACCACCCCTGCTGGCAGTCGGCGGGGAGCCAGAGTCCCTCGCTCCGGGCGGCCGAGAGGACGTACTCGGTCTCGGGCACCTCGATTTCGACCGTCTCGCCCGCCTGCTCCACGTCGCAGTCGTCCGGCACCTCGATTTCGACGGTGTAGCTGCTCACGGGGACGGATAACAGCCAAAAGAGGATGAGCGTGTCGGCCCCCGAATCGCCGGTCGATGTTATTCCCGAGCGCACCCCGGTGGTCTGTCACACCGAGCACGCCTCGGCGGTCTGTCACACCTAGTGCGTCGAGTCGTTACGCCGAGTCGTTGATGCGCCGGTTGGTCGAATAGGGCGCGTCGCCGGGTTCGCCCCGGACGAAGTGGCCTGCGGGGTTGATTTCGCCGTCGCGCTCCATGCTGAGGAGTTCGATGAACCACGCCTCGTGCTCTATCTCCTCCTGCAGGATGCGACTCGCCATGTCGTACGTCCGCGGGTCCTTGCCCTGCGTCATGTCGCAAATCTCGCTCCACGTCCGGATGGCGCACCGCTCGGCCTCCAGCAGGACTTCGAGGACGCCCTCGGCGTCGAGTTGCGAGAGGTCGGGTTCCTCGCCCTCGTAGGGCACCGGCATCTCGGCGTGCGGGCAGGACGCCCGCCCCATGAAGTCGTCGATGTCGTAGGGCAGGTGGCCGCCGAGTTCGTACACCCGTGGCGCGACCAACTCGAAGTGGGCGCGGTCTTCGAGTCGAGCGTCCTCGGTAATCTCCTTGTAGTCCTCGTGGCCCGCGAGGTGCATCCGGAGGTTAGTGTAGTAGTAGTACGTGCTGAACTCCGCGCCGATGGCGTCGATGAGACGCTCGCGGAGTTCCTCCGGGTCGAGACCGCGTTCGCGCAGCGACTCCATCCCCACGCGCGTGTCGGTCGTTCCCGGTTCGACGCTCCCTGAACCGTGTCGTCGTTCGTCGTCTGCCATTTGTGGTCTCCCCCACGACTCGGAACTACTCACAAACCCTTAATTATTCTTCCCAGATTCCGAACATCGATTCGGGTTTGCGGAACGCAAACTGGCAGACGCCGGGTACAGTAGGCGATACCGGTGATTCAGGGGGCGACGATAGCTATTATATACCGAGTCGGAGTTGTTTCGTACATGGCTGACAGTTCCGTCCACCACGGACTCGAAGACGTCACCGTCGCCGAGACAAGACTGAGTCGCATCGACGGGGAGAACGGCGAACTCGTCATCGGGGGCTACCCCCTCGAAGAACTCGCGCCGAACGCGACCTTCGAGGAGACGCTCTACCTGCTCTGGAACAGTCGGCTTCCGACCCGCGACGAACTCGACGCGTTCGAGACCGACCTCGCGTCCGCGCGGTCGATTCCCGACGCGACGGTCGGTCTCCTCCGCCTCGCGGCCGAGCGCGGGGTCCCGGCGATGGACGCCGTGCGGATGGGCATCGCCGCGGCCACCCTCGTCCAGACCGACGCGGAGCAGCGCCCCGAGCGAGACGCTCGACTCGCGGTCGCGCAACTCCCGACCGTCGCGGCGACCTACTGGCGACTCCGGAACGGAGAGGAACCGGTCGACCCCGACGAGAGCCTCGGCCACGCCGCGAACTTCCTCTACATGCTGACAGGGAGCGAACCGAGCGACGACGAGGTCCGCGGTCTGGAGACCTACCTAAACAGCGTGGTGGACCACGGACTCAACGCCTCGACGTTCACGGCGCGCGTCGTCGTCTCCACCGAGTCGGACGTCGTTTCGGCCGTCACCGGGGCGGTCGGCGCGCTGAAGGGACCGCTCCACGGCGGCGCGCCCGGCCCGGTTCTGGAGATGTTGCTCGACGTCTACGAGTCGGGCGACCCCGAGAGTTACGTCCGGAACAAACTGGAGTCCGGCGAGCGCCTGATGGGGTTCGGCCACCGCGTCTACGAGGTCCGGGACCCGCGCGCGGCGGTCCTGTCGGACGCCGCCGGGACGTTCTACGACGAGAGCGGCGACGCCGAGTTCTTCGAGGCCGCGAAGGAGACCGAGCGAGTCGGGGTCGAACTCCTCGAAGAACACAAGCCAGAGCTGGGTCTGAACACGAACGTCGAGTTCTACACAGCGGTCCTGCTCCACGGCATCGGCATCCCGCGGGAACTGTTCACCGCCGTCTTCGCCGTCTCCCGAGTCGGCGGTTGGACAGCCCACGCGCTCGAACAACTCGACGACAACCGCCTCATCCGACCCCGTGCTACCTACGTCGGCGAGACCGACCGGCGCTGGACGTCCATCGAGGAGCGGTAGGTCGAGGCGTCTCCCGACGGGGGCTGGTTCTGCGGACGTGCCGTCGCTCGTCTCAGTTGACGGCGCTGTCGGGCGTCGTCCCGCCCAGCACCTCGACGGAGGTCTCGCGGTCCGTGACGGCGGATTCGAGTCGCAGGTTCACGCGCTCGGTTTTCCGAGTGACCGAGTCGCCGAAGGTCCACGTTCGTTCGCGTCGCTCTCCCGCAGGGACCTCAACCGCCGCCCTGTGGGGCGCGTACGCCGGTCCGGCCTGATTCAGACTGGCTCGGAAGACGCCGTCTCCTTCACCGGCGTTCTCGACCACGACCGTCGCGTCGAACGACTCGTCGTGAGCCACTTCCTCGGGTGCTTCGAACGAGACGAGTTCGAAGTCGGGGGGCGGCGCGCGCAGGGCGGCGAGACGGTCCTCGTCGAGCGACCATCTCCAATCGTCGTAGGTCAGAGCGACCGCTTCCGCGTCCAACGGATTCGGCACCTCGAACGCGACCCATCCCGACCGACGCTTTCCGGCGCGGTAGACCGACCCGAACTCCGAGAGTCGGTGCGGACCGCCGACGTCGCCCGGCGCGAGCGTCCCCCAGAAGTGACGGTCGTCGGCGACCAGCGCGAAGTCGCTCGGCCGAGGAGCGTCGGTTCGCGGCCGGACTCTCACGAACACGAACTGGGTCGCCTCGACCGCTTCGACGTCGAGCGAGTCCGGCGTCGTGAGGTAGAAGAACGACGACCGGACGTCGATGGGGTCGAGTTCGACCGTCGGAGCGCGGGTGGTTTCGGATTCGGTCGTGGACTGCGTCTCGCCCGCGGGGCTGGTCTCGGCGGGACTACTGCGGGTAGTATCGCTCTGACGCCGACCGTCGTCGGGGATATCGAGGCTACCGACGCATCCGGCGAGACCAGTGACCGCGACCGCCCCCGCCCGTAGGAGAGCGCGTCGACTCCGGCGTCTTGTCATTGGATACAAATTTTATCGATAACCGAAATAAGAGTTGTGACATCGCGCGAACGTTTCCAGTGACGGAGGGATAGAACGGTTGGACGGGCGTTCTCCGCAGCTTATGCCGGTGTCGTACGAGATTTTAAGTACCAAAGCGGGACCACCCCACCACGTGACGTGAGTTCCACCGCGGGGAGGGCAGCGGGAGCGCGGCACGTCTCCCCGCGTCTCGGTCGTGCCGCCTGTTCGCCACTCGCGCTACTCGTACCGGCGGTCGTAATCGACAGATTCAGGTCTCCGGTCGAGCGCTCGTTCTTCCGGTCCGGTCACCGTCGCGTTCGCTGCGCGTTCACTTCCGCTCCGCGGCGAAAGCGGTTAGGTACCCCGACCCTATCCCGGAATCGTGGACGAGACAATCGATTGGCTCCGGAGTCGGCCGTACTACGACGGGCAGGTAGAGGCCCACCGAACGCGGCCCGGCCGAGACGGCGACTTCCGCGAGGTGGACCTCGAACAGCGACTGGAGAGCGCCCTCCAATCGCGGGGCATCGACGCGCTCTACCGCCATCAGGCCGAGGCCATCGACGCGGTTCGGGACGGGCAGAACGTCGTCCTCGCCACTCCGACTGCCAGCGGAAAGAGCCTCGCGTACACGGTGCCCGCGTTCGAGCGCGCGATGGACCACGGCGGGCGCACGCTCTACGTCGCCCCGCAGAACGCGCTCATCAACGACCAAGAGGAGACGCTCTCGAATCTCGCCCGGGACCTCGGGTTCGGCAGTCGCGTCTCGGTCGCGCAGTACACCGGGAGACTCGACAAGGCCGAGAAGCGCGCGGTCAGGGACCGCCAGCCGACGGTCGTCCTCTCGAACCCCGACATGCTCCACTACGCGCTGTTGCCCCACGCCCACCGCCTCTGGGACTGGTTCTTCAAAGGGCTGGAGACGGTCGTACTCGACGAGGTCCACGAGTACCGCGGCGTGTTCGGCAGCCACGTCGCGCTGGTCCTGCGTCGCCTCCGACGGGTCTGCGACCGATTCGACGCCGACCCGCAGTTCGTCTGCTGTTCGGCGACTATCGGGAACCCCGTCGAACACGCCGCGAGCGTTACCGGGACCCCGGAGTCGAGTTACCGACTGGTGGACGAAGACGTGAGCGAAACCGGGCCGACCCACTGGCTCTTCTGGAACCCGCCGGAGTACGAGAACCCGCAAGCCGGAACCAGCGGTCGGCGGAAGTCGAACCACGCCGAGACCAAGCGCCTGTTCGCCGACCTCGTCTCGAAGGGCCACCAGACCCTGACCTTCACCCGCGCACGACAGGCCGCCGAGCAGTGGGCGATGGAGAGCGCCAGCGAACTCCGAGACCGGGGCCGAGGCGACCTCGCGCCCGACGTGACGGCGTATCAGGCAGCCCTCGGGAACGACCGTCGTAAGGAGATAGAGGAGGGACTTCAGGACGGCGACGTCCGGGGCGTCTGGAGTACCAACGCGCTCGAACTCGGGGTAGACATCGGCGGTCTCGACGCGGTGCTGCTCGACGGCTACCCCGGCACGCGTATGGCCGCGTTCCAGCAGGCCGGGCGCGCGGGACGCGGTGACGACCCGTCGCTCGTCGCGCTCGTGGCTGGCGAGGACCAACTCGACCAGTACCTGATGGCCAACCCCGAGGACTTCTTCGCCGGGGACTCCGAGCGTGCAGTCGTCAACCCAACCAACGACCAACTCCTGCCCGACCACGTGCTGTCGGCGGCCCGCGAGACGTGGCTCTCGCCCGAGGACGAGGAGTACTTCGGCGACGAGTTCCCCGACCTCGTGGCGGACCTCGAAACCGAGGGCCTGCTGGAGCGCCGGACCACCTCGGACGGCGTGCGCTGGACCTACGACGGCGACGGAAGCCCCCAACACGAGATGAGCCTCCGGTCCATCGACGACCGCGAGGTGAATCTGCTGGACCGCCGAAGCGGCGAGACTATCGCCAGCCTCCCCTTCGGCGACGCGCTGACGGACGCCCACCCGGGGGCCATCTACCACCATCAGGGCCAGTCCTACGAGGTGGTTGACCTCGACCTCTCGCGGGAAGTCGCCGAACTCTCGCCGACGTGGGCCGACTATCACACCAAAGTCCTCCACGAGAAGGAGATTACCGTCGAGGAGGACATCCAAGAGAAGCGACTCTCGACCCGTGAGGACGTGCCGGTCCGGTTTGCGGACGTGACGATGCGCAAGCAGATTACGGGGTTCGAGCGCCGCGACCGGTCCGGAGAGATGCTCGGCCGCGAATCGCTGGACCTGCCTGAAGTGTCGCTCCGGACGAAAGCGCTCTACTTCACGGTCCCCGCCGACGTGGAGTCGTCGATGCGCGAGGCGGGAGACTTCGCCGGCGGCATCCACGCCGCCGAACACGGGATGATTTCGCTGTTCCCCCTCGAACTGCTCTGCGACCGCGGCGACATCGGCGGTCTCTCGACACCGATGCACCCCCACACGGGCCAGAGTACCATCTTCATCTACGACGGCTATCCCGGCGGTGTCGGACTCGTCCGGGAGGGGTACGAGACGGTTGAGGACCTGATGGAGCGGACCGCTCGGATGGTCGCGGCCTGCGACTGCGATTCGACTGGCGGCTGTCCGGCGTGCGTGCAATCACCCCATTGTGGGAACGCGAACGACCCGTTGGACAGAGAACAGGCGCAGTATCTGCTCGAACGACTCGTCGGTATCGACGCCGGAGAGTAGGCTACGTTCGGTGGAGTTCGGTAACACGTAGCCGTGAACAGTTCAATCACGGGTACCGTCGTCGGTTTCGTCGCGGGTCCGTTCGGCGGTTTCGACCCGCTCGCCGGCGCTCTCGCGTCCGGCGCCGCCTCCCTGTTCGGGGTTGCCGCATTCGTCGGGCGTACGGAAGTCCTGCGTAATCACGGCGACCGAGGATGAACGGCCCGACGTCCCCATATCACCACCGAATTATCGGAGATGAGAAGCGGGCTACACAACTAAGTCGCCCGGTTCGCTACCCCCTCCTGCATGGACGACGAGGACCTCGAAGCGGTTCGGGAGCGCAAGAAGCGAGCGCTCGTGCAGGAACAGGGTCTCGGTGCCCCGTCAGCGCCAGTCTACGTAGACGGTTCGCAGAACTTCGACCGGACCGTTGCCGCCCACGACGTCGTGCTGGTCCACTATTACGCGGACGGCGGCGCGGGCCAACGTCTCCACCCCGTCGTGGAGTCAGTCGCACGCGAGACCTTCGCGGCGGTGGCGAAGGTGAACGTCGTACACCACCAGAAGTTGGCGCTGGAGCGGGGCATCGAGGGGACACCGACGTTCGACCTCTACGCCGACGGCGAGCGCGAGGAGCGCATCGAGGAGAGTTTGGAGAAAGACGACTTGGTGGAACTCGTCGGAGAGTACACGGCGTTGTGACGCTTCGCGTTCGTCCCAGTTCGTCGGCCGTCTCGTTCGCTCGGTATCTCTATGCAAACTGGTTACACGCTCCACCGTTCGAAACCTCTTTTAGGCCGACCTAACATAGATTAGGCCAGCCTAAACCATGGCCGATTCCCTCGACAGTATCCGGCAGACCATCGGCGAGTTAGCCACCGACGACGGTGATTTCTACGTCGCCTGCGCCGAAACCGACGAGTGTCCCGCGCCGCTGACCGGCAGACGGTTCCCCTCCGAAGCGGCCGCGCGCGAGGCTGCGGACCTCGCCCGTCGGTATCGCGGAGCACTCCGAGAGTCCGACACCGAACTCCCAGAACACCGCCTCTCCGTCTACGAGAACGGCGGCGAACCGTTGACCCTCGTCTCGACCCGCAAACGCGCGGCGGGCCGACGCGAGAACGGTCTGCCGCGCACGTCGCGCTCGGTCGTCCTCTCGGGCGACGGCGAGCGCGAGTGGCTCCGGATGGACAACGCGCCGCTGGTCCACGTCCGGCAGGACGGCGAACCGCTCCCGGACGACGCCGTCGAGCGCCAACTGGACTCGAAGCTATGACCGTCGAACTCCGGACGCACGACGCCGTCGAGCGCGCCGAATCGGAACGCGAACGCATCGACCAGAAGGTCGCGGGCTTCGAACGGTTCGCCGAGCGCGTCCGCGAGGCGTCGCCGGATGCGGGCCAGCGGGTCGGAACGTCCGCGCAGTCGGTCCCGAGTCGGTCGGCCGGAAACGCGCTCGCCGTCGGAACGTCTTCGGTGGGGAACGCCGACGGGGTATCGGTCGTCCGCGAGGCGTTCCGCGACACCGTACTCCCGTACGCCGACGCCGACTCGCTCCCGGAGGCGATGGCCGACGAATTGTCGCCCGACCTCGCCGCCGCGCTCTCGCCCGCGGCGGGCGCGTTCGCACCCGGTCTCGCGGACCAGTTGGTCTCGCGGGCCGAGACGCGCGCAGAGGAGTGCCAACTGCTCGCCGACGCCATCGCGACCGAGCGCGACCGCGCTCGGGAGGTCGGCGACGAACTCGACGCAGTCACCGACTGGGTCGCCGAGGCCGACGAGACGCCGCTGTTGCAACTCGGGTTCGAGGAACTCCGCGAGCGCCACGACCGACTGGCCGACCGTCGGGAGACCTGCGACCGTCTCGTCCGCGAGCGGCAGGCCACCATCCGGGGGACACGGCGCGACGGTCTCACCGGAATCAGGGAACGGGAACTGCTCGACCACCTCTACGGCGACTTCGAGGAGGCGCATCCGATGCTGGCCGACCTCGCGCGAGTGGACGACCTGCTCGCCGACTGCCAGCGCGCGGTTCGCCGCCACCTCTGTGCGCGAGTCTGAGTTACGCGAACGGAGATGTCTCCGGACTATTCTGTCACCGTCGCGGCCGATGGCGATTCCGAAACCTATTCCCGGTTGGTCTGCCGTGTCGCACCTGAACCGCAATGCCCGACCGCCTCGAAGTCCTCCACCGGCGAATCGACGACCTAACCGACCCCGAAGGCGACTTCGCCGTCGTCTGTCCCCTCTCGGGGAAGCGCCCCGTCCCGGTTCGGGGAGCCTCGTTCCCGTCGGCCAACGTCGCCGAGGAAGCCGTCGAACTCGTCTGCGAGTACCGGGACGTACTGCGCGACGTGGACCCGCACCTCGAATCCATCCCCATCGTCGCCACCGAGACGACCCCCGACCCGCTCGCTATCGACGACGCCTCCGAGTGCCTCGGCCGTTCGTCGCGGACGATTACAATCTCGGGCGAAAACGACGACGAGTGGCTCCAGATGGACGACGCGCCGGTCGTCCACGTCCGCCGCGACGGCGAACTGCTCGACGACTCGACGGTCACGCTACAACTTCGGTCGAAGCTCTGAGACGGACGTTCCCGTCTCTTCGGCGCTCGTGTTTCGCGGACTATCTCGTTTCCCGCACGTCTCCGCGGAGTTCCGGTATCAGGTCGAGGTCTCCCTCGGTGTCCCCGAGGACGAGCAGCGCGTGATACCGGAGGTAGGTCTGGACCGGGACGAAGACCGCCGCGAGGACGGCCGTCATGAGCGCGAGGTACCCGAGCAGGAGGGCGACGCCGAGAGCCACCGCGACCGGATTCGAGAGAATCGCCTCGGGACCGCCGAGCGCGGGGACGGAGACGACCCCCAGCGCGGCGAACGGTGCAAACAGCACCGCGCCGACGACGCCGCCGACCACCGACGCCACCGTCCCGACGACGAGCGAGAGTCCGAACCGCACGAGGACGTAGACGGCGTACTGCTTCCACTGGCCGGTCAACGTCGGCCAGAACCGCCGCCACCCGTCGAGGATGCCGACGTCTCTGAGTATCATCACCGGGACGACGAAGCTGACGGTCAACCCGTCCACGAGGGCGACGACGAGTCCGGCGACGACGAGCAATGGGACGAGCAGTACGACCGCCCCGAGAGCGACGGACGGTCCGCCCGTAGCGACCGACACGCCGCCCAGTATCAGTCCGAGCGCAGGGAGCGCGACTACCATACCGAGGACGGCCCGGAACGCGAACAGGCCGACGGCCTGCCCGAAGTGCTGGTCGGCGTACCGCCGGATTCTGACGCGCTGGCGGCGGAGCGACTCCACGAAGACGAACTCCATCACCGACCCCACCAGCACGTACAGCAGGCCGACGACGAGCGCGACCGCGACGACACCGGCGATAATTGGGAGAATTTCTCCGAACGCGAACGGAAGGTCACCCTCCCAGCCCATCTGTCCGGGCGGACCGCCGGGACCGACCTGCGGCCCGTCCGCGGGCGCGCCGGACGAACCCCCGGCGGTCACGGAGGTACCCCCGGCCCCGGCGTTCCCGAGGAAGAAGACCACGAACGCGAGTGCCAGCCACTGGCGTGCGTCGAGCGGGGTCAGCAGGGCTTTCGTGGCGTCGAACG
Source organism: Halorussus sp. MSC15.2 (assembly GCF_010747475.1). Classification (NCBI taxonomy): domain Archaea; kingdom Methanobacteriati; phylum Methanobacteriota; class Halobacteria; order Halobacteriales; family Haladaptataceae; genus Halorussus; species Halorussus sp. MSC15.2. The sequence continues at coordinate 545,938 of NZ_VSLZ01000002.1, read as the reverse complement.
CGTCGTCGAGTGCCTCGACGGCGTACCACGGCATGACTCGGGGTACGACACCGACCGAGAAAACTGTCTGGGTTTCGAAAATAGGATTTGATAGGTACAGTTCCTGCCCGTTCGTAGCGGGTCGCAGTCAGTGAAACAGCAGACCTACTTCTATCTTGCGAGAACGATAGGCCCCGATAGATAACGGGGCGGACTGCTTACACCGAGAGGGCCTCGCCGAGTCCGCCGTCGATGAGTTGGATGAGGACCGCGGCGATACCCGTGCGGGACGACCAGATGGCGGTCTCCTCGTCGAGTTCGGGGTCGTCGCTCTCGTCGCGGACGCTCAGGAGAATCATCTCGCCGTCCACCACGACTACCCGACCCACGGGGTCGTCGGCGTGGGGGTGGTCCATCGGCAGTTGGTGGACCGCGACGCCGCTGTCCTCGAATCGCTCGGCCACGTCGTCGTCACCGACCACGTTCACCGTGACGCCCGAGGCCGCCAGTTTGCGCAGGCAGTCGGCGATGGTCTCGCCCATCGGGTCGGCGTCCTCGCCGAGCGCGAACAGCACGCGGTCCTCGGCCTCCGCCAGCAGTTGCTCGACCCGGCCGTCGATGCTGGCCCGGCCGTGGACCGTCCAGATGTCCTCGCGGCGCTCGTCGCCGTCACCGCGCTGTTGGCGGGCGGCCTCCAGATAGTCGAACGCCCGTTCTTGGGTGCGCTCGAACTCGCCGCGGAGGTGTGACTCCGCCGCTTCGAGGCTGACGGGCCGGTACTGGATGGGCTTGGACTGCTGGACCTCCACCAGACCGCGGTCCTGAAGCGACTCGGCCGCGCCGTACACCTGCGACCGGGGTACGTCGGTCGTCCGATGCACGTCGCGAGCGGTGCCCGTGCCCAACTTCTGGAGCGCGGTGAACACCTTCGCCTCGTAGTTCGACAGTCCGAGATTTTCGAGAGCCTCGATGGCGTCGTCTTCGTCCATTAGTCCTCTCTGAGACCCCCATTTGCGACCGCGGTACTCGTCTCTTTCGTCGTCGCCTCGCCGGTCTCGCCCGGCCCGAGGTAGCGGGTCCACAGCACCAGCAGACTCGGCAGGACGAGGACGCTGGCGAGGAACGCGTAGGTGATAGTGAGACCGGTGATGATACCGAACTGCTGGAGCGCGGGCAGGATGGCGAACGCGAGGACGCCGAACCCGCCGATGGTCGTCGCGGCGCTCCCGAGGAGCGCGCCCCCGGTCCCGGTCACGCTCTCGCGCATGGCGGCCCAGATGGTGTCGCGACGCCCGAGTTCCATGGTGTAACGCTCGCTGAGGTGGATGCTGTATGCCACGCCGAGTCCGACCGTGAGGCTGGTAATCATCCCCGTCAGGACGTTGAACGGCATCCCGAGCAGGAACATCGTTCCGAGAATCCACGAGACGCTGAACGCCACCGGGAGCAGCGTGATGGCTCCGAGCGTTGCGCTCCCGTGAGCCAACCGGTAGGCTATCATCAGGAAGGCGAACGTCGCCCCGAGCGTGATGATGAGGCTCTGGATGACCGTGTCGAGCAACTGGTTCTGGACGATTTCGAAGACGATGGGTTGGCCGGTCGCGGTGGCCTCCAGTCCGTCGCCGTCGATGGTCGCCGCGATGGCGCGCATCTCCTCGGTCACGGTCGAGGACGCCGCGCCGCCCTTGACCGAGACGACCATCCGGACCGCGCGATACTCGTCGTTCTTGCGGTGGATGACGCCCTCGGCCTCTTGCGGGGCGACCGCGAACAGTTCGTCGTACACCTGCTCGACGTTGCGGTCGGGCACGCCGTCACCGTCGGTGTCAGACGCCGCGAGCGTCGCGTTGAACGACTCGTTCTGCGCGGCGACCTGTTCCATCACCGAGAGCGGACTCCGAATCTGGGGTTCGCCGTTCGAGAGGACGACGACCACGTCCTCCTTCTGGGCGGCCGTCTGCTCGGCCTGTTGTAGCTTATCGAGCGTCTCGGGGGTCGTCACGTTACCCTCGACGAGTATCTGGGCCTGCGAGTCCTGTCGCAGGAAGTTCTGATTGACGTATTCGAGGTTCGCCTTCGCCGAGTAGTCGCCGGGCGCGAACGGTTCGGGCAGGTCCTTCATCCAGTTCGGCGGGTCCTCGGCGAGGAAGTCGGTCTGCTCGAAACTCGTATCGACCTGCGTCGCGCCGTACGCGCCGCCCGCCGACAGCACCAGCGTCAGCGCCAGCACGACGAAGGGTGCCTTTCGCGCGGCGACCGCACCGACCGACAGCATCGACCCGAGCGCGCCGCCACCGGTGCCGAACGCTCGCTTCTTCCGGTCGAAGCCTCTGGATTCGAGGAACCCGTCGATTTCGACCTTGAGCGCCGGAATCAGACCGCCGAAGACGACGAGCGCGGCCACGATACCGACCGAACTCACGATACCGAAGTCCTGAATCGGCGGCAGGGGACTCACCAGATTCGAGAGGAACCCGATGACGGTGGTCGCGGTCACCCAGACCAGCGCCACGCCGACGCTGGCCAGCGCGACCGACATGCCCTGACGGACGCTCTCGCCCTCGTGTTGCTCGCGCTCCTCGCGGTGGCGCATGAACACGTGAATCGCGTAGTCGATGGACAGGCCGATGAGCAACACCGGCACCGCGATGAATATCTGGTTGAAGGTCACCCCCGTCCATCCCATGAAGCCGAAGGTCCAGACGAGCACCACGAAGATGCCGAACACCCCGAGCAGGATGTCGAGCAGGTCGCGGTAGGCGATGAGCAGGGTCAGAATCACGAACAGCAGCGCCATCGGGCCGACGATGGCGATGCTGTCGGTCATCGACTGCTCGGTCTCCTTGCTGATGATGCCGGACCCGAACACCATGACCTCGCGGTCCATCGACTGTTGGGCGACCTGCTTGATGGCGGTCTGGGACTCCACGAGACCGGTGGAGGCCGAACCCATGCCCTGCATGCCCTGACCGCCGACGTTCTGGAACACGACGAGCATCGTCGCGTTCGACTCCGTGCTCCCGGGTTCGTAGGAGGTCGGCATGAACGCGAACGCCTGACTCGACGGCCCGTCGCCGCCCTCGCTCAGGACCGTCGTGACCGCCGACTCGACTTCCGACTGATTCATCGAGCGAAGTTTGTCAATCTGCTCCTGTAGCGTGGGCGAGGAAGCGTTCTGTAACTGCTGGCGTTGGGCCTGTAGCTTCTCGGCGTCCTCCTTGAGTTGCTGGCCGCGCTCTTTCAGTTCCGCGGCGCGCTGCTGGAGTTGCCGGTACTCGCTCGCCAACACGCCGCGCGTTCCGAGTCGGTACACCTGCTCGAACTGCGACCGAATCTCCGCCGCGCGCTCCCGGTAGGTCGATTGGTTGATATCTCCCTGCTGGTAGGACGCGTTGAGACGGTCGAGTTGGAGTTGCAGGCCCCGCGTCTGTTCGAACGCCTGCGTGAACGTGGCCGACTGGTTCGCGCTCAGGTTCGCCGTCGCCGAGGTCAGAACCTGTCGGAGTCGGGTCTCGATTTGGCCCGACCGCTGTCGGTAGGCCGAGTCGTTCACCTCGCCCTGCTTGTAGGAGGCGTTGAGTCGGTCGTACTGCGCCTGCAGTTCGCGCGTCCGGTTCAGCGCGTCGCTCAGGCGGGCAGCGGTCTGGTTCAGCGACTGACTTCGCTGACGAATCTCCGCCCGCGACTCGTTGAGCGACTGCCGCCGTTGTTGGAGTTCGGCCGCCGACTTCCGGAGTTGACTCGCCTGCTCCTGCCGGATAGCCACGGTGGCGACGACGTTAGCGACGCCCGAGGTCGGCGTGTCGTTGGCTAACGTCCGGTTTATCGTCTCGTTGTTTCGTAACGCCTGTTGGAGTCGTAGCGTCTCGACGAGAGCGTCCTTCGAGAGGACGTTGCCGTCCTTCACGATGAGTTGGACCGTCGTCGTGTTCTCCCGTCCGGAGGTGAAGTTGGCGTCGATGTAGTCGAGTTTCTGGGCGGCCGTGCTATCGCTCTGGAACTGTTCGAGCGAAGACGACTGTTCGACCATCGGCGCGCCCGCCCCGACCAGCACGGTCAGGACGAGGAGGACGGCGATAACTCCGCGACTGTACTCCGTAACGGCGGCGAAGAGGTCGCTCGCGTTCACGAGCCACCCCTCCGCGCGACTGTGTGTCGGAACATGTGTTCGGCGCTGTTGTTAGGATGGTACTAACAGGGTGAGCATAAAGACCCGGGATTCGGGTTCGGAAGGGTCGCCGGTCGGCGCAGTCCCTCGAAGATGGACTGCGAACCGAATCCGCCTCCGAGTCGGAACGTAAACCGGTGGTTTCGGACCGAATTTCGCAATCTGCGATAGCTTTTATACAGTCCGGCGAGCAGAGACGTGGTATGCGAGTTTCGCGGACCGCTCTCGGTGACGACGACCGAATCAGTACGAGGATAGTGACGGCGGTGGCAGACGCCGAGGGAATCCCTCCGACCGAAGTGACCCCACCGCTGTACCGCGTCGTCGACCCGGACGCGTTGAATCAACTGTTCGAGACGAAGTGGGCCGCTTCGGAGGACGGACCACACGTGTCGTTCACGTACTGCGGCTACGAAGTCACTGTGAAGGGAGCGGGGGATATCGTCGTTCGGGCCGCAGACGATTCCGACCAAGAACGAGTCGTCTGAATCAGAACTACCGGTTCGTGCGAGAGTCGGCGTCGTACTTTTCGACGACGGTGACGACCCCAATCGGCCGTTACGGCGTCTCGCGTCGGGTGAGAGTCAGCTACCCCTGTACGGTGCCCGACGCGAGATTCTTCAGTTTGCCTTCGACCGTGTACTCCGGCGTCTCGACTTCGATGGTCGATTCCGGACCGACCTCGTGGAACTTGAGGTGGAGTTCGTAACTGCCGTCGTCGGTGATGTCGGTCGATTCCACCTGCTCGGTCGGTCTGTGTCTCGCCCACGCGTTCCGACCGGCGAGACCGGCGGCGGTTTCGCCCCGGACGACCCAGCTTTTAGGCTTGTTGCCCACGTCGGTTCCGCGCCTCGGATAGCGGCGTTCGTTCCACGCCCAGAACCCCTCGTCGATGACGTAAACGTTCTCGAAGCCCTCGTTGATGAGTTGGGACGCCCGGATGGACGAGAGGTGGTGCGGACAACCGCAGTAACAGACGATGCGGTCGCCCTTCGGCCAGTCCATCACGGGGTCGTTCGAGACGCGTCGGTCGGGGTCCGCCTGACTCAGAACCGCGCCGTAGATGTGCGATTTCTTGTAGGATTGCTTCCCACGAGCGTCGGCCATTCTCGCTTCTCCGCGCTTGTACCAGTAGTGCACGACGTCGATAGGGGCGAGCGGAACCTCGACGCCGTTCTCCGCCTTGGTGGCGAACGACGAGGTGTCGATGCTGCGCTTCTCGGGGACCTCGTCGAACTCCGGCGGATAGCCGTCAACGTTACCGTCGGTCGGAGTAACCGTGAGGTCCTCGCCGCCGCTACCGCCACCGATTCCGCCGAGACACCCCGCGACTGCCGAAAGTGACGCCGCACTGGTCGCCACGAACGTTCGACGTTTCATCTATGCATACCCTTAGCAAGGCGCGCTGTATTAATTTTACCATCAGTACTTTCGCATTCAGACGAGGGTAAATCAGGACGAACACGGACTGAACTATTCGACCGTAACCGTCCGGTCACAGAGACTCTGCAGCCGGGAGTACGTCTGGTCGGTGACCGCCTCGCGGACGGTACAGTACGCTCCGCACGCCCCCTTCTTCCGGGTGTTCGACACGACCGAGTCGAGGAGTCGGAAGACCTGTTCCTCTCGGCCGTACATCAACAGGACGTTCACGTTGTCCACGACGACCCACCCGCCGCGCATGACGTACTCCATCGCCTTCGAGAGACGGATGCTGATGCCCGTCAAGTCGCTCGGGTCGACCGCGTCCGTCGTCCACATCGGCCCCTCGTACTCGCTGGGCGACCCCGTGACGGGGACGACGCCGACCTTCTGAGGGTCGCCGCCGCGTCGTTCGACTATCGACTCCACTTTTTTCGGGGACGCGGTCGCCGACACGACCAACAGGTTCTCGAACGCGGCGTCCGGCAGGAACGAGAGCGGGGACCCCATCGACGGCACCGAGGTCAACACCTGCTCGCCCGGCGCGAGCGCGAGTCCCTCGCCGTCAGTCGTCCCCGGCACTCTCGAACCCCCCCGGTGGTCTCGCCGACCGCAGTCGTCTCCACGGTCCCCTCGTCGAACTGGACGAACGGTCTGGCGAACTGCCAGATTCCGGCCGCGGCGAGGAGTGAGGCCGCGAGGTCCAGCGCCGACGAGACCAACGTCATGCCGAACGCGACGGCCGTGACGTAGGAGACCGTCAGCGCGCAGAACGCGCCCGCGAGCAAAAGCAAGCCCCGCGTGTGCGCGACGTTCCGACTGTAGGTGACCACGGGATACACCAGCAGAACGCAGGTGATGACCAGCATCGTGGTCTGGGCGATGAAGACGAACGAGAGCAGGTCGCTCATCGGCGTCATAGCTTCCTCCGTTCGGTCAGCAGGACGAGGACGTGCGCGGCCGCGACCAACGCGGCGACGGTCGCCACCGCCGACGCCACGAGTTCGTACCCCGGCGGCACGGCCACGCCGACCGCCACGTTCGCGTTGAGCGCGATGTACGCGAGTATCACGACCGGCAACGGACGGAGGACCGAACCGAACGGCGCGCCACGGAATCCCCGGGCCGCGATGACCGCGACCGGGAACGTCCCCGCGAGGACGAGCGTCGTCGTCAGCGCGAGTATGCGTTCGAGCGGCATTCGGACCGGGGTTTTCGCTCCCGCATTAAATAACCCGCCGGTGCACGCGGCCAGTCTCTGGTTCCGGCGTCGAGTGTCACCGCCAAGGAGAGAACCGACAGCAACTGGGTTCCGCCGTCGCTATTTCCCCCACTCGTCTTCCAGCACCCCGAAGTACCGAATGTCCACGTACTCGCCATCGGTGAACGCCTCGTCGTGGTGGACGCCTTCCTCCCTGAAACCCAACTTCTGCCAGATTCGCGCGGAGGCATCGTTCGTGGCGAGAACGCGGGCCTGTACCCTGTGCATCCGGAGTTCGCGGAAGGCGTAGTCGGTCAACAGGCGCGAGGCCTCGGTGCCGTAGCCGCGGCCGTGGTAATCGGTGGCGAGCCAGAGACCGACCTCGCAGTGGCCCGACCGCTGGTTCATGTCGTGGAGACCGATGGTGCCCGCCATCTCACCGTCAGTACAGATAGCGAGGTTCACGTCCTCTTGATTCGAGATTCGCTCTTCGAAGTACTCGCGCTCCTGTTCGGCGTTGAAGGGGAACGCCGTCGTCAGTCCCTCGCGCACCTCGGGGTCGTTGACGGTGTCGCGCATGAACTCCACGTCCTCCGCTTCGATGGTCCGTAGGGTAATCGAGTCGCCCCGGAGGAACACTGCGCCGGGCATGGGCGGTGGTACTGCGGGAGTTGACATAAGGACCGTGGTCGTGCGATAGTGTCTGTCGTACCGATAGCTCGTCGAAACTCGGTGATTCTCCCGACTCGGTTCCGTCGAAGAAACCACCCGAACGCTTATATTAGTAGAGTCTAATATTAGCATGTGCTAAAATGAGTGGGCAAACGACGGACCCCGAACCGGACGCGCAACGAGGGACTGGCTGTTGTGAAGTCGGACACTCGCTGTCCGAAGAAGCCGTGGCGAGTGACGTCCAGACGCTCGCAACGCTGGGGAACGACACCCGGTACGAAGCGCTCCGACTCATCGCGGACTCCGAGGACGACGTCTGCGTCTGTGAACTGGAACCAACGCTCGGAGTGAGTCAGGGCGCGGTCAGTCAAGCGCTCTCGCGACTCTTCAGCGCCGGACTGGTCGAACGGCGAAAGGAGGGTCGATGGCGATACTACACCGCGACGCCGCGGGCCGAACGACTCCTCGGCGTCCTCGACGAGACGAGGTCAGCCGACGATGACTGACGACGCTCCGACGGCCGAGACTGACCGCGAGGGTCTCACGGACGCGGACCAGCGCACCGCCGTGCGCGAACGGTACTCGCGTATCGCCGCCGGGTCGTCGTCGACGGAGTCGTCGTGTTGCGATGGGACGGACTCCTGCGGTGACACCCCCGCCGACGAGTCGCGGAAACTCGGCTACTCGGACGCGGACCTCGACGCCGTGGACGGAGACGCGAATCTGGGTCTCGGTTGCGGGAATCCGACCGCAATCGCGAGTCTCGAAGCGGGCGACACCGTCCTCGACCTCGGTTCCGGCGGCGGGTTCGACTGCTTCCTCGCGGCCCGAGAGGTCGGGGAGTCCGGTCGCGTCGTCGGCGTCGATATGACGCCCGAGATGGTCGAGACGGCCCGCGAGAACGTCGAAGCGAACGACGCGTCGAACGTCGAGTTCCGCCTCGGCGAAATCGAACACCTCCCGGTCGCCGACGCGTCGGTGGACGTGATTCTGTCGAACTGCGTCGTCAACCTCTCGCCGGACAAACCGCAGGTGTTCCGCGAGGCGTATCGCGTCCTGCGTCCGGGCGGGCGACTCGCTGTCTCGGACGTCGTCCTGACCGCCGAACTCCCCGACGGAATACGGACCGACCCCACGTCGGTGGCGGCCTGCGTCGGCGGCGCGGCGTCGATTCCCGCGCTCGACGCGATGCTGACCGACGCCGGATTCACGGACGTCTCCATCGAACCCAAGTCCGACAGCGACGAGTTCATCCGCGAGTGGGACGACGAGCGCGATTTGAGCGACTACGTCGTCGCCGCGAGAATCGAGGCCGAGAAGCCGGCATCCGGGCAGCGACCGTCGCGGGGGGACTCCGCCGAATGAGGATAGTCGTTTCGAGGCCAGACCCGTCGCCGACGCCGCGAGTAGCGTCGCACGAACGAACACCGATTACCACACCAGATACGTAATGTACCGACCACCGTCAGATTCACGAGAGCGTGCGAGAATCGAGGAGTACACGTGGAGCGACATCCTGCTGAGTTACGCCGTGGTCGCCGCGATTCCCGCGGCGCTGTGGTTCGTCAGCCAACCGCTGACCGGCACCGTGGTCCTCGCAGGTGTCGCCGGACTCGTCGTCGCCGCGCGCCGCGCATACGCACTGATGCGTTGCTTCTACGACTGCCCGGGTATGGCGTTCGACCTCGGCGGAAGAGCCAGAATCACGGTCACCCAGATTCCATCCGATGATTCGTGCTAACCGACGTCTCGAACCGCAAAGCCACCGCGGGCGAACTGGACACTTCACGAGGTCAGCATGACTACGCCGACGATATCGATTCGGAAGGCCGAGACCGCGGAGTTGGACCGCATCGAGGCGTTGTTGGAGGCGAGCGGACTCCCGTCGGAGGACGTGCGGGAGAAGCCGAGTTGCTTCTTCGTCGGCCACGACGACGCGGAACTCGTCGGTATCGGCGGCGTCGAACCCCACGGGTCGAACGGTCTGCTCCGGTCGGTCGTCGTCGCGGAACCCCATCGCGGGCAGGGCTACGGAACCGCGCTGTGCGACGCGCTGGAGGGCCGGGCGCGAGCGAACGAGATAGAGACGCTCTATCTCCTGACCACCACCGCGGCGACGTTCTTCCGGGGGCGCGGCTACGAGGTCACCGACCGCGAGACGGTCCCGGAGAGCATTCGAGGGACGACCGAGTTCGCCGACCTGTGTCCCGATTCGGCGACCTGCATGCGGAAGGACCTCGACGAGTAATCGCTCGACGAGCGAGCGGAACCGGAGCAGTCGCTCCCCTCGTACGAACCGATTTATCGCTCCGCGACCAACACCCGGCCATGCGCACGGCAGTCCTGCGAGAACCCGGCCGACTCGACATCGAGGACCGGCCGCGGCCCGACCCCGCGCCCGACGAGATGCTGGTCGCGGTCGGCGAAGTCGGCATCTGTGGGTCGGACCTCCACTACTACGAACACGGTCGAATCGGCGACTACGTGGTGGAGGACCCGCTGATTCTGGGCCACGAGAGCGCGGGCGAGGTGGTCGCGGTCGGCGAGCGCGTGACCGACCTCGAACGGGGTGATAGAGTGGCGCTCGAACCCGGCGTCCCCTGCCGACGCTGCGCCCACTGCAAGCGAGGCGAGTACAACCTCTGCCCCGACGTGACCTTCATGGCGACGCCGCCGGACGACGGCGCGTTCGCCGAGTACGTCGCGTGGCCCGCCGACTTCGCCTACCGACTCCCCGAGTCCGTCTCCACGCGAGAGGGCGCGCTGTGCGAACCCCTCAGCGTCGGCATCCACGTCGCGCGCCGCGGCGAAGTCGGCGTCGGCGACTCGGTGCTGATTACCGGCGCGGGACCCATCGGTCTGCTAACGATGGAGGCCGCCCGCGCCGCGGGAGCGACCGACATCTTCGTCTCGGACGTGGTAGACTCCAAACTCCGGCGGGCCGAGGAGCGCGGCGCGGACGCGACCATCGACCCCCGTGAGGAGGACCTCGGCGCGGCGGTCGCGGACGCCACCGACGGTGAGGGTGTCGATGTCGCTATCGAGGCCTCCGGCGCGACGTCGGCCGTCGCCGGGTCGCTCGACGCGGTCCGGCGCGGCGGCACCGTGGTCTTCGTCGGACTCGGCGACGAGGCCGAGGTGCCCCTCGACGTACTCGACATCGTGGACAACGAGTTGGACGTGCGCGGGTCGTTCCGCTACCGGAACACGTACCCTGCGGCGATAGAACTGCTCGCGGACGACGCGGTGGACGCGGCGGGCATCGTGGACTTCGAGACCGACCTCGAAGACGTGGACGACGCCTTCCGGCGCGCGATGGACCCAGAGACCGTGAAAGGGATGGTCCGAATCGGCGAGTAGCGTTACTCCTGCGATTGGTCCGGGTCGGCGTCCTCCGCTGGCGAGAACTCGTCGCCGTCGCCGAGGATGGACTCAACGTCGGCGTGGTCGTGGAGTAAGCCCCGCATCGTCTCGACCGTCTCGGCGTCGCGGGTCCGACCGCTCCGGACCACGTCCTCGGCGCGCTCTATCGTCGTCAGGGTGTCCGACTGGACCAGCAGAATCGGGACGCCCTTCTCCTCGGCCTTGCCGACGATGGCCCCCGGCGGGCGGAACCCGCCGGTCAGAATCAGGCACTTCACGCCCGGCGCTTCCAGCGCGACGCGCTGGAGGTCCGGGCGGTCGCCGCCGGTGACGAGCGCGGCGTCCTTCGTCCGGCGGAGGTGACGGAGCGCGGAGTCGCCCGACATCGCGCCGACGAGGAACCGCTCGACGAAGGCGTCCCCGGGCGCGTCGTTCAGTTGCTCGGCCGAGAGTTCCGCGGCGAGTTCCGCGACCGTCACGCCCGCCAGCGATTGGTCGCGGGGGACGACGCCCAGGACCGGGACGCCGCGCGCTTCGAGGAACGGGACGACTTCGGTTTCGAGACCGTCGAAGTTCCCCTCCTTCACCGCGTTGAACAGCACGCCGAGCAGTCGGTCGCCCACGTCGTCGGCGGCCGCCAGCAGGTCGTCCACGTCGCCGCCCTGGTCGTACTTCGACATGAGCAGGACCTCCGCGTCGAGGAGGTCGGCCACCTCGGGGTCGGTGAGACCGACGATGCCGCCGGTGGTGAGTTTCCCGCCCCCCTCGACCACCATCAGGTCCTTGCCCTCGGCCAGACTGTCGAAGCTCTGGCGGACCTGCTCGCGGAGTTCGTCGGGGTCCTCGCGGCCGCGAATCGCCTGCTCGACGAACGTCGGCGAGTAGACGACGGGTTCGAGGTCGTGCATCTCGGCGTCCAAGTCGAGCAGCTCGCGGGCGAGCATCGGGTCCTCGTCCAGCGTCTTGCCGACGTTGCTCTGGAGTCGAGTGCCCTTGGGTTTCATGTAACCGACCGAGAGACCGCGCTCGGCGGCCAGTTTAGCCAGCGCGAGCGCGACCGCGGTCTTGCCTGTGCTCTCTTCGGTCGCGGTGACGAGTATCGTTTTCATAGGTTGTCGGTGTCCACGGTGAGTCGCACGTCCACGGCCTGCACGCCGTCCGGACCCGCGACGAGGGGGTTCACGTCGAGTTCGAGTATCGCGGGGAAGTCGGTCACGAGTTGCGAGAGACGCTGGAGGCTCTCGACGATGGCCTCGCGGTCGGCGGGGTCGCGGCCTCGCGCGCCGCGTAGGAGCGGCGCGGACCGGATTCCCTCGACCATCTCGGTCGCCTCGCGCTCGCTTACGGGCGCGACCCGGGTCTCGGTGTCCTCCAGAATCTCCACGAAGATGCCGCCGAGTCCGAACAGCAGCAGGGGACCGAACTGCGGGTCGCGGTTCATCCCGATGATGGTCTCGGTACCCGAATCGAGGTCCACCATCTCCTGTACCTGCACGCCCAGAATGTCGGCGTCTGGCTGGTAGTTCCGGGCGCGGGTCACGAGGTCCTCGAAGGCGTCGTACACCTCCTCGGGCGAGACGCCGACCTTCACGCCGCCGATGTCGGACTTGTGGAGGATGTCGGGCGAGACTATCTTCATTACCACGTCGTCCTCGATGTCCTGCGCGGCCGTGACCGCGTCCTCGGGCGTCTCGGCGACGGTGCCTTCCGGGGTAGGAATCCCGTAGGCGTCGAGCAGGCCCATCGCCTCCACGCCGAGGCGGTTGTCGCCGCGCTCCTCGGCGCGTTCGAGAATCTCGCGGGCACGCTCGCGGTCCACGTCGAACGTCCGGGGGTCCTCGTACTCGCGCTCGCTGATTTCGCGGTAGCGCGAGAGAGAGTCGAGACTCCGGACCGCGCGCGCCGGGTCGAAGTAGTTCGGGATGCCGCCCTCGCGCAGGACCTCCCTCGCGGAGTCGGTGCTCTCGCCGCCCATCAGCACCGACGCGACCGGTTTCCCATGTTCGGCCTGCAGGTCGGTGATGACCCGCGCGAGGTCGTCGAAGTCGATGACCGCGGTCGGCGCGGACAGGACCACCGCGCACCCGACGTTCTCGTCGGCGAGCGCGAGGTCCAGCGCCTCCTCGAACCGGTCGATGTCGGCGTCGCCGATGGCGTCGATGGGGTTGTAGATGTTGGCCTCCTCGGGCATCGACTCGGAGAGCGCGTCGAGCGTCTCGTCGGAGAAGGAAGCCAGCGAGAGGTTCGAGTCGCCCACCGCGTCGGTGGTCATCACGCCCGGGCCGCCCGCGTTGGTCACGATGGCCACGTCGTCTGAGTCGGGCAGGGGTTGCCCCGACAGAATCTGAGCGAAGTCGAACAGTTCCTGCACGTTCTCGACCCGGAGGACGCCCGCCTGTTCGAGTCCGGCCTCGTAGGCCTGCTCGCTCCCCGCGAGGGTCCCGGTGTGCGAGGAGACCGCCTGCGCTCCGGCCTCGGTCCGGCCCGACTTGACCATCACGATGGGCGTGTCGTCGGTGACTCGGCGCGCGGCGTCGATGAACGCCGGGCCGTCCTCGATGCCCTCCAGATAGCCCAGAATCACGTCGGTGTCGGGGTCGTCGCCCCACGCCTCCACAAAGTCGGTCTCGTCAAGGACCGCTTTGTTACCGAGCGACACCACGTCCTTGAAGCCGATTCCCTCGTCGTTGGCCCAGTCCAGCACCGCCGTGATGAACGCGCCGGACTGGCTCATGAAGGAGATAGACCCCGGGAGCGCGTTCTCGGGACCGAAGGTGGCGTTCATCCCCGAGGGCGTACTCATCACGCCGAGACTGTTCGGCCCGACCACGTTGAGGTCGTACGCCTCGGCGACCTCCGCCAGTTCCTGCTCCCGACTCGCGCCCTCGCTTCCGGTCTCGCCGAATCCGGCGGTGATGACCACCACGTTCCGGACGCCGGCCTCGCCGCACTGCCGGACGGCCTCGACCGCGATTTTCGGCGGGACGACGACCACCGCGAGGTCCAACTCGCCCGGAACGTCGGCCACGTCGGGGTAGCACTCTAGCCCCAGCACGTCGTCGTAGTTGGGGTTCACCGGGACGGTCTCGCCCGCGAAGTCGGCCCGCAGGTTCTCGGTAATCGCGCGACCGATAGACCCCTCGCTCTCGGTCGCCCCGATTACGGCGACTCGCTCGGGCGCGAACAGCCCCGCCAACCCTCCAGTGTTCTCGTCCACGTTCGGCAGTTCGCCCGATTCGCGCTTAAAAGTGGTGTCCTGTTTCCGGACAGCGGGAATCGGCCGCGTCTGGGAATCTTCACCCCTTCCGCCGCGCTGCGAACGATTCGTAGAGACCGACGCGAGCGCGAGTACGATAATCGGGACCTAAACGGACACAACCTCGGGTATCCACCCCGGAAGCGATATTATTTACTCGGATGTGAAATCAAAAATCCGTAGTAGAGCGCCCAACGCCCGCGTAAATGGTGCATAATTATACGTCCGGGTACTCTTGGTTCACCCGATGTCAGAATCCGGGAAGACAGTTCAGTCGCTGGAGACAGCGCTTCCAGACCCGGCCGAAGCGGACGACGTGATATACGACCCGTCGATGGACCGCCTCCGCGAGTTCTCCGACCACCTCGAGACGACCACCGAGTTCGGTTCCCCGTCCTACGTGAGCGACGAGCGCTCGCGCAACGCCGACCGGACGAAGAACGCGGTGGACGACGACTTCGACGCGGACGACTACGCGCGCATCGAGCGAGCGTTCGACGCGGCCCGCGAGCGAGAGATGGTCTGCGTGGACCGCCGGATGGGCCGAGACGACGACCACTCCTACGTCTGCCGACTCTACGTTCCCCGCGAGTACGGTCGCATCGCGCTGGCGTGGGCGAAGCTCTTCGAACCCGTGACGAGCGACGGCGACTCCCGTCCGGACCCGGACTTCGTGACGGTCCAGATTCCCGACGCCGACGAAATCGCCGTCAGAATCCTCCCCGACGAGGGCGTCACCGCCGTCCTCGGGAGCGACTACACCGGTGAGGCCAAGAAGTCGTTCCTCCGCCTGTTCATGTACTACGCCAAGAAGCAGGGCGGACTCGGTCTCCACGCCGGGAGCAAGCGCGTCCGGTTGACCGACGAGTCCGGCGACCTGAAGGAGGTCGGACAGGCGTTCCTCGGTCTCTCGGCCACCGGGAAGTCCACCCTGACGGCCCACGGTCTCTGGTTGGACGACCCCGAGGAGGCGACCATGCTGCAGGACGACGTCTGCGCCCTGCTCCCGGACGGGACCATCGCGGGGAGCGAGGGCAACGGTCTCTACGTCAAGACCATCGGACTCGACGCCGACGAACAGCCCGCGATGTACGACGCCGTGACCGACGAGTCGGCCGTGCTGGAGAACGTGGACGTCGCCGACGACGGGACGGTAGACTTCGACAGCGACCGTTACACCACCAACGGTCGGGCCGTCATCGAGCGCGAGCAGCTCTCGTCGGCGGACGAGGACATCGACCTCGACGGTGTGGACCAGGTGTTCTTCATCACCCGGAACCCCGTCATGCCCCCAGTCGCCAAACTCTCGCCGGAGGAGGCCGCCGCGGCGTTCATGCTCGGCGAGTCCATCCAGACCAGCGCTGGCGACCCCTCGAAGGCCGGGGAGTCCATCCGCGTGGTCGGCACCAACCCGTTCATCGTGGGGTCGAAGGGCGAGGAGGGCAACCGCTTCCGGGACCTCGTGGCCGACCTCGACGTGGACTGCTTCGTCATCAACACCGGCCACCTCGGCGCGAAACAGAAGGACATCGGCGTCGAGGAGTCG
Source organism: Halorussus sp. MSC15.2 (assembly GCF_010747475.1). Classification (NCBI taxonomy): domain Archaea; kingdom Methanobacteriati; phylum Methanobacteriota; class Halobacteria; order Halobacteriales; family Haladaptataceae; genus Halorussus; species Halorussus sp. MSC15.2. The sequence goes on along the minus strand of NZ_VSLZ01000002.1, from coordinate 530,331 downwards.
GTGACGATTCTGCGCGAAATCGCCCGCGGCACCGTCGAGTGGACCGACGACGAGGCGACCGGACTGACGATTCCGAGCGCGGTTCCCGGCATGGACATCGCCGAGTTCGACGTGGCCGAGAACGTGGCGAATCTGGACGAGAAACTGGCGAGGCTCCGGACCGAGCGCCGGACCCACCTCGACACCTTCGAGGACCTCGACGACGCGATTCGGGACGCGGTGTACTGACGCTCGGACCCGCGTTCCGTTCTTTCCCTTCTACTCCCGCGAACACGTGTCGATTTCGAGTAGCGCGTTCACGCCGCAGAACTGCGTGGCGGCGTTGAACAGGAGTCCCGCGCCCGCGAGCGCCGCGGCGACGCCGAAGCGGTCACGCCCGGTGAAGAACGCGCCGACCGCTACCGCGACGAGCGCGACGCCGCCGACTGCGCGGGCGATTCGGTCGAGTCCGCCGACGTTTCGTTCGAGTGTCACGGACGGGAGTGGGGACCGAAGTCAGTTAACTCTACGCCGGACCGGGACGGCGGGACTCGGCTCTCCCGGGTCCACGACTCCGAGCGGCGGTCCCACCCGACGGTTCGCGATTTACCGCTCGTCCGCAACGTCGCTTTCGCCGGTCGCCGACCGCTCGACCCGGAGGTCGCCGCTCAGTTCGCGCCCTGCGGCCGGACTGATGGTGATTCCGGCGGCCTCGAACCGCGACTTGACCGCGAGTCCGAACTCCGAGCGGACCCGCAGGATGTCCCTTCGCGTCGGGTTCCGTATCCAGAACTGGACGTGGAGTACCAACTCGTCGTCGCCGAACTCCGAGAAGTAGACGCGCGGTTCGGGGTCGGACAGCACCGCGGGCTGTGAGACCGCCGCCTCCCCGAGCAGCGACATGGCCTCGTCCACGTCGTCCTCGTACGCGATGCCGACCTCCTCGGATACGCGGAACTCCGCGCGACCGTACTGGCTCACGATGGTACTCGTCGTCAGTTCCGTGTTCGGAACTGTGACCGTCTCGTTGCTCTCGGTCCGGACGCGGGTGGTGCGGAAACTGATGGCCTCGACGACGCCCTCTCGGTCGCCCCACGCTATCCAGTCGCCGACGTTGAAGTTCGGGTTGACGACCAGAAACAGGCCGCTGATGAGCGCCCCGATGACCTCTTGGCCCGCGACGCCGATGGCGAGCGTCGCCGCGGCGACGATGAGCGTCGAGTTCGTCAGCACCTGTCCGTACCCGCCCGCCGCCATCCCGAATATGACGCCGACGACGATGACGAGCAGATGTAGGTAGCGCCGGAAGGCGTCCTGTATCGTCGGGTTGTTCGGGTTTCGCTGGCGCACGATACGGGTGGCGGCGGGTTCGGCGACGAACCGACCGACGAGGTAGACCGCGAGGAACGCGAGCGCGAACTTCCCGAACGGGAGCAGTACCTCGCGGTACGCCTCCGCCGGCGTATCGACGGGGTCTTGGAGCGGGTCGAGTTGCATCGGCGCGTCCACACTGATATGTCCGCCAGAAGGATAATCACCCTGGGCGAACGGCCGGTTTCGAGGCGCGTCGAGCGTGGACGGGACGTCGTTCTATCAGTCAGCCAACTCCGCGTGGGCCGCGCGAACCGCCAGCTCCAGCGACTCGCGGTCAGGACCGAACTGCAGGTGCGAATCGCAGTCGCAGTCCGACGCGCCGAGACCGGCGACCGACTCGACGCCCGGGCCGCCGTGGGTCTCGATGGCCCGGCTCACCTCGCACTCCGCGTCCTCGCCCGCCGTCTTCACCACCGAGGCGACTCGACTATCGGGGTGGCCGAGCAGGTAATCGACGTGCCAGTGGCGGGCGTCGCGCTCGCCGCGGGCGAGTTCGCGGTGGCGCTCAACGCGCGCGAACCCGCCGGTGCCGAACGCGCTCCCGGTGTAGGCGTACCATCCGGCGGACAGGTCGCGTTCGCCCGCCGCGCCGAACTCGACGGTGGCGGGTTCGGCGAGTTCCACGAGCAGCGTGTAGGTTCCTTTCGTCATCGTCGATGTTCCTCCTGCGTGACTCCCGTTCAGACGTGTGAGAAGACCAGCGCCGCGGCGACCGCGAGCATCGTCACGCCGTTCAGCACCACCGACTGCTTGTGGTACTCGGCGAAGCCGTCGTCGCCCGCCCGCTCCATCTTCGGGATGAGGACCCGGTCGGCGTAGAGGTTGAGCGCGACGCCGACCAGCGGGAGGACCGCCACGAGCAGACCGTCGTAGGGACCGATGCCCCCGACGTACGCGGCGGCGAACGCCACGAACCCGAGGCCGACGCCGAACGAGTAGTACTTCGGGAAGATGGCGTTGACGACTCGGCCGGCGTCGTCGCCGAGCACGTCGAAGGTCGTCGGCGCGCGACGAACGAGAAGAAGACGATGCTCCCGAGCCAGACGCCGAGCGCGGCGTCGGTGACCGTCGCGAGCGCAGTTTCGAGGAGGCTCATGTCCGGCGGTTGGGAGGCGCGGGAAATCAAGGGTTCGGCTTCGGCGAGGTGCGCTCCGCTCGACCCCCGCGACCGCGATGCGCAGGTCTCAATACGCTCGCACCCGTGGCCGAAACTAGTGGTTCAGGACTTCGCCGAGGTACTGCTGGTAGACCCGTTCACGGCGATGAACACGGTCGGTCTCGTCGCGTTCGCGCTCGTCGGTGCGACCAAGGCGATACGCGAGGAGTTCGACGTGTTCGGGGTCGCGGTCGTCGGGTTGGTCACGGCGTTCGCCGGCGGTGCGACGCGGGACCTCCTCGTGAACCGGGTCCCGCTGGCGCTGCGGTCCGTCGGCGAAATCGGCCTCGGGATGCTCGGCGTGGGTCTGGCCGTCCTGCTGAGCGTCGTCCTCGACTCGCCGGACGACCACCCCGTCACGCTGTTCTCCGACGCGGTCGGACTCGCGGCGTTCGCCACGGCCGGGGCCATCGTGGCGACCGACGCCGGCGTCTCGGGGTTCGGCGTCGTCGCTATCGCGACCATCAACGCGGTCGGCGGCGGTGCCTTCGCCGACATCCTCCTCGACCGGTCGCCGTTCATCCTGTTCGACGATTTCTACGCGAGTTGCGCAGTGCTGGGCGGTAGCACGTACTGGATTGCGGTGACTGTCGGCGCGACCGGCAGTACCGCCGCGGCGGTGTGCGCGGCGACGACGGTCGGGACGCGGATGGCGGCGGTGACCTACGGGTGGACCCTCCCCACGGCGCAGATGCTCGGACTGGCCCGCCGGGAGACCGGCAATCGATAGGGAACAGAGTAGAGGCTCACCGGCTGGTTCTGTGGCGTCTCACTCGGCAATGTCGGCTACTTCCGCGCCCGAGAGTTCTCGGAGTTCGTGCGGGTCGATGGGGAAGACCGCTTCCGGGGTCCCCGCGGCGGCCCAGACCGTCTCGTACTCGGTGAGCGTCGCGTCGAGGTAGACCGGCACTTCGGCGTCGTGGCAGAACGGCGGGACGCCGCCGATGGACCACCCGAGCGTCGCCTTTATCTCGGCGGCGTCGGCCATCTCCACGTCGTCTTCGGCGAGTCCGAGCAGGTCGGCGAGTTTGGTCTCGCTCACTCGATTCGCGCCGCTCGTCACTACCACGACGAGTCGGTCCGCGGCGCGCATCGCGATGCTGCTGGCGATTTGCGCGACCTCACAGCCGACTGCCGCGGCGGCGTCCTCGGCGGTCTTGGTCCCCTCGGAGAACTCCTTCACGTCTACCTCGAAGTCGTGCTCCCGACGGGCGCGGTCTGTGAACTCCTTCGCTCGGTCGTGCATGGCCGTGGGTTGTGTCGGCACAGTTCAAATAGTTCGGGGTCGGCGCAAGTCGGGGTCGGCCGTCAGCGTCCGGTCCGTCCGCGCTCAGTCGGTCGTCTTCACTCGGTCGGCCGTCTCGGTTCAATCGGTCGTCTCGACTCGGTCGGTTGACTCCGTCTGCTCGGTGGTCCCTCGTTCGGTCGATTCCGCGCCGGAACTGCCCGGCGTCGAGAGTCCCCGGAGCGCGGCGACCACGACCGCGCCCGCCACGACGAGACCGCCCGCGACCCCGAACGCCACCAGATAGCCGAACTCCGCGGTCCACCCGCCGAGCAGTCCTCCCGCCCCGCCCGCCGCCGCCACCAGCGCGGCGTGGACGCCGAGCGCCTCGCCGCGGATGGACGCAGGGGCGTGACGAGTCACCAGTCCGGTTCCGGTCACGGCGATGACCGCCCACGTCACGCCGATGACGACGAAGACCCCGACCGCACCGCCCGTCGCCACGAGTCCGGTCGCCGCGCCGACGAGCGCGACGACGGGGAACGCCGCGGCCCGAACCCCCAGCGCGGCGCTCTGGAACAGTCGCACGTCGAACCGCTCGCTGAGTCTCCCGACCGCGCCGTAGCAGGCCGCCGACGCGAGACTGGTGGCGAGATACAGCCCGAAGGTCGCATCGCCGCCGTACCCCTCCGCAGAGAGATACGCCGGTAACGGTGCCCAGAACGCCGCGAACCCGGTCGAGAACAGCGCGACCGCGAGGAAGTACGCCGCCAGTCGGGGCGTGAATCGCCGGGCGAGGTGTCGGGGCCGAAGCCCGAGCGTCGTCCAGTAGAGCCGATTCGGAGTGAACGCGAACGTCGCGGTCTTGACGTTGCGGTGGGTCCCAGAGAGGAAGCGCGCGATTCGCCTGCGGTCGGCCCGACCGAGGTCGGTCGCGGCCGAGGGCATCCACTTCGCGGCCGCCACCGCGGAGACGGCGGCGAGCGCCGCGGTGACGCCAAACAGCCAGCGCCGCGCCGAGAGCGGGGAGTCGAACTGCGGCGCGAGGACGCCGAGCCACAGGGTTCCGAGGACGAGACCGCCCGCCCAGCCGAACCCCTGATAGCGATTCAGGGCGGCGATTCGCCCCGACCACGCTCGCTCGGGCGCGTCGGCCACGACGAGGAGCGTCAGAACAGGAGCGGCGGCGGCCGAGACGAACCAGAGGACGGCGTTGACGGCGAGGACGGCGACCACCGAGTCGAGGAGCGGAATCGCGCCGAGCGAGACCGCCGCGCCGAGCAGACTGGCGACGACGACCGACCGCGGATTCCGGGTTCGGTCGGCGATGCGGCCCCAGAGTAACGCGCCGGGCGTCCCCAGCAGCGCGGCACTGGCCGCCAGCAGGCCGAGCGCGGTCGGGTCGCCGCCGAGCGCGACGACGTAGAGCGGAACGAGCAGGGAGGCCGCGCCGAGCGCGACCGACCCCAGTCCCCACGCGTAGAGCCACCGTTCGTCCATTGGCGGAGCGAACGAAACGGCGGTACGTAAAGCCGGGGTGTTCGGGACTCTCGGCGCTCGTGGCTGTAGTTTGTCGGTCGGTAACAGGGCGTCGTCGGTCGGCGTCGAACCCAATGTCCTCGCGTTCAGTCCCGGAACTCTCGGACCTGCTCGCGGGTCGGCAACGCCGCCATCGCGCCCGCGGCCGTCGTCGTGACGGCGGCCACCGCGTTCGCGAATCCGAGGACCGCCGAGAGCGAGGTGTCGTCGTCAGCGTCGGCGAGGGCCGCGAGCGCCCCCGCGGTGAAGGCGTCGCCCGCGCCGGTCGTGTCCACCGGCTTCACGTCGTAGCCGGCGTGGGAAGCCGCGCCAGCGCCCCACGGTGCCCGGTCGGTCGCGTAAGCGAAGGCTCCCGCATCCCCCTGCGTCAGCAGGACGGTGTGCGGTCCGGTCTCCGTGACGGCCGCCGAGAGCGCCTCCGGCGACTCGCCCTCGAACCCGGCGACTTCGAGGTCCTCGGGGGTCGCCTTCACCACGTCGGCGAAGGTGAGCATCTCGGCGACGAGGGCTTGGAAGTCGCGGTCGCTTCGGTCCCACAACTCGGGCCGGGCGTTAGGGTCGAAGACGACGGTCGCGCCGCGCTCGGTCGCGCGTTCGGCGAGGTCGAGCGTGGCCGTCCGACCGGGGTCGGCCGCCAGCATCACGCCGCCGACGTACACCCACTCGACTGCATCCAGCGTCTCGTCGGGGACGCCGCCGGGTTCGACGCGCGTGTCGGCGGTGCCGTCGCGGTAGAAGGTGAACGCGCGGTCGGCGTCGGCGTCGTGGCTGACGAACGCCAGCGCGGTCTTGGCCGCGGGGTCGCGCTCGACGAACCGGTCGGGCAGGCCGAACGACGAGAGCGTCGCGGCGAGGTAGTCGCCGAAGGGGTCCGCGCCCACGCGCGTCCAGAACCACGGGGTCGCGTTCAGGCGCGCGAGCGCGACGGCCACGTTCGCGGGCGCGCCGCCGGCGCGCCGGGAGAAGTTCTCCACGTGGGCGAGCGGGCCGACGCTGTCGGGGAGGAAATCGACGAGCGTCTCCCCGGCGACGAGGATGTCGGGACTGCGCTCGGAGTCGGTCATGCGTCTCGGAGATTCGGCGCAGGCCCCGAAAAGCATTCGGCGGAAGACGGGACGCGGATTCGGCGGCGCTCCGTTCCAATTTGCGTCATCCGTGCGTGTCGTCGAAGACGGGGATGAACTCCCGGCACTCCGCGAGGACCGCGGGGTCGAGTTCGGCCACGAGGTCGCGCTCGCCCCGGTTCAGTCCGGCCTGCACGCTCCCGTCCGGTCTGACGACCCGGGAGCGCCCGGCGTACTCGGTCGAGTCGCCGACCGCCTTCTCTCCGGTCCGTCCCGCACCGACGACCCAGCGGACGCCGTCGAGCGCGCGTGCGCGCAAGAGGAGTTTCCAGTTCTGGGTGTGGGCCGCGGGCCACGCCCCGACGACGAACAGCGCGTCCACGTCGGGACCCGCGAGTGCGGCGCTCTCGTCCACGAAGTTGAGGTCGTAGCAGGTGAGCAGTCCGGTCGTCCCCGCGGGCGTCTCGACCGTGACGCGCTCGCGTCCGGGTTCGAGGACCTCTCGCTCGTTCGCCCAGAGGTGGCGTTTCCGATAGACGGTGGTCTCGCCATCAGGGTCAAGGTACGCGACGGCGTTGTAGTAACTCGACTCGATGTCGTCGGCGTCCTCGGTGGAATTCGTGGCGACGGCGGCGTCGGTATCGCGCTCCGCGAACCCGACGAGGAGCGCGCAGTCGGTGGCACCTGCGAGGTCGCTCAGGCGGGAGAGGGCCTCGCCGTCGCGGTGGAGTGCCGCGGCGCGGATTCGTTCGTCGGCGACGAACCCCGTCAGGGCGTACTCGGGGAAGAGCGCCGCGTCCACGTCCGACGGGAGGTCGGCCACGCGCTCCCGTATCGCGTCGAGGTTCGCGTCCACGTCGAGGTCGGCGACCGTCATCTGACAGGCCGCGACGGTCGGCGAATCGGTGTCGGTCACGGCTATCGGGTCGAAGGCGAGCGAGAAAAACGGTGCGGTAGACGGCGGGAGACGCGGTCGTGTCGCATCGCGGTGCGAGCCACGCAGAAGTCGAAAATCCGCGACACCATTAACCCAATCGTGAGTAAATATTTTACCCTCGGAGCGCAAAGGGGCGGGTATGTCCCAACAACCACTCCAGCGTCGAGAACGTCTCTACATCGACGGCGAATGGCTCGACGCCGACGACGTACTCGAAGTCTCTGACCTCGCTGACGGCGGGTCGTTCGCGCAAGTCGCCGCCGCGAGTCCCGAGCAGGCCGACGACGCGCTCGCGGCCGCCGAGCGCGCGCAGGCCGAACTGCGCGAGACGACCATCCCCCAGCGCGTCGCGTGGCTCGACGCCATCGCCGACGGGCTGCTGGAGCGCAAGGAGGAACTCGCCGAGGTCATCGTCCGCGAAGCGGGCAAGCCCATCTCCTCGGCGCGCGGCGAGGTCGAAGCCGCCGCCGAGCGGTTCCGCCGCGCCTGCGAGGAGATTCGGTCGCTGAAAGGCGAGTTCCGGGAGGGGACGACCGCCGGACACGAGGGCTGGGACGCCATCGTCAAGCACGAACCGATGGGGACGGTACTGGCAATCACGCCGTACAACTACCCCGTCTCGACCACGGCGCTGTCGGTCGCCCCCGCGCTCGCGGCCGGGAACAGCGTCATCCTCAAGCCCGCCAGTGACACGCCCATCAGCGCCGCGATTCTGGCGGACGTGGTTTCGGAACTCGACCTGCCCGACGGCGCGTTCAACTTCGTCCCCGGTCGCGGGAGCGTCATCGGCGACGTCCTCTCGGGCGACGACCGAATCGACGTCGTCTCGATGACCGGTTCCAGCGCGGCGGGCAAGCACGTCGCCAAGGAGAGCGGCATGGTCAACCTCCACATGGAACTCGGCGGCAACGCCCCCGCGGTCGTCTTCCCCGACGCCGACCTCGCGGACGTGGCTGGCCAGTGCGCCAAGGGGTCGTTCAAGTACGCCGGTCAGCGCTGTTCGGCGGTCAGTCGAGTGCTGGCCCACGAGTCCGTCCACGACGAAATCGTGGACCTGCTGGAGGCCGAGGTCGATAGCTGGCAACCCGGCGACCTCTTCGAGGAGGACACCACGATGGGACCGCTCATCAACGAGGGGCAGGCAGAGTGGGTGGAGGAACTCGTCGAGGACGCCGTCGAGAAGGGCGCGGACCTCGTGCGCGGCGGCGAGCGCGACGGCGCACACTTCGAACCGACTCTGTTGGCGAACGTGCCCCACGACGCCCGCATCGTCCACGAGGAGCAGTTCGGCCCGGTCGCGGCCGTGACGACCTTCGAGGACGAGGAGGAGGCCGTCGAAATCGCCAACCGCGGTGACCTCGCGCTCGACGCCTCGGTGTTCACCAGCGACTACGACCGCGCGATGGACCTGAGCGACCGACTGGACGCCGGTGCGGTCCGCATCAACGGTGCTCCGAGCCACGGTCTCGGCGACATCCCCTTCGGCGGTAACAAGTCCTCCGGCATCGGTCGGCAGGGCCTCCACACGACCATCGAGGAGATGGTCCGGAAGAAGAGCATCATCCTCTGAACGGCCGTCTTCGGTCTCTCGTTTGTTCTTGGGTCTCTCAGTCGTTCTTCGGTCTCTTCTCTGTTCTTCGGTCTCTTCTCTGTTCTTCGGTCTCTCCTCGTCGCTCGGGTCTCGTCTCGTCCAGTGACCTGAACTTCTTCGCTTCTCGCGCTTCCACTCGTCGTCACTTCTCTCGCGACCGACCGCGGCCGGAATCGAAGCCGAGAGCGTCTCTGATTCGTCGGACGAGCGACTCGTGGAGCGCGCGAAACCCCTCGATTCCGTCCGATTTCGACCCGCGACTGTGGTCCGGGTCCGAAGGGCGCGCGTCGCCGGGGCGAACGTCACCATCGCTCGGCCGGACCGGTCCGTCGGCGACCGGACCGGGATACGGGAATCGATGGGCGCGCCACGACGCCGGGAGCGCGCCGCGTTCGGCGACCGCGAGCGGTCGGCCCGCGAGTGACTCGGCGTCGGACCGGGAGTAGACCGCGCCGTCGGCGTGGAAGAGACCGTTGACCCGGCCCTTCTCGCGCGGTTCGCGCAGGTAGGCCGGGCGGAGCAGCAGACTCCAGAAGAAGTCGCCGTCGAGGGTTCCATCGGCGTGGGCCTTCCGAATCGTCGGGGCGAGACTGGCGAGGTTCGGCGCGAACCGCGAGGGCGGTTCCTCCAGCGTGCGCTGCCACTCGGTACACCAGAGGGGTTTGCGGGCGTCGGTTTCGGAGGATTTCGTGGCCCCCGTGGTTTCCGCGGCGATTTCGTCGGCGAGCGCGCGCTGTTCGGTCACGTACTCGTAGGCCTCGGCCGGTCGCTTTGGGAGGTTCATGTGGAACTGGTAGGCGTCGAGTCCGGCAAGACCGTCGAGGGCCTCTCGGTCGTAGAATCGAGCGAACCGAACGTCCTTGGTGCCCATCGTGAGGGTGGCGTCGGGTGCCTCGGTCCTGACTGCCCGGAGCGCGTCGGTCACGAAATCCCGGCGGGGTTGGACCGCCCCGGGTTCGTTCATGATTTCGGTTGCGAGCAGGCGGTCGTCCTCGGCGAACTCCCGCGCCCATCGCCGAGCGAAGTGGACGGGCGACCGGTCGTCCCCCTTCCAGTCGCGGGGTTGCAGCACCTCGGGACGCGACGGCGAGTGGACGCCGAAGGCGTTCTCTGGGTCCGTCGCCCGGAGGTTCTCCTCGGTGGGCGGGGCCTTCGGCGGTGCCTCGAAGAGGACGACGACTGGCCGGACACCGCGGGCGTCGCAGGCCGAGAGGAGGTGTTCGACGTGCGCGAAGAACGTCGGACCGTCCTCGCGCCAGTACTCGTAGGACGCGAAGACGCGGAGACTGTTCAGACCGACGGTGGCGGCGTAGCCGAGGTCTCGCTCGACGACGGCGTTGCGGTAGTCGGCCCACATCTGGTAAGCGTTCCAGTCTTTCTGCGGGATGTACACCGCGCCGCGAACGTCTCGGAGGCGGTCGTTCACGCGGACGTCTCCGGGGTTGCCGTCTCCACGAATCTCTCTAACGTCGTCGTTCACACTGACGTCTCGAACGTCGTCCACGAACGGGTGGAACGAACGGCCGCATAAAAGCATTCGGTCGTATTGAATATATTCGACGAGAGACCGAAGGGGTCGGCCCGGGGTGCAGTCGTGGTACAGCCAACCACCATTTCCGCTGTTTCGTCTGTTTGGGGTAATTTATAAACGCCCCCACCCCATCGTTCCGCTGAATCTCTCACGGGGGAGTGGGCGGGAGTCTGTCGCATCGAAGAGTCGGACTTCTTTCCGCGCCAATATAGTCGGAATAGTCTAAATTGACTGGTTTACGGATACGGTTTCTCCAACTAGGACAAGAAGTTTGCTCTTCTAGAGCGCAGGGTGGGCCACCCCACCCTCCTCTCGCGGGATTCAGCGGAACGACGGGGTGGGGGTATTTCTTAAACGAATCGTTCACATGAATCAGCGGAATCAGCGGAACGGGTGGTTTCGATACCTTCATGAACCCGCCACAAGTGGTCCCCGAGTACCATGGGTTCCTTCGACTTCGTCCGGGAGTACTCCCCCTACACCAATCGGGAGGCATTACTCGACGATTACACGCCGGACACGCTGGTCGGACGCGACGACGAACTGGACGAGTACCACGGTGCGCTCCAACCCGCAATCTACGGCGAACAGCCGGACAACATCTTTCTCTACGGGAAAGCGGGAGTGGGCAAGACCGCCGCCACGCGATTCCTCCTGAACAAACTCGAGGACAACGCCGAGCAGTACGAGGACCTCGACGTCCGGACCGAGATAATCAACTGCGACGGTCTCAACTCCTCCTACCGAGTCGCCAGCAACCTCGTCAACACCATGCGCAACCCCTCGAACCACATCAGCGAGACGGGCTACTCGCGCTCGCAGGTGTACGACCTGATGTGGGAGGAACTCGACGACTACGGCGGCATCATCCTCATCGTGCTGGACGAAATCGACCACCTGAAGGACGACTCCATCCTCTATCAACTCTCGCGCGCCCGCGAGAACGAGAACCTCACGGAGGCCCGCATCGGTCTCATCGGCATCAGCAACGACCTCACGTTCCGCGACTCCCTCTCGCCGAAGGTCCGCTCCTCGCTGTGTGAACGCGCCATCTCCTTCTCGACCTACGACGCCAACGAACTCCGGGCGGTCCTCGAACAGCGCAAGAACGTGGCGTTCAAGGAGGACGTGCTGACCGACGACGTGGTCCCGCTCTGCGCCGCGTTCGGCGCGCAGGAGTCCGGCGACGCCCGAAAGGCCCTCGACCTCCTGCTCAAAGCCGGGGACCTCGCCCGCGAGGAGAACGACGAGAAGGTCACCGAACAGCACGTCCGCCGCGGTCGGGAACTCCTCGAACGCGAGCAGGTCGCCCGCGGCATCGCGGACCTCAACGACCACGAGCGCCTCGTCGTCTACGCCCTCGCCACGCTGGAGGCCGAGGACGACACGCCCGCCCGTTCGCGCGAAATCTACACCCGGTACAAGTCGCTGGCCGACGCCGCCGGGAAGGACTCGCTCACGGCCCGGTGGCTCCGCGAGCATCTGGACGACCTCTCGATGCTCGGCATCCTCAACGTCACCGAAATCAACGAGGGGTCCGCGGGCGGGAAGTACCGGGAGTACGACCTCCAGCAGGACCTCGCGGTCGTGCTGGACGCCCTCGAAGAGACCTTCGAGTCGATGGGTGTCCACGCGAGCGTGAAGGGCTACCTCTGAAACCTTCGCTGCGTTCGGGAATCCGCCTCCGGCGAATTTCCTCATTGGCAAAACGTTCACGAAAAACACGGCGTCCCAAGGACGATAACGACCCACGGACCGCAGTCGTCGAACCGCGGAGACGGGCGGTTGACTACGTTCTCGTCGTCGTTTCGTCGCCGCGGTCGGTCCTGCGCGAGAAGAGGAACAGTGCGAACAGCAGGGGCGAGACGAACGCGAGGGCGAGAGCGCCGACCAACGCCAGCGACTCTATGGAGGGACCGCCTTGGCCGCCCTCCAGTTCGCCGGTCACGTTCACGTCGGCTACCATCGTGGTCGGGTGAACCGTACAGATGTACTGGGCCGCCTGCGGCGTCGCGGTGAACGTCACGGAGGCGGTCGCGCCCTCTTCCTGAATGAGTTCGCTCTGGGCGATGACGTTCCCCTGAGCGTCCTGTATCGTGATGTTGTGCGGTGCGCCGTCGAGGTTCTCGAACCAGAATTCGTACTCGTTTCCGGCCTGTAACTCGACGCTCGGATTGGTCTCGCCCTCAATCTCCGGGGGCGCTCGCCCGTGCCACGCGGCCACCTCGCCGCCGAAGCGGTAGGTCTGGGCCTGCGCAGACGCGTCGTCGCTCCCGGCCGCGACGGTCGCACCCGCCGCGGCGGTCGCACCAGTCGCCCGGATGAACGACCGCCGGGTCACGCCGTCGTCGCTCTCGTCTCGTTCACCCTTCGCTCCCGTCCCCTCGCGCGTCGAGTCCGCGGTCTCGGCAGTCGTAGAGTCCCCCGTCATCTCCCTTCTCGGCGTAACTTGGCGGGGAATCCGTAAGAGTCCACGGGCCACGCGCACGCGGTACCGACAGTGCAAACGACGGCCGGTAGCCCCACCGCTGCCCCGGCAATGACTAACTGCTCGGCCGTCGTGGTCGCGCCATGGAACGTACGACCGGGTTCGTCACCCAACTCGGCATGGACCACGAGGCGGCCTTCGACGCCGCCGAGGAGCACGGATTCGACTACGTCGAACTACTGATGGACGGCGACTACGAGCGCCGGGCGTTCGACCCCGCGGCGGTCCGCGAGGCGGCCGCCGCGCGGGACCTCGACCTGCTCGTCCACCTCCCGTTCGCGCTCGACGTGGGGTCGGCCTACGAACACGTTCGCGAGGGCGCGATTCGGGAACTCGTCGCGGCCGCCGAAACCGCGGCCGAGATGGGGGCCGAAAAGGGCGTCGCCCACGCCAACTCGAAGGCGTGGGGTCCCGCGTGGGACCGCGACCACCTCCGCGACATCGTCCTCGGTTCAGTCCGGGAAGTGGACGCCGAGACGCCCGACGACGTCGAAATCTGTTTCGAGAACATCCCCGGCGGTGCGTTCTCGACTCGGAACTTCCCCGACCTGTTCGAGGAGACCGACGCCGCGATGACGTTCGACACCGGCCACGCTCGCGTGGACGGTCTCGATTCGGCGGAGATGGCCCGGTTCGTCGGCGACCACGGCGACCGAATCTCGCACTTCCACCTGAACGACACCCGGAAACCGCAGGACGAACACCTGCCGTTCGGGTCCGGAACCATCGACTTCGAGCGAGTGCTGGGCGCGCTCCCGGCGGACTGGACGGGGTCGCTCTCGCTGGAGGTGTTCACCCTCGACTACGGCTACATCGGCGTGAGCAAGGAGTATCTGGACGACGTTCTCTCGGCGGTCGATGCAGGAACAGTGGGCGAGTGACCGGCCGACGAGAGACGGGCGACGAGTGAACGACCGACGAAAGTTGGGCGACGAGTGACCGGCCGACGAGGAGAGACGGCCGAGACGCGGCGACCGACTGCGAACAGGTTTAAGCGGCCGCCGGTGGTACGCGACGCGGGGGAACACGAACGTGAGCCAACAGCGGCAGGTACTCCAGCAGGCGGGCACCGTCGAGGGCAACGCCGTGCGCTTCGACGCCGAGAAGGCCGAGCAGATGGTCGAGGCGCTGAACGCCGACCTCTCGGCGACGTACGTCCTCTACCATCAACTCCGCAAGCACCACTGGACCGTCACCGGGGCGCAGTCGGCCGAACTCGGTCGCTTCTTCGGCGAGGCCGCGGCCGAGGCAGAGCGTCACGCCGACGTGCTGGCCGGTCGAATCGCTGCCATCGGCGGGGTTCCGGTGAGCGGTCCGGCGGCGTTCGAGCGACACAGTCCCGTCCCGTTCGAGGGCGCGGACGTGTACGACGTCCGTGCCTCGCTGGAGAGCGACCTCGACGCCTACGGCGACCTCATCGAGAGCGTCAGCAGTCACATCGAACTCGCCGAGAGTCTCGGCGACCACGCCACCGGGTCGCTCCTCCGCGAGCAACTGGTCGAACTCGAATCTCGCGCACACGCCATCCACGGTTTTCTGGCACGCGACTCGCTCTCGCCGCGGTGATTCCCCGCTCTGTGTGGTCTCGGGAGCGTCTACCGCTCGATTTTCGCGGGTGATAATCCGCGAGAGATTTATTACCGGTCGGTGAGTCGTCACGAAACAGCGCCGATGGTGTCGAAAGCGTTCTTCACGGGGTCGAAGTACCTCGTCGAAGAGAACGACGGGAGACACGACTACGTCCGGTACGACGGCGAGAGATTTCTCGCGGCACTGTCGGCGGCAGGACAGAAAGTCGTCCACGCGCCCTTCGGTTCGGAGGGACTCGACTCGTCGGACGGTCGAACGGAGTCCGACGAGGCCGACGAAGCGAAGGCCGCGTATCTGAAGGCACTCGTCCGGGTCAACGAACGCTACTTCGCGGCCCGCGAGTACGAGGACGACGCCAAGGGGAAGTATCTGAAACACGACGAACGCGCGGAGCGACGATTCCGAATCAAGACCGCCGAGGCGCTCAGCGACTGCGTGGACGACCTCCACGCGCTACTCTCGGCCCACGACACGCTGGTCGAGGTCGCCGCCGAGACGGTCGGTCGCACGAAACCGGAGTCGGAGCGTCAGCAGGCCGAGTCGGCGATTCGTTCGACGCTACTCGCCTGCACCGACCGGGCCATCAGTCGCGGTTGGTTTCCGGTCGTGGAGTCGTACTACTACAGTCTCAGTCCCGGCGAACTCGTGGCCGAGGACCGCGAACGCCGGAAGCAGCGAATCGAGGGCACGGAGGACTCTCGCGGTATCGAGGAACTCCTCGGAAGGCCGCAGTTCGACCGCCTCGACAAGAGCGACTTGCGCCGAATTCGGACGCTGAATCGGGAGTCGCCCGGTTCCGACGCTCGCGTCTGGAAGCGACTCCTCGAACAGTATCCGTGGTACGTCGGCCACGAGGACGAGCAGGCCGCTACCGCCGGAGCAGGGGCGAAAGGGTAGCGAACGTTTTCCGAACTCGCCGGCGACCTACAGCGACAGCCAGTCGGTCGTGAAGTCGGGGTCCGTGAGATGCCAGCGTTGCTCCACGCCGCCGTCTCCGTACTGTACCTCGACTACCGCGTCGAACAGGGGTTCGACCGACCGGACCGCCTCGGAGTCGTACTCGACAGGTAGGTGGTAATGGGCCATCCCGTCGAAGCGCTCGACGGTCTCGGTCAGGCCGAGCAGGAACCGACGGACGCTTCTCTCGTCGTAGTCGGCGACCAGCGGCGTAATCGAGTCGAAGCAGAGTCGGAGTTCCGCGGGTGAGAACCCGTCCGGACCCGGGTCGAACTGCGCGATAGTCTCCTCGACGGTCTCGCCGAGTTCGCGCAGGTCGTCGCTCTCTACGCTCACGCGTCGGAACGGCGGACCATCGGCGGCAGGTCCGTCGGCCGCGCGACTCCCGCGTACGTCGGCCTGCCAGTCCACGACCACCGCCTCGTCGCCGTGCAGTCCCGACTCGACGGACGCGAGTTTCGCGTCCGCCGCCCCCGGTCTAGCGTCGGTCGTCACGAACAGTCGATACCGCGGTCCCGCGCTCGACTCTCCGAGCAACCGTTCGCAGGCCGCGTCGAGCGCCTCCGAACCGACGAGCAGGATGTTGCTCCCGTTTCGTTTCAAATTCGCCAGCCGACGTCGGAATCTGACCGCCGCCTGACTCCCCCTTCGTTCCTCCCCACACATTGATTCACCAATAAAGCTAGCGCGTACAATAAGTGTTTCGGAGGGGTGAAACGGCGGTTCCCAGTCGTCGGCAAGAAACGTGGGTGAGCAGAGGCCTTTCGGACCCCGAGTGACGAGACACACGCGATGACTGACCATCTGTTCAGCCCACTGTCGATTCGCGAGACGACGGTCCGAAACCGAGTGATGGTATCGCCGATGTGCCAGTACTCCTGCGACCGAGACGGATTGGCGACCGACTGGCACGAGGTCCACCTCGGCAGTCGCGCGACCGGCGGCGCTGGCATCGTGATGACCGAGGCGACGGCGGTCGAACCGCGAGGCCGCATCACGCCCAACGACCTCGGCATCTGGAGCGACGACCACGCCGACGCGCTCGAACCTATCGCCGAGTTCGTCTCCGACCGCGGCGCGACCCCCGCCATCCAACTCGCCCACGCGGGACGCAAGGCGAGCAAGACCCGGCCGTGGGACGGGAGCGAACCGCTCGCGCCCGACGAAGGCGGGTGGGAGACGCTCGCGCCGAGCGCGATTCCGTACCCCTACGAGGACGGCGAGACCGAGACCCGGAAGATGACCCGCGATGACATCGAAGCCCTGAAGGAGGACTTCGTCGCCGCGGCCGAACGCGCGCTCGACGCGGGCTTCGAAATCGCCGAAGTCCACGCCGCACACGGCTACCTGCTCCACGAGTTCCTCTCGCCGGTCACGAACCGCCGCGAGGACGAGTACGGCGGCGACTTTGAGGGGCGAACGCGTCTCATCAGAGAGGTCGTGGCGGCCGTCCGTGAGGTCTGGCCGGGCGACCGACCGGTCTTCGTCCGGGTCTCGGCGAGCGACTGGTTGCCCGACCGCGAGTCGTGGACCGTCGAGGATACCGCGCGCCTCGCCCCCTTGCTCGCAGACGCGGGTGCGGACCTCGTGGACGTGAGTTCGGGCGGCACCCACCCCGACCAGCAGATTCCCCAGACCGGACCGAACTATCAGGTGCGCTACGCCGAACGCGTCGGCGAGGCGACCGAGGCGCTGGTGGGTGCGGTCGGCGGCATCACCGAGGCCGAACAGGCCGACGCCGTGATTCGCAACGACCGCGCGGACCTCGCCATCGTCGGTCGGGAACACCTCCGAGACCCGTACTTCGCGCTCCACGCCGCCGAGAAGTTGGACGCCGACGAGGTGGAGTGGCCGATTCAGTACCGTCGCGCGGCGGAGTAGGTCGGCCCGACGGACGGTCAACGCTCCGCGAGAATCTTGCGGAGGGTTGCCACCGCGGCGGCCAGCATCGCAAGGAGGCCCGCGATGACGACGAGGGTTCCGAGGAGCAACCCGAAAGGCGTCGCTCCGGCCGCCACGGACTGACCGACGAGCGTCAGCGTCCACCCGACGACGAGGACGCCGTAGAGTTTCAGGAACTCGTCTCGCGTGGCGTACTCGAGGGCGTCGCGGGCGGAAATTCGGGACACATTTCGACGTGTTACTCGTCCGACGAAAATGCTTCGCAACCTGCGCTGGGCTTCCTGCGACCCCGTCTCACACCGGAGCAACCTATTTGTCTGCCCGGGACGCGCCCTACGCCATGGAGTACCGGCCGCTTCCGGACGACCGGAAAGAGCAGTTTCAGGAGTACGTCGAGTACGCGTTCAGTCCCGAAGACGGCCCGCAGGACGAGTACGACTGGGACCCGGACGAGCAACCCGGTGACGAGCGCGCGCTGTTCGACGGCGACAGCATGCTCTGTGTCTGTCGGCACTACTGGTTCCGGACTCACCTCCGGGACCAGCAGTTCGAGATGCCCGGCTTGTCGGCGGTGGCGTCCCCGCCCCAACACCGACGACAGGGCCACGTCACCCGTCTTCTCGGGGAATCGTTGCGAGAGTACCGCGACCGCGGCGACGTTCTGACGGCCCTCTGGGCGTTCGAGCATCCGTTCTACGAGCGACAGGGCTGGGGACTGGCGAACAAGTGGACCCGGTACGAGTGCGACCCCGAGGCGCTGGCGTGGACCAGAGACGACTCCCTCGCTGGCGGCGAGTTCCGCCCAATCGACGCCGACGAGTACGAGCGCCTCGACTCGGTCCTCGCGGCCGCCGACGCGGGGTACGAACTCGGCATCGAGCGCACAGAGGCGTGGTGGCGCGAGCGCATCTTCAGCGGGTGGCAGACCGACCCCTACGCGTACGGCTGGGAGTCCGAGGACGGTGAACTCCGGGGCTACCTCGTCTACCGCGTGAAAGACGAGGTCGAGAGCGAGGGGAAGCGACTCCACGTCTCCGACTTCGCGGCCGCCGACCGCGAGGCGCGGGTGAACCTGCTTCGGTTCCTCGCCGACCACGACTCGCAGGTCGAGCGAGTGAGCGTCAACCGCCCGCTTGAGACCACCCTGCTCGATTCGGCGACCGACCCCGCGGACGTCGACTGCGAAATCAAGCCCGGACCGATGGTCCGCCTCGTGGACGTTCCGGCGGCGTTCGAGGCGCTGGACTACCCCGACGCGCCGGACGCCTCGTTCACCGTAAGGGTCTCGGACTCGCTCGCCGACTGGAACGACGGTACGTTCCGGGTCCGGGTCGAGGGCGGCCGGGCGACCTGCGAGCGGACTGCGGGAGAGGCGGAGGCCGACGTCGTGACCGGCGTCTCCGCGCTCTCGCAGGTCTACGTCGGCTATCACTCAGTCGCGGACGCGGAGTCGCTGACCGACCTCGACGTGCGGACGCCCGTCGCACGCGAGACGCTGTCGGCGATGTTCCCCGAGCGCGACGTGTTCCTGCGCGAGGGATTTTGAGAGGTCGTCCGCGCCGAGCGCGACTTTTCTACTCTATCTCGAAAAGCGGCCAAACTCTTTACGCCGCGACACGTAGGAGCGACCATGAGAGACGACCGCGACGACCGACGCGACCGGGACGACCGGCGTACACCCGGCGACCGCCGCGACGTAGTGGACCCCCGAGACGCCGAGAACCCCGACGACCGACACGGCTCCCCGGACCGGCGAGACCCCGAGGACATCGACGAGCGCGTCGCCGAACTCGAAGCGCGAGTGCGCGAACTCCGCGACGAACTCGGCCGACCGCCGGAGGGACCGCTCGGCCTGCCGCGACCGCCGACCCCCCGCGAGGTGCTGTCGTTCACCGGCGAGTACGCGATTCCGACCGCCATCGCCGTCCTCGAAGCCAACCTCCGCGCGCTGAAGGCGCTCCAGCAGGTGGTTCGGGTCCTCGACCCCGAGCGGAGCGTCGTGGACGAGGAGCGCGACCGCCTCGAAAGCAGGGCGGCCGACGCGAGCAGACTCACGCTCGACCGACTGGAGTCCGCGCTCGAAGAGGTCGAGACCACAATTCGAGAGAGCGACCTGCCCCGCGAGGACGAGGCGCGGGGCATCCTCGACGACGTTCGACGCATCAACCGGGAGATACGCGACCGGGTCGAGGACGAGCGCCGAGACGTGGACGAGGCCCGTCAGCGCGAACGCGATATCAACCGCGAGCGGTACGACACCGACTCCCGTCGAGGCGAGCCAAACGCCGAGCGCGAACGAACCGACAGCAACCGCGCCGACCGCGACCACACCGACACAGGTCTCGACGGAGGCACGACCATCGAACTCACCGACGAGGGTGCGGACGACGACGAACGCGGTCGAGAACAGGACGACGGTTCGGGCGAGGACCGGGACGACTCCGACGACCGCGCGGAAGTGGACGTGGAAGCGGAACTCCGGTCAATCAAGGACGAAATCGAGAATCGGAAGAACGAGAGCGCCCGGCCGACCGGCGATGTCGAGGACGCGGACGAGGCGGGGGAGACCGACGGTGACGCGTCGGACGACGGAGAGTCCGACGAGGTCGAATCTGGGGATAGCGATTCCGACGCCGACGACTCGAACGACGAGTAGCTACTCGGCTACCGGTTCCCGGTCGCGGAATCTCCGGTAGAGCCGTCGGGCGAGCGACGGACGGGACCGTCTCGGCCGGGCCGCGAGCCACGTGACCGTTGCGATGCCGACCCCGGCGGCGAGCATGGCGTAGTTGGCAGTGTCGTTGGTCGCGCGGACGACGTCCAGCGAGTAGAGCGCCGACGAGACGGGGTAGAACGGCATCACGCCCCACGGGTTGATAACGTCCGCGAGCAGGTGGGCGACGACCGCCGACGACCCGAGGAAGAACGCCCAGAGCGCCCCCCGAATCGCTTCTCGGCGCGGCCGGTGTCGGAGCGACGACGCCACGACCAGCACGCAGAAGACGCCGACCGCCAGCGCGAACCAGAGGGTGTGGGTCACGCCTCGGTGGACCAGAAACTCGAACTGCCCGTCCAAGTCCGGGAAGAGCGTGTACGCGAGGACGATACCGCCGCCGGAGAGCGCGTCGCGCTCGTAACCGCGGGAGAGCAGTCCGTACCCGACCACCGCGTAGAGCGCGAGCGCCATCCCGTAGTGGCCCGGCGGGAACATACCGGAAGCGGTGTCGGGTTCAATGTTAATCTGCCGGTTTATGAGGTGTTGGCGGTCGAACACGCCGAGTCGGTATCGGTGGCTGGCGCGCCGGGCGAACGCGATGCGGTCGGCGGTCCCGATTCTCTCCGTCGTCTCACTTCCGGACGAGTCCCTCGACGGTGCCCGTCATCACTGACTCGCCGTCCTCGTTCTCGCAGGTAACCGACGCGGTGAGGTCGTAGCGGTCTTCGCGCTCCTCGACCGTCTCGACGGTCATCTCGCAGGTCACGGTGTCGCCCGTGTAGACGGGGCGGAGGAATTCGAATGTCATCGAACGCCCGAGAACTTCGAGTTCACCGCCGATTTTCGTGGGCATCGTGGCCGTAAGCAGTCCGTGGACCAGTAGGCGGCCATCCTCGTCGGATTCGAGGTGGCGAGGCTGTCGGTCACCGGAGAGTTCGGCGAACTGTCGGACCTCCTCTGGCGTGAAGGTTCGCTCGAAGGTTCGGGTGTCGCCTTCTGTGGGTACGGTCATCCGTGTCGATTTCTGCTCGGGGGCTACTGGAACTATCGATTCGGAAGAACCTTCGACCCGTGTCGTTCCACGCTTGACCCCCGCGCTCCGCGCCGCAGAAGTGTCAACCGTTCCGGTAGAACTAAGTAAATGTGTAAAGCACGCTTTACTGTAAAGGATGCTTTACGGAAGGGTCTCCCAGCCATCGAACCATGTCCCGAAACCCATCGCTCCCGACTGACCGCTCGCCCGGCCGACGGAATCGTCGCCGCGTCTCGCGGCGCTCGCGGGGCCGAGCATTCGATACCGTATCGCAAGCACCGAACGGCGAACGTTTCAGACAGCGACACGCTCATCCATGAACGACTTCGACAGACGAACCCTCTTGACCGCCACAGGCGCGGGACTGACGGCGTTCCTCGCCGGATGCCAATCGTCCGGTCCAGCGCAATCAGACCCGACCGAGACTACGGAGACGACCTCGACCACAACTTCGACCGCAGAACCGACGGAGACGACAACGGTCAGCACGACCGCGGACCCGGCCGAACTCGAACGCCGGGCGAAGGGGTTCGTCGGTCTCCTCGACGACGGTTCCTACGAGACCGCCCACGAGCGATTCGGCCCGAAGGCGGCCCGACAACTCGGCCCGGACCAACTGAAACAGGTCTGGTCGAGGCTCGAAGAGCAGAACGGAGCGTTCCTGTCGCTCTCGAACTTCGAAACCGGCGAGCAGGGCGGATACGACGTGGTGACGGCCATCGCCAACTTCGAGCGCGGCCAGCGGAAGGTCGTGCTGGCGTTCGGGGAGGACGGCATCACGGGGTTCCGCGTTCGCCAGACGGCGGCAAACTGGTCGTCACCGTCGTACGCCGACGAGTCGGCGTTCACCGAACAGTCGGTGTCGCTGGACGCACCCGGCGACTGCTCGCTCGGCGCAACGCTGACGGTCCCGAAAGAGGTCCAAGAGGCCCCCGGCGTCGTGCTGGTCCACGGACAGGGACCGAGCGACCGCGACGGGTCCGTCGGTCCGAACAAGCCGTACAAGGACCTCGCGTGGGGACTCGCCTCCCGGGGCGTCTCGGTCCTCCGGTACGACAAGCGCACGCAGGCCTGCGACGTGGACCTCGCCGAGATTACCATCGACGAAGCGGTGACCGACGACGCGTTGACCGCGGTCGAGCGACTGCGCGAGACCCCGACCGTCGCCTCCGACGACGTGGTCGTGGTCGGCCACAGCATCGGCGCGACGCTGGCACCCCGCATCGCCGCACGCGACGGCGACCTCGCTGGCATCGTCATGCTCGCGGCGCTGGCCCGGTCGGCACCGCGGGCGATACGCGACCAGAACCTGTATCTCGCCCGACTCGACGGCACCGTGACCAATCCGGAACAGCAGCAACTCGACAGGGCGAACCGGACCGCCGAGCGGATACGCTCGCTCGACGTTCCCGACGACGAGGTCATCTACCTCGGCGGCGACGAGTACTGGCGCACGCTCCGGGAGTACGACGCCACCGCGACCGCGAAGCGTCTCGACGTGCCGCAGTTGTTCCTCCAAGGCGAGCGCGACTATCAGGTCACGGTCGAGGACGACCTCGCGCGGTGGAAGCGGGCGCTCGGCGACCGGTCGAACGTCACCTTCCAGCGGTACCCGAAGCTCAACCACTTCTTCATGCCCGGTAGCGGCAAACCGGGCAACGAGGAGTACTTCCAGCAGAATCACGTCGCCGAGGCGGTCGTGTCGGACGTGGCGTCGTTCGCCGAGCGCGTCACCGACGACAGCGCCGAGTGACGCGTAGATTACTCTACCTATACTTCTCATCCAAACGTCGGTCCGACCCTTCACAACTACGCGATGCGCGGTTCAGAATGCGTATCAGTCGTGTGATTACCCTAAGTCACTTCGGTCGAATCGTCTCTCACCGATTACGAATATCCCGCCTGCGAACAGGATCAGGACTACTATACTGTACGAGAAGAGCGGCACGACCAAATCTGTATGCTGAGTCCCATATCCGGTCGCCTCGAAGAGTCCTTCCCTGATAGTATCGAGTGCGACGAACGGGCTAAGGTGGTCGGCGTACTGGAACCACATCGGCGGATTGGCAGCCTGTGCGAACTCTTCCACCGAAAATCGCCCGGTAACGACAAATCCCACTACGGGAAGAACCAGTGAGTCCCACAATTCACCGAACGAGAGAAATGTGGCGGATATGACCGCCAGTGAACGGTACCGTGACGAGACTGCCGCCGAGAAACCTACGGTTACGGCGGTCCATGTAATCGCGTACAGAAGCGTCCATCCTGCCCAAGCGAGTAACGCGCCCGGATACGGACTTCCGAGGCGCGTCACAACCAGCGCCTCGGCAAAGAGCACGAGCGGAAGAAGCGTAGCGACTACGATTCCAACTCGGGAGAGGAGTTTTCCCCGGACGAGGTCACGGCGCGTAACCGGCATCGCGAGGAGGAGTCTACCGGTTCCGGAAGACCGTTCACCAACGACAGCGTTATGTCCGACAGCGATTCCGAGAACCACGACCGGAAGGGTGAACGGGTTGTGGATTCGCGTGAGCACTTCCGTATTAGTGAAAACGGAGCTAGTTCCGATACGGCTCCAGAGGGAGGGTCCCGCGAGCAAGAGGGTAACGACGAGTGCGCCTGCGACGACCCAATTCTGTAGCGTATGTCTGAGGTCCGCGGTAGCGAGACGCCAGACCCGACTTGACCGCCTTGGTGCCCGAGGGATTGACACACTCCCCCCGACGGCCGCCCGGACACTCCACAGGGACCGCCAAAGTCTGTCTCCCGTGTGGAAACCCGACTGTTCACTTCCGAGGTCCGTTCGCTCGAACCGACGTATTCCAAGCACGAATGGTAACATCCCGAACGACAGAAAGACCAACGTGCCGAGCACGTGGGGGAGTGGTCCGCCAGTTGGCGTTCCCGGGCCGACGGACTCGATAGACCAGCGCATTGCAGCCCAGAAATCGACGAGGGGATTGAGCCGCTCCGTGACACGCAACCACAGTGGCGCTGTGGCCAATGTCTCGTACGACGGTGGATTCAGCGACCCGGTGAACAGGAGCGCGAACAGCGGCCGGATGACGACGCTCCACACGCCGAAGTTGAAACTGAATACGATGTGGGTCACGACGAGTGCACCGAGTGTCCGATACGGCGAATCGAACGCGGCCGAATAGCCGATTGTTACGAGACTCCAGACCACGACGTAGGCGAGCATCCATCCCCCCATCACCCAGAACGGGAACAAGTACGGACTGCCGTAACCTCGGTAGACGAGGACGTTAGCAATCACGAGGATTACACCCAGTGCCGTGACGGCGATTCCGACCCGGGAGAGGAGTTTGCCGAGGACGAGGTCGCGTCTCGTCGCGGGCAGGCCGAGGACGAATCGGAGTGTCCCAGTGACCCGTTCGTCGACGACGGCGCTGTATCCGACGGCAGCAACGACCACGAGCGAGAAGGTCATCAATTCTATCGGTAGGAGTAAAAGATACTCCAGAATCGGATGGACATCCGGGGTTGCACTCGACCCCGTGGACGGCAGAAACATCACAGCGAGTAGTCCGATTGCACCCCAGACGAGGCGACTGCGAAACGCGCGGCGAGCGTCTTCTCGGGCAATAGTGAAAACGCGGTTCATGTGCGGTCCGCACCCTTTGCATCCGAATCGTTGGTGATTGTCAGGAATACATCCTCCAGCGACGGCATCTCGGTATCGACGTCGAGGATGGGAACGCCCTTCTCGTCCAACCGAGCGATTGCGTCGGTTTTGGCCGCTGGGTCGGTACACCTGACGAGAATCGATTCCTTCTGGATCGTCGCCTCCGACACACCTCTGAGCGCCGCGAGTTCGTCGGTGACTCCTTCGGGCACTGTCTCGACCAAAATCGAGACTGTTGCAGGCGTCGCTGAACTCGAATAGAGTGATTTGACCGTATCGACCGCGACGAGGTGACCGTCGTGCATGATTCCGACCCTGTCACAGACCGTCTCCACCTGATTCATGATGTGACTGGAGAAGAAGACGGCCGCGCCACGGTCGCGTTCTTCGCGGACTACATCCCGGAGAAGCCGCGCCCCCGAAGGGTCTAATCCGCCGAGCGGTTCGTCCAGAACGAGCAAGTCAGGAGAACCGACGAGAGCGATGGCCAGGCCGAGCCGCTTGCGCATTCCCTTCGAGAAGCCACCCACTGACCGATCGCCAGCATCGGCGATACCAACACGCTCGAGCAGGGTATCAGGGTCGTCATTCGTCCGTTTCATCGCAATCGCAAACCGGAGGTGGTCACGGGCAGTGTCCTGATCGTAGAACCCCGTTGCTTCGGGGAGGACACCGATGCGTTCCCGGACGGCACGCGGGTTCGTCTGTGGATCGTGTCCGAGAACGGTGATTTCGCCCGATGTTGGCCGGACGAAATCGAGTATCATATCGATCGTCGTGGACTTGCCAGCGCCATTCGGCCCGAGAAAGCCGAACACTTCCCCGGAATCGACCGCGAGATTAAGATCGTCGACGGCGACGACATCGCCGCCGAAGCATTTCGTCAGGCCGTGCGTCTCGATGGAGGGCATCGTGTATATGGTATGATATATGTACGAATAATAAAATCACCGTATCTCGGTCTAATGGCCCTGTTCGGAACAGCCCTATGGATCTAAACAGACAGATGCGACGTACACGCCGACCGCTCGACCCGGATAGCGAATGGGTGCACCCGCGACACAATCTGGACTCGTTCTCTCTATCAATAGTGTCTGATGAGGTCCATTCAGCATCAAATATATCTCCAATTACCTGCCGTACTTCTGGTGGTTCGGCTTGGGGTTTGGAGGTCGTACGGGTCTTAACCCTCGCTTAGGCCGATTCGAACCTGCAGATTTGAACCGGGTCGCTCACACGGGCGTTCGCTCAGACCGGTTCGAATCTGTACCCATCCCACTCCTGACTCTCCTTCTCCCGGATTCCGGCGTCGGGGTCGCGCAACTCCTCGGCGTAGACCGGGCGCACCTCGTCGCCAATTTCGACCTCGGTGTCCTCGGTCAGTTGGCCGATGGCGCGCACCGACTCGCCCTCGACACGGAACTCCACGATGGCCAGCGAGTTCGGTTGGCGGACGCCCGGCGGGGTCGCGGTGCTGGTCGTCCACGTCACGACCTCCCCGGTCTCGCCACTCAGGTCGATGGTGTCGGTCTGTTCCTCGCCGCACTCCGGGCAGAGTTCGTGGCCCGGATACGTCAGGTGGCCGTTCGGACAGCGGTGTGCGTTCAGCGTCATCTATGGCTCCTCCAGAATCGTGGTGGTCACGCAGTTGCCGAATCCGCCGACGTTGCAGGCCAGTCCGACCTCGCAATCGACCTGCCGGTCGCCCGCCTCGCCGAGCAACTGCTGGTGAATCTCGTAGGCCTGTGCGACGCCGCTCGCGCCGAGGGGATGGCCCTTCGACTTGAGACCGCCCGAGGTGTTGATGGGCAACTCCCCGTCGCGGTCGGTGACGCCCTCCTCGACGGCCTTCCAGCCCTCGCCCTGCTCGAAGAAGCCGACTGCCTCGCTCTGGAGGAACTCCAAGATGGTGAACATGTCGTGGAGTTCCGCCACGTCGACGTCGTCCGGGCCGCGCCCGGCCATCTCGTAGGCGTCGTCGGAACTCTCGACGGCCCCGCCCATCACGGTCGGGTCGTCGCGCTCGTGGACGACGTGGGTGTCGGTCGCGCCCCCGATGCCCGAGACCACGGTGTACTCGTCCTCGGGGACGTACTCTTCGGCCACGGACTCCGGACAGAACAGCAGGCCCGCGCTCCCGTCGGTGATGGGACAGAAGTCGTACAGTCGCAGGGGGTCGGCCACGATTGGCGACTCCATCACGGTCTCCAAGTTCACTTCCTTCCGGAACTGTGCGTGGGGGTTGTCGAGCCCGTTCTCGTGGTTCTTCACCGCGACCTTCGCCAGACTCTCGCGGGGCGCGTCGTACTCGTGGAGATACCGACGCGCCGTGAGCCCCGCGAAACTCGGGAGCGTGACACCGTGCTTGTACTCCACCGGATGGGTGAGCGAGGCGATAACGTCGGTCGCCTCGGCGGTCGTCTTGTGGGTCATCTTCTCGCCGCCGACGAGCAGGGTCAGGTCGCTCGCTCCGGAGGCGACCGACTGCCACGCGGCGTAGATGCCCGCCCCGCCCGAGGCGGAGGTCTGGTCCACTCGCTGGGTGTAGGCGGGGAGCGCGCCGAGGTCGTGAGCCAGCGCGTTCGGTACGCCGGTCTGGCCCTCGAACTCCCCGCTGGCCATGTTCGAGACGTACAGGTGGTCTACGTCGTCGGGGGACGCTCCGGCGTCGGCGAGGCACTCGCGCCCGGCCTGCGCGAGCAACTCGCGCAGCCACGCGTCGCGCTCGCCGAACTCGGTCATCGACGCCCCGATGATTGCTACGCGGTCCATGCGTTTGCGAAGGCGGAGTAGGGGTTTATAACTCGGGGATGGCACAGGAGAGCTTTCAGCCGACCGATAGCTGAGTGGAAAGCGAGCGTCCCCGGTCGATGAAATCAGTAAAATAACAGGTGCCTACTGTGACAACACCGATAGATGTCAACGTTCGAGGTTCGGTGGAACAACCTCCTGGTCGTCTGCGAAGTCCTCGGAGTGACCGCCTTCGGCGTCGTCGCCGCACTTCTCGTGAGCGACGGACTGGGTTTCGCTGCCGACCTCGGGGGTCTGGGCGATAGTACGATACTGTCCATCGTCCGATACGGACAGGTGGGACTCGGATACCTCGTTATCTCGGTCGGCTATCTCCTCGTCCGGGACGCTCCTTGGCGCTACGTCCGGTTCTCTCTCCCGACGCGACGCGACGTCGCTTGGATGGTCGCGCTACTTCTGTTCGTCCCCCTCCTGTCGGCCCCGAGGGGAGGATGGTTCGTTACCGACGCGCTGTCCCGGTCGCCGACGATGTGGGTCGTCGTCTTCGCGTCGTGGTTTCTGGTCTCGGTCCCCGCAGAGGAAATCCTGGTTCGAGGCATCGTTCAGGGACGACTCCGGGAGCAGTTCGCCCCCTCGGTCGCGGTCGTCTCGGCGGCCGTGCTGTTCGGCGCGATGCACGTCCCGCTCGCGCTGTACAGTGGCGGGACGGACCCCCTCTCGACTGCGGTAGTCACCGCCCTCATCGGCGGTGTCCTCGGAACCGCCTACGAGCGGACGGACAACTTGGTCGTTCCCACGCTGGTCCACGCCACGATGTGGATTTCACCCGCGCTCCTCCACTTCGGCGGTACTCCCTGATTCGCACTGGGAATCCCGTCGCCGGACCGTACCGTGCAGTCCGTCGATGGATGCCAACGTACTGTCACGCGAATCAGGAGCGTGAAGTCGAGTCAGTTCTCGCAGACTCACCTCTGCGAAACACCCCGGCGGGGAAGGCTGATTGGGCCGGACGCCATACGTCGGGACATGGGGGAAGACAAAGACATCAGCGACGTTTCGGGGCTTCCGGACGAACTCGGTATCGACGAGGACCTCGGCAGGGCCGAGCAACGACTCGCGGTCCGGGTCGAGGAGCGGACCTACGGCAAGGCCATGACCATCGTGGAGGGGTTCGACGACTCGTCGGTGGACGTCGGCGACCTCGCTTCGACGCTCAAGAGCCGACTCGCCACCGGCGGCACCGTGGACGAAGGCCGCATCGAACTACAGGGCGACCACCGCGAGCGCGTCGGGGAGATTCTCCGCGACGAAGGGTTCAACGTCGGCGAGTAACCGCACGTCGAAGGGGAATCGAACGTCCGACGGTATTCCTATCCCCGAGGGTAACTCTACTTCCGACGGTAATCGCACGTCGGACGGGAGTCGAACGCCGGAAGGGACGTACGGGTCCGAGACGTAGGGGTAGAGATACCGAATCCAGAGCGCGTCGAGCGGCGTCCGCCACCCGAGCGCGTGGCTGAGGACGTCGTCCCACGCCACGAACAGGCCGACGACGAGGACGCTCCGTGCGAACAACCCGTAGCGCCACCAGAACGGCCGGACGACCGAAATCGCCGTCGCGCCGCCGAGCAGGACCAGCACGCCGAACGCGCCCACAGCCGGGTAGTAGGGCCACGTCAGGGCGAACGAGAACACCGACAAGAGGGTCAGACCGGCGACGCCCCACGGTGCCGACTCCGAGTCGGGGTCGCGCACCATCAGGCAGACCAGCAGTATCAGCAGGACGCCGATGTAGAAGTGATGGGGTCCGAACACCGCCCCGTCAGGTTCCGCTTCGGCGGGGAAACTTCCGAACACAGGACACGTACGACGGACCGAAATATAAAATTCCGGGGAGAAATTGAAACACCTCTCGGAACTGAGGGATACGCGTGATTCCGTAAGTTCTTGGCGTCGTCGGACCTGAATACGCGTATGCTTCCGAACGTACACGTCGTGGCGACCGGTGGCACCATCGCAAGCACGCCAGACGAGGACGGGGCGGCCCCGAGTCTCGACGGCGAGGACCTCCTCGACTCGGTTCCGGACCTCGCGGCCCACGCAGACCCGAGCGTCGAATCGGTCTCACAGGTCCCCGGATTCGACGTGGACTTCGATATCATGGCGACGGTCGCCGAGCGCGCACACGAGGCAGTGGAAGACGGGGCCGACGCGGTGGTCGTCACCCACGGCACGGACACCATGGCCGAGACGGCGTACTTCCTCGACCTGACCTGTTCGCTGTCGGTCCCGGTGGTCGTCACGGGCGCGCAGCGACGACTGGACGAACCGAGTTCCGACGCGCCCGCGAACCTGCTGGCGGCGGTGCGCGCGGCGACCAACCGACGAGTAGACGACGGCGTCTACCTCGCGTTCGACGACGAACTCCACGCCGCGCGCGACGTGCGGAAGGTCCACACGCACAAACTCGCGGCGTTCGCCTCGCCGAACGACGGCCCGGTCGC
Source organism: Halorussus sp. MSC15.2 (assembly GCF_010747475.1). Lineage (NCBI taxonomy): Archaea > Methanobacteriati > Methanobacteriota > Halobacteria > Halobacteriales > Haladaptataceae > Halorussus > Halorussus sp. MSC15.2. Next base: position 500,348 of record NZ_VSLZ01000002.1, on the reverse strand, counting down.
CACGCTGACCCGCGACGCGGTTCGGTTCCACCGCGACCCCGCCAGCGAGTCGGTCCACGTTCCAGTGGCGGACGGCGAGGCGTCCGTCGAAGCGCCGGACGCCCGAGTCGAGATGGTCGTCTCCGCCGCGGGCGTCGACGGGGCACAGGTCGAGCGCGCGGTCGAGGCGGGTGCTGACGGTATCGTAATCGCCGGAACCGGTCTCGGCAACACGACCGGCGAACTCGGCGCGGCCGTCGTGGACGCCATCGACGCGGGCGTTCCGGTCGTGCTGACCTCGCGCTGCGGCGCGGGGACGACCGGGGCGGTGTACGGGACGGCGGGCGGCGGCAAGACGCTTCAGGACGCGGGCGCGATTCCAGGCGGCGACCTCGCGCCGTGGAAAGCGCGGGTGAAGTTGGCGCTGGCGCTGGCGGCGGTCGAGCGCGCGGGAACGGGCGAAGACGTCGCCGAGTACTTCACCGACCAGTAGCGCGACGGTCGTATCGCCGTATACGTTTCGGACTACTGGGCCGGTCGCGGGACCGGGTCGTGCTCCTCGACCGGGGCCGTCTCGTCCGTATCCCGGTCGGTCGTAGAGAGTTCGACCGTGAACACGCTCCCGTCGGAACCGGTCTCTGTCAGTTCGACTCGGCCGTCGTAGCGTTCCGCGAGCGTCCGAACGAGGTAGAGACCGAGACCGTGACTGGCCCCGGTGTTGTCGCTGCGTTCGAACAGCGTCCCCCGGTCGTTCGCCGGAATCCCCGGGCCGTCGTCCGCGACCCTGACGAGAACCGTGTCACCGGTCTCCTCGACGGTCACGCGGACCGCCGGACGCTCGGAGTCGTCGTGTTCGACCGCGTTCCGAAAGAGGTTCGAGAACACGCGCGCCAAGAGGTCGTCGGCCAACACGGTCACGTCGTCGGGTATCGACGCCTCGACCGTCACCGACTCGTACGTGTCGCGGAGTTGGTCGAGTTCGTCGGCGAGTACGTCCGAGAGGTTCATCGGTTTCAATCGGTCGGGTTCGGAGGTGGTCTCCAGCAGTACCTGCACGTCCCTGATGACGTTCGTCATGTTTCGGCCCTGTCGGTGAATCGTCGCGAGGTGTGCCTCTGTCGTGTCGTCGAGCGTGTCGTCGTCGAGCAGGATGGACGCGTATCCGGTGATGATGTTCGCGCTGTTCAGCACCTCGTGACGGAGGAGTCCGTTCAAGTAGTCGAGCCACCGCCGCTGGCTCTCGGCCTCCTCAGCGCGTATCTCGGCCCGTTGGGCTTCGAGTTCGCGCTGGATGGCGCGCGCCTCGACGTACCCGACCAGCAATCCGCCCGCCGCGCCGACGTTCGCCGCCCATCGTCCCCACGAGAACTGAAACGCGAGGTCGTCCGTGTTCGATATCGCCATGATGACGAGGTTGATAGCGAAGAAGAACACCATCCCTCCCACGACCCACTTGGCGATGCGCAGATACCGCTCGGTCGGGATGTCGGTTCGGTCGAGCCAGTACGCGCCCCCCAAGAGCGCCGAGACGAATATCATCGAGACGACGAACCCGCCGAGGAACCCCGGTGAGAAGACGTTCAGAAACTCGTAGACCACCAATACTTCACCAACGTAGCCGAGCAGAAAAACTAACCCTAGACCGGTGACGAGGGCCAAACTCCACTTTCCGTCTGCATCCCCGGACCGATTTCGTTCTCGACGCATACTCCCGCCGTTACGTCCGTAGATGAAAGGTCTTGCTGATAATCACTTCACTGGATAGACACGTACGAATAAAAGTAGGTATAGCTAACAAATCGTCACTCGCCGAAATGCTGTCGCTCCCGTTCCCGAAGCTCTATCCGCCGAATCTTCCCGCTGGAAGTCGTCGGCAGTTCCTCGACGTACTCGATGCGGCGCGGATACTTGTACGGGGCCGTCTCCGCTTTCATGTACTCCTGCAACTCGTCGGTCAGTTCCTCGCTTCCCTCGTATCCGTCGGCGAGGACGACGTAGGCCTTCACGACGTTACCCCGCTCCTCGTGCGGACTGGCGACCGCGGCGGCCTCCGCGACCGCGTCGTGGCCGACCAGCGCGTCCTCGACCTCGAACGGGCCGATGCGGTAGCCCGACGAGATGATGATGTCGTCGGCCCGGCCCTCGAAGAAGTAGTAGCCGTCCTCGTCGCGTCGGGCGAGGTCGCCGGTCCGGTAGTAATCGCCGTGGAACGTCTTTTCGTCCAAGTCGGGCTTCTCGTAGTAGCCGTCGAAGATGGCCGGACTCCCGACGGGAACCGCGATTTCGCCGGTCTCACCCGCGTCCACTTCCTCCTCGTCCTGCGTGTCCAGCAGGGTCACGTCGATACCCGGTACGGGCTTGCCCATGCTCCCCGGCTTCACGTCGATGCCGGGGTAGTTCGTCACGAGCGCGACCGTCTCCGTCTGGCCGTAGCCGTCCCGCGGCGTGACGCCGAACGCCTCCTCGAACTCCTGAATCGGTTCGCGGTTCAGCGGCTCGCCCGCCGACACCGCCTCGGTCAGCGCGAGGTCGTACTCGCCCAATCCCTCGACCTGCGTGAACATCCGGTACTGGGTCGGCACGGCGCAGAGGCGCGTCACGCGCTCTTCCTCCAGCAGGTCGAGGAAAGTCTCGGCTTCGAAGTCGCCGTCGTAGACGAACTGCGAGGCGCCGGTCGTCAGTCCCACGCCCACGGGACTCCAGAACCACTTGGCCCACCCGGTCCCGGTGGTCGCCCAGAGCAGTTCGTCCGAGAAGTCGGTGTCGCTGTCCACGCCCCACCAGTACGGAGCGTTGACGAGTTCGAAGCACCGCATCCACCGGTGGCGGTGGAGGACCGGTTTCGGTTGCCCGGTCGTCCCGCTGGTGTAGTTGATGGACATCGGGTCGTCGGCCGAGAGTTCCGGCCCGTCGTGGTCGGCGTCGCGTCCGGAGAGCAGGTCGGCGAAGGCGTGCCAGTTCTCGCGCTCGGGGTCGCCGTCCGCGTCCAGAACGATGACGGTGTCGAGGGGCGTCTCGTCCAACACGGGTTCGACCATCTCTGTGAGACTCTCGTGGACCACCACGGTCCCGGCCTCGCAGTCGTTGGCCCTGAAGGCGATGTCCTTGGGTTTGAGCATGGCCGAACAGGGGACCAGCAGCGCGCCGCGCGCGAGCGCCCCCAACTGGACGGCGAACGCGTCGGGGTGGCGCGGGAACAGGTGCATCACGCGGTCGCCCTCGCCCACGCCGAGGTCGGCCAGCGCGGCGGCGAACCGGTTCTGGTCGTCGCGCAGGTCGGCGTAGGTCCGCTCGGTCTCGCCGCCCTCGTCGTCGCGGAACCGGACCGCGAGTCGGTCGCCGAACGACTCGCCGTGGTCCTCGACCACCGCCGGGATGTTGTAGTCGTCCGGAATATCCCACTCGAAGGTCTCGCGCTCGCGTTCGTAATCGAGAGGCATATCTTGGAATCTCGACAGGCGGATATTTCATTGTATCGCCGACCTGAACGCGGGGCTACTTCCGAAGGAAAACAGGAGTCCGGACAGCGAAGTACCCGATTCAGACCGCCCGTCCGCGCCGCGACAGTCCGATAAGCACCGACCCCGCGGCCAGCACGAGGACCGCCGCCGACAGCAGCAGCGTGGTGTACGTGAACTCCAACACGAGCGGCGCGAACAGGACGAGCGCACCGACGACGATGAGTCCGACCCCGCCCCAGAGTTGCGTGGCGTCGTCCATGTCCGTCGTATCACCGGCCGGTAACTTAGGTCCGATTGCCGCTCCGGGTGGTCTCTGTGCAGGTCGGCGCATCGCCTTAGACCGGCCGTCCGTCCTCCGCGGTGCCGATTAGCACCGCACCGGCCGCGAGACCGAGGACCGAGACTGCGCTCGCCGCGTAGACGAACGGCAGACCGAGCGCGACCGGGCCGAACAGCAGGATACCCCCGAGGACGAGGAGTACGATGCCCAATTTTGATTGCATGTCGTTAGCAACCATACCTGTCCCTTCGACGCCGGTTCCCTTCGGTCCGTCTCCGGACATGTTTGCCCGGGACGACGAAGCGAACAGACAACCTTTTAGGCATGCCTAAACCATCTCGTGGTAAGGAATGAGCGCGAGCGAGGACATCTGCGTCGTCGTCCCGACGGTTCGGGAGTACGACTGCATGCGGGCCTACTTCGAGAACGCCCGCGAACACGGATTCGACTTGGACCGCCTGCACGTCCTGCTGGTCACCGAGGACTTCTGCGACACCGACGAGATGGCCGAGATGCTCGCCGAGGAGGGCGTCTCGGGCGAAGTCTTCGACGCCAGTCGGCGAGAGGAGTGGTACGACGCGCAGGGCATCGCGGAGTACGACCACCTCGTCCCCGCCGCGAGTCACGCGGAGACGAGTTTCGGACTGCTGTACATCTGGGCCAACGAGTTCGACTACGGCTTCTTCATCGACGACGATACCCTGCCCCACGAGGACTTCGACTTCTTCGGTCGCCACATGCGGAATCTGGACTTCGAGGGCGAAGTCGAGGAAGTGTCCTCCGACGAGAACTGGGTCAACGTCCTCTACCAGAACTTCGAGGACCACGGTCTCTACCCCCGCGGCTACCCCTACGCCGCGATGGACGAGACGTCGAGACCGGCACTGCGGAGGTCTCCGACGTGGTGGCCTCGCAGGGACTCTGGACCAACGTTCCGGACCTCGACGCGGTCCGCATCCTGATGGACGGCGACCTGCAGGGGCAGGCCCAGACCCGGACCACGACGGACGACTACACCGGCGACTTCGTGGCCGCGCGGGGGAATTACCTCACCGTCTGCTCGATGAACCTCGCCTTCGAGCGCGAGGTGATTCCGGCGTTCTACCAGTTGCCGATGGACGACAACCGGTGGAACGTCGGCCGGTTCGACGACATCTGGTCGGGCGTGTTCCTCAAGCGGGCCTGCGACGTGCTGGACAAGACGATTTACAACGGCTATCCGCTGTGCGAGCACAACAAGGCCCCGCGCTCGACGTTCGATGACCTGAACAACGAGGTGCCCGGTCTCGAACTCAACGAACACCTCTGGGAAGTCGTGGACGGGACGGGGAGCGACGCCGACTCCTACGCGGGCGTCTTCGAGGCGATGGCCCGAGAACTCGCCGAGAGCGACTTCGAGGCGTACGAGAACGGCGAGTTCTTCAACTACGTCGGCGAGTACATGCTCGACTGGCTCTCGGCGCTGGACGAACTCCGGCCGGTCGAGACGACCCCCGCGCCCGCCGACGACTGAAGGTCCGGACGAACCCCGAATCGGTAGGTATAAGAGTTTTAGGTCGCCCTAATTCTAAACATGAGCAAGCGTCGCGGATGGACACGGCGTCGGCTTCTCGCGTCGGGTGCGGTCGGCGCGGCGGCCGGACTGTCGGGGTGTCTGAGTCAGTTCACGCAGCAGCAGGACGAGAACGGTTCGGACCTCACGATTTCGGACTTCCGCGGGTCGGGTCCGCTGGTCGAATCACGCTCCGCACCGGGCGGCACGTCGATGGACGACCTCCCGGACCTCGAAGGAACGTTGAACCTGTATCTCGGCGGCGGCGAGGGGGGACTCTACGAGAACCTCGTCCGACTCGTCGAGCGGAAGTACCCCAACTTCACCGCCAAAGTTCGGATGGCCCCCTCGACCCAACTCGCGAACGAAATCATCGAGGTCGAGAAGGGCGGCGAGAGTCCCGCGGACGTGTTCTGGTCCATCGACTCCACGTCGCTGGGTCTGGTCGCCGACGCAGGAATCGCGACGAAGCTTCCGAAGCGCGTCGTGAAACCCGTCCCGAAGGGGTTCAAGGACGGCGACCGCTCGTGGGTCGGCGTCGCCGGGCGCGCGCGGTCGATTCCGTACAATACGGACGAACTTTCGGAGTCCGACATCCCGAACAAGGTGGGGAAGTTCACGCAGAACGCCGGACTCAAGGGCGCGATGGGGTGGGCACCGACCTACGGCGCGTTCAAGTCGTTCGTCACCGCGATGCGCCTGCTGGAGGGTCCCGAGGCGACCAAGCAGTGGCTCCGCGGCATGCAGAACCAGAACATCTCGCGCTACCCCGACGAGTTCCAAGTCTCGAACGCGGTCGCGGACGGCGAGATACAGGCCGGGTTCGCCAACCACTACTACGCGCTGCGAGTCATCTCGTCCCGAGAGAACGCCCCCATCGACCTCGCGTTCACGAAGAACGACGCGGGCGCGCTGGTCAACGTCTCGGGGTGTGAGATTCTCAAGAGCACCGACCAGAAGGAACTCGCGGCGGACTTCGTGCGCCACCTGCTCTCCTCGGAGGCCCAGGAGTTCTTCGCCACCCAGACGTTCGCGTACCCCACGGTCCCCGAGGTGTCGCCGGTCGGTCCGCTGCCGACGGTGGACGAACTCAAGCCGCCTCAACTCGACCTCTCGAAGCTCTCGAACCTCGAACCGACCCTCAAGCTGATGCGCGAGGTGGGTGTTCTCTGATGGCGACCCGCGACCGTCTCCGGCGTGCCACCGCGAAACTCGGCGACGAGGAGTCGCCGCCGGTCTCGCTGGTCCTGCTGGCGGGGGCGGTCGCCGCGGCGGTCGCGTTTCCGGTCGTGTGGCTCGTTATTCGGTCGCTCGAAATCGGTTCCCAGCAGGCGCTCGACCTGCTCTTCCAACCCTCGACGCTCGAAGTCGTGACTAACAGCGTGGCGCTCGTCGCGGGCGTCACGCTCGGGTCGATTCTGATAGGCGTCCCGCTCGCGGTCCTCACGGTCCAGACCGACCTGCCGTTTCGGCGGTTCTGGACGGTCGTGGTCTCGCTCCCGCTGGTCGTGCCCAGCTACATCGGCGCGTTCGCGTTCGTCTCGGCCTTCGGCCCTCACGGCGTCCTCTCGGACCTGCTCGCGCCGCTCGGCGTCGAGTCGATTCCGACGATTTACGGGTTCGAGGGCGCGACGCTGGTCCTCACGCTCTTCACGTACCCCTACGTCTTCCTGACGACTCGGGCCGCGCTGCTATCGTTCGACGGCACGCTGATGGAAGCCGCCCGGACGCTCAACCACGGTCGCTGGGCCGCCTTCCGGAAGGTCACGCTCCCCCAGATAGCGCCCGGCATCGCGGCCGGGAGCCTGCTCGTCGCGCTCTACGCGCTCTCGGACTTCGGAACCCCGGCCATCATGCACTTCGAGGTGTTCACCCAGCAAATCTACGTGGCGATGTGGGAACCGAACTACGCGGCCCTGCTGTCGCTCCAACTGCTCACGTTCGCCGCGGTCATCCTCGCGCTCGAAAACCGCATCTCCGAGAGCGAGGAGGGTGCCCACGTCTCTCGCGGGTCGGGGACGGTCCGCATCTCGCTCGGTCTCTGGAAGGGTCCGGCGCTCCTGTTCTGCGCGCTGGTCGCCACGCTGTGTCTGGTCGTCCCCGTCGGTATCCTGTTCATGTGGCTGACCCGGAGCGGTCCGGGCTTCGCCGGTGGCGGGTTCGGGTTCTCGTGGGTGTACGGCGCGAACTCTGTGTGGGTCGCGGCGCTGGCCGCGCTGGCCGCGACGCTTGCGGCGCTTCCCGTCGCCTACCTCTCGGGTCGCTCGGACTCCCCGCTCGCCACGCTGTTCGAGCGCGCGAGCTACGTCGGCTACGCGACTCCGGGCGTCGTGCTGGGTCTCGCGCTGGTCTACTTCTCGTCGTCGAACACGCCGGAGTTGCTCGGCGTCGAGGTGAGCCTCTACCAGACGATTCCTCTGCTGGTGTTCGCCTACGTCGTCCGATTCCTGCCGCAGGCAGTCGGGTCCGTCCGGTCGTCGGTCCTGCAGGTGGACCCGAAACTCACGGAGGCCGCCCGGACTCTCGGCGAATCGCCGGGCGCGGCGTTCCGCCGCGTGACGCTTCCTCTCGTCCGGCCCGGCGTGGTCGCGGGCGCGGCGCTGGTCTTCCTGACCACGATGAAGGAACTACCAGCGACCCTGCTCGTGCGTCCGACAGGTTTTGAAACCCTCGTCACGTACATCTGGCGAGTACAGGACGCGGGTTACTACGGACAGGCCGCCGTCCCCGCGCTCGCCCTCGTCGGCGTCTCCGCGCTCTCGATGCTCGTCCTCCTCAAGCAGGACGGTAGTCTGGTGCGCCAAGAAGGAGGGAAAGATGCGTAGCGAATCCACACACGACGACCCCGAAACGATGGACGCAACCGAACCGGAACCCACGTCGGCGACTGCACCGCGACGCGAGAGCGAGGCCCAGACCGACCCGGAGGCGGTGCTGGAACTCGACGGCGTCATCAAAGAGTACGCCGCCGAGACGGCGGTGAACTCGTTGTCGCTGTCGGTCCACGAGGGCGAACTCCTCACCCTGCTCGGTCCCTCGGGATGCGGCAAGACCACCACGCTCCGGATGATGGCCGGACTCGAACGCCCCGACGGGGGCGAGGTCCGACTCGGCGGCGAGGTAGTGGCCGACGAGACCCGGTACGTCAAGCCCGAGAACCGAGACGTCGGTCTCGTCTTTCAGGACTTCGCGCTGTTCCCGCACCTCACCGTGGCCGAGAACGTCGCCTTCGGTCTCACGGACGCCGACGAGCGAGAGACCGAGCGCCGCGTGGACGACCTGCTCGAACTCGTTGACCTCGCGGGCCACCGCGACGCCACGCCCGACGAGTTGTCGGGCGGTCAGCAACAGCGCGTCGCCCTCGCGCGGTCGCTCGCGCCCGAACCCGACATCCTCCTGTTGGACGAACCCTTCTCGAACCTCGACGTTCGCCTCCGGGTCGAGATGCGCGAGGAGGTCCGCCGAATCCTGAAGGAGGCGGGCGTCTCCGCCGTCTCGGTCACTCACGACCAAGAGGAGGCCCTCTCTATCTCCGACCGAGTGGCCGTGATGAACGACGGGCAGGTCGAACAGGTCGGTAAACCCGAGAGCGTCTTCGAGCATCCCGAGTCTCGGTTCGTCGCCTCCTTCCTCGGACAGGCCGGATTCCTCTCGGCGTGGCACGAGGAGGGGACGGTCGTGACGCCCATCGGCAACTTCGCCCCGCAGCGACTCAACGGCCTGACGACCGAGTACGCGGGGACCGACCTCGACGTGCTGGTCCGCCCCGACGACCTCCGGGCGACCGTGGTCGAGGAGTCGGAGGCCGACGGTCACATCATCCACCGCCAGTACACCGGTCCCTCCTTCGTCTACCGGGTCGAACTCGACAACGGCGACGTGGTCCACTGCCAGCACAACCACGTCGAGGAACTCGACATCGGCAAGCCGGTCCGCGTGGCGCTCGACGCCGACCACACGCTGGCGTGGTACCCGCCGGAGGAGGAAGGCGAGTCGATTACCGAGCGCGTCTCCGAGACCGCGCGCTCCAGATGAACCGGCGTCGCAGGCGATGTCGATGAACCGCGAGCGATTCCGTCTCCTCTCCGCGCTGCTCGCCGCGTTGGCGGCGGCCGTTGTTTTTCTCGTCGCCACGGAACTGTTCCCGTACCACACGACCAACCACGACGAGGCGGTCTACCTCCAACAGGCAGCGATGCTACTGGAGGGTAAACTGTCGCTGTTCCCGCCGGTCCCGGAGTCGTTCCGACCGTGGTTCTTCGTCAGCGACGGCGGTCGCCTCTATCCGAAGTACGCGCCGGTCCCCGCGGCGATGTTCGCGGTCGGGAAACTACTCGGGAGCGCTCGACTCTCGCTCGTCGCAATCGCCGCGGCGAACGTGGCGCTGACGATTGCGCTCACCACCGAGGCGTTCGACCGCCGGACCGGACTGCTGGCGGGGACGCTCCTGCTCGCGTCGCCGCTGTTCCTGATAGACTCGTCGGTGTTCCTCCCCTACGCGCCGACGACGTTCTGGAACCTGCTGTTCGCGTTCGCGTACTTCCGGAGCGCTCGGACCGAAGCGGACCCCGGCGGGGGCACGCGTGCGACGTACGGGTACGCCCTGCTGGCCGGTCTCGCAATCGGCGCGGCGTTCTTCGCGCGACCCTACACCGCGGTGCTGTTCGCGGTCCCGTTCCTCGTCCACGCGCTGTACTCGCTGGCGGTCGGTCCTTTTTCGGTGGTGCGTGGCAATATCCTCCAGTCGCTCCGTCGCGCGTGGCGTGACGTGCGGACGGTGCGACTCTCGCTGACCGCGCTCGGCGGTCTCGCGGGCGTCGCGGTCGCCCTCGGGTACAACGCCGCGGTGACGGGGTCGCCGTGGACGTTCCCCTACGAGGCCTTCGCGCCGCGGGACGGTCTCGGCTTCGGTCACCGCGAGATTCTGGGCTACGCGCGCAACTACACGCCGGCGCTGGCGCTCCGAGCCAACGCCGAGGTAGTGACGCTGCTGTTCACCGAGTGGGTCGTCGGCGGTCCGGTCGGCGCGCTCCTCGCGGCGGTCGGAGTCGGCACCTTCCTCCGCCGCGTCTCGCCCGACTGGTCGGCCGAGTTCACCGACGCGCAGGCGACGGCCGTCCTCGCGGGACTGTTCCTCTCTGTCGTCGCGGGGAACGTCTACTTCTGGGGGAACCTCAACCTCCTCGGGTCGCTGGCGAACCCCGACGACGGTCTGGTGGCCACGCTCGGACCGTACTACCACTTCGACCTGCTCGTGCCGACCGCGGCGTTCGTGGCCCGCGGCGCGCTCCTCGCCTTGGACCGCGTGCGTACGCTCGCGGGCGAGCGAGTCGAGCGCCCGCAGGTGGTCGGCCGGTCGCTCGCGCTCGCGGGCGTCCTCCTGCTCGCGGGCGCGACGGCGGGCGTCCTCGCGCCGACCGTCGCGGAGAACGCCGAGATTACGGCCGAGTACGAGCGGGCCTACCAACCGTTCGAGCAGCGCCACCTCTCGAACGCAGTGGTGTTCCTCCCGACGCCGTACGGCGACTGGCTCAACCATCCGTTCCAGCACCTCCGGAACGACCCCGGATTCGACGGGGAGACGGTGTACGCGCTGTCGGACGGTCCCGACGACATCGACGTGGTCGCGGCGTATCCGAACCGTACCTACTACCGCTACGGGTACCGCGGCGAGTGGACGCCCGCCTACGGCGGGTCGGTGGACCCGACGCTCGACCGAGTTCGGGCGGTTCGGGGCGAACGCCTGACGCTGAACGCCACGCTCGCGGTCCCCGACTACGCCGAGAGCGTGTCGGCCCGCGTCTCCACGGGGAGCGAGTCCGCCTACTACGCGGTCGAGGGGACGCCATCGAACCTCTCGGTGGCCCTCCGCGTGGGGAACGGGACGGCCCGGTTCGTCGGCCCCGGCGTGACGACGGTCGGCGATAACGCGACGGTTCCGGTCGGCCGCGAGGACGAAATCGTCGTGCAGGTGTTCGTCAGCGACGCCGCGGGCGGGTTTTCCTATCGACTCGAACTCCCGGTACAGCAGGCTGGGGGGTCGGTCGTCGCGCTCTCGCCCTATCGAGAGGTCTGTCTCGTCCCGGACGACTGCAACGGCGCGGCCGCCTACGTCGAGGACTCGATGCCCGACGGCATTCGGATGGAGACGGCCCTGCGCGCGAACCAGTCGGTCCTCGGGGCGGGGAGCGGCAACGCGACCGTTCGGACGAGTCCCGGGTCCGGGGCAGAAACCTGAAACCCCGTCCACGAGAACTCGCCCGCAGATGGACGAACTCGACCGACTCTCTGACCGCGACGACGTTGCGACCAGCGCGGAGACGATTCCGCTCGACAGCGAGGCGTTCGAGGCGGTGCGCGAAAACGTCGAAGCGGGGTCCGACCGCTGGGTCGGCGCGCTCGTCCGGGACGGCGACGACCGAGTCGCTCTCGTCCGGAACCGGTGGAGCGACGGCTGGGTGCTCCCCGGTGGCGACGTCGAACGCGGCGAATCGCTCCGAGAGGCGGTCGTGCGCGAGGTCCGCGAGGAGACGGGTCTCGACGCGGTCGTCGAGCGACCGCTAGAGGTCTCCGAGCAGACGTTCGTGGCCGACGAGTTCCGCGGGGCGTCGGAGGCGGAGAAATCAGGAGTCTCCGGCTACTTCGCGGTCTTCGAGGCGCGGTCCGACGACGCCTCGCTCGGCGACGACCTCGGGCGAGACGACGCGGAGATAGCCGACGCCGCGTGGTTCGACTCGGTGCCCGACGAGTGTGAACACGCGGACATTCTGCACCGACACTGCTGACGCTGGTTCTACTTCCGTGACGTTATCTCTCGTGTCCCGAATTTGGCTCGGCCCCGGCGGGCTACACGGACTGGCGGTCCCCGGTACCGACTCCGAGCGACCGCGCGATGCGTCCGGGCCGGATTCGTGCCGTTCTCGGATATAAACGTTCGGCCGACTCGCCGCTCCCCAAATTCCCCCGACAGTCCGCTACTCGGCCGACTGGTCCGGTGTCAACTCCGGAAGTCCAGCCTCGATTTCGTCGCGGCGGTCCTCCAACCACTCCGGGAGGACGAGTCGTTCGCCAAGTTCCTCTAAGTCTTCGTCCACCGTGTATCCCGGTTCCTTCGTGGCGAACTCGAAGAGGACGCCGCCCTTCGTGCGGGCGTACACCGACCTGAACCACTTCCGGTCGATTATCTCGGTCGGCCGGAGTCCGTGTTCCATCAGCACGTCGCGCCACGCCGACTGGTCCTCGTCGGTCACTTGGAACGCGACGTGGTGGACGGTGCCCGCGCCGGGTTGCCCGCGTGGTGCCTGCGGGTCTTCGAGGATATCGACCACGTACCCCAGTTCGCCCTCGGCCTCGTAGCGCCGCCGGTCGTGTTCGCTCTCGGTCTCACGGAATCCCATCGTCTGCAGGAGCGTGGCGGTCGGTTCGGCCGATTCCAGCGAGAGCGTCACGCCGAAGAAGCCCCGAATCGCGTGTTCCTCGGGGACCGGTCCCTCCGGCGGGTCGCCCGCGGGGGCGTCCTCGCGGGCGACCAGTTCGAGCGGCAGACCGTCGGGGTCCCGAAACGGAATCACGGTGTCCCCGAACCGTTCGTGGGGGTCCTCGGTCTCGACGCCCTCGTCTGCCAATCGCTCGACCCAGTAATCGACCGAGTCGGCCGGAATCAGGAACGCGGTCGTATCGACCTGTCCGGTGCCCACGCGGCCCTGCTGAGCGCCCTCGTAGGGGAAGAACGTCATGCTCGTTCCGGGGCTTCCGCCGTAATCGCCGTAGAAGAGGTGGTACACCGAGACGTCGTCCTGATTCACGCTCTGTTTGACCAATCGGAGTCCGAGCGTCCGCGTGTAGAAGTCGAGGTTCTCGCTGGGGTCGCTGGCGATGGCCGTGACGTGGTGGATACCGGGAATGTCCGTCGGCATACGGTAACATACCCGAGTAGGCGGAATAACTCTGGGGGCTTCCGGTTAGATGCGAAGGGATTACGCGGGCAGTCACCGTCGACGCCGCGGTGCTTGCGGTTCGGACGCTCGACGCCGGCGCTCTTCGAGACAGACCGTCACGATGGACTTAGCGATGGCGAGACCGCCGGTGAAAGGGTTTAGCTTGGTCTCGCCCGCGCGCTCGTCGTACTCGATGGGAATCTCGCGCACGTCGTAGCCCCGCATCAGCGGACGAATCAGGAGTTCCGCCGAGAGTCCGGTGTTCTCTGTCCAGTCGATGTCCTCGATTACGTCCCGTCGGTACGCTCGCATCCCGGTCGTGGTGTCGTGGACGAGTTCCCCCATTAGAAGGCTCGCCAGTCCCGCGAACGCGTAGTTCCCCCACCGATTCAGGTCCGGCATCGCCTCGGCGCCCCAGTAGAGTCGGTCGCCGCTCACCACGTCGTGACCCGCGTTTATCCAGTCGAGGAACTCCGGCAGTTGCTCCATCGGGTAGGTGTCGTCGCAGTCGGTGGTCACGACAACCGGCCGGTCGGGCGTCAGCAGCGCCTCGCGAACCGCCACGCCGTAGCCCTGCGGTTCCTGTTCGACGACGTGAGCGCCCTTCTCGCGGGCGATTTCCGGCGTCCGGTCGGACGAGCCATCGACGCAGACCACCTCGGCGCGACCCCTGGTCACGCGCTCCACGTCGTCCAGTACGGTGCCGATGGCGGCCTCCTCGTTGTACGTCCCCATGACGACGCTCACGTCGTCGAAGGTGTACTCCGCCGACCCCGAGGACCCGCCCGAACTCGCGTCCGCAACGTCTCTATCCATGCTGTCTGTCGGTTGTGTCGGCGTGTATTTGAGCTTTTAGGTTCGCCAAAAATAGGCGGAGCTTCGCCTCAGTCGTCGCCCTCTAACTCGCCCCGGCGCTCCTCCAGACGACGCTCGAACCACTGCCACTCCCGACTGAACTGGTCGGTCTCCTTGAGGTCCCACACGTCGGCGTCCTCGACTCTCGGGCCGACCCGGAGCGACTGGGCGACGTTGTACAACCAGACCACGACGCCCGCGCCGATGAGGTACGCGCCGAGCGTCGAGACCTGATTGAGGAACGTGAACCCCGGCGGATACTGCGCGTAGCGCCGCGGGAGTCCCTCCATCCCGAGGACCATCATCGGGAGGAAGGCGACGAACCCGCCCACGATGGTGACGACGGCCTGAACCCTCGCCAGTCGCCGGTTGTACATCCGGCCGGTGAGCAGCGGGAACCAGTAGTAACTCGCCGCGAACATCGTGAACGGGATGATGCCCATCAGGATGAGGTGGAAGTGGCCGACCACGTAGTATGTCCCGTGGACGAGGAGGTCCACCGGTATCGACGCGAGGAAGACCCCCGTCACCCCGCCCACGATGAAGATGGAGATGCCCCCGAGCAGGAAGATGACGGGCGCGGTGAGTCTGATTCGACCGTACCAGAGGGTCGCGAGCCAGTTGAACACCTTGACCGCGCTCGGCACCGCGATGGCGACGGAGACCGCCATGAACGACGCCCGAATCCGGGGGTCGATGCCGGTCGTGAACATGTGGTGCGCCCAGACGCCGAAGCTCAGGACGCCGATTGCCAGCGTCGAATAGACTACGAACGTGAACCCGAACAGCCGCCGCCCGACGAACTTCGGCAGGATGAGGCTTATCAGTCCGAACGCGGGGAGGACGATGATGTACACCTCCGGATGGCCGAAGAACCAGAACAGGTGCTGGTAGAGCAGGGGGCCGCCGCCGGGCGACAGGAAGAACGTCGTCCCGAAGTTGCGGTCGAGCAGGAGCATCACGAGCGTACTCCCGAGGATGGGGAACGCGAACAGGATGAGACCCGACATCGTGACGATGGCCCACGAGAAGATGTCGAGGTCGGCCCACTCGACGTCCTCGGCGCGCTCGGTGAAGACGGTGACGACGAGGTTTATCGCGCCCATCGTCGTGGCGACGCCCGAGAGGTGGAGTCCGAGCAGGAACACGTCCACCTGCGGGTTCCCCACCTCTATCGACATCGGCGTGTACATCGTCCACCCGATTGCGGGCGGTTCGAGCGCGAACAGCGCCTCCACCACCAGTCCCCCGGCCTGCAGGACCTTCGCCAGCACTTCCGTAACCAGCCCCGCCCGGATGAACAGCAGCGACGGCGGGAGGAGCCAGAACGCGATGGCGTTGATGCGCGGGAACGCCATGTCGTCCGCGCCGACGAGCAGCGGAACGAAGTAGTTCGCGATGCCGGTGAACACGGGCGTCACGAACAGGAACAGCATCGTGATGCCGTGCGTGGTGAACAGTTCGTTGTACGTCTCCACGTCCCAGACGTCCGCGGGCGGCGTCACCAACTCGGTCCGTATCATCATCGCGTCGATGCCGCCCCACAGCCCCGCGACCACGCCGAAGACGATGTACAGCAGACCGATGTCCTTGTGGTCGAGCGTCGTGAGCCACCGGGCGACGCCGAACGCCTTCCCGTAACTGGTTCCGCGGCCGGTGAGAAATCCGCCGTCGGCCATCGGCCGAGAGGAACTCGCCCGGCGAACGGCGAGTCCGGCGGCGACGAGCGCGAGCACGACTCCCGCGAGTCCGAGCAGATACCCCCACATTACGACTCGTGGCGAGGTTCGACGTTTACCTTTGTATCTCTACGGGGCGTCACGGCACCTCCCGACTCTCCCGGACCTCCGACACCGAGAAGTCCGGGCGGATGCGACCGTACACCGCCCCGAGGATGAACCCGTAGGCGAGATGCCCGACCAGCGTCAGACTGCCGTAGATGAGCAGGGTCGCGCCGGTCACCTCGCCGCTGCCGGTGAGCGCGAACAGCACCCAGAGCAGCGTGGCGAACACCAGTCCCCGCCGCGCGGGGTCGGGACCGCCCGGAATGCGGTCCTCGAAGAGGACGAACAACAGCGGCCAGACCACCGCTCCGAAAGCGACGAAGACGAGGAACCCGAACAGCAGGTTACCGGGCAGCATCACGAACCGCGCGATACCGGCGAAGATGCCCACCTCGTAGCGCGTCTCGACTTCGAGCAACGCGAAGGCTATCGACATCGCGGCCATCCCGACGACCCCGCCCGCGATAGCGCCGAGAATCTGCCTCGGTCGGTTCCGGTCGGCCAGACCCATCTCGGTCCGAGACACGTCGCCATCGGTGAAAACGCTGACCCCTCGGCGAGCGACGAGTTCACTCCGGTCCGGCCGTCTCGGGGACAGGCTTAACCCCGTCTGCGTCGATACTGTGGCTAGATAGCGTCCCCCACGGCGCGACTCCAGACCATGACCGACAGAATCGATTTGGACGAACTCGACGCAGGCGAGACCGACGAGGACGCCCCGAACCCCGGCGACTGGTTCTGGCGCGGGGAGGGCGACCCCGACGACGCTCCGGACGCCGTGACCGAGGTCCGGACCTCGGCGACCGAATCGACGTCCGATTCGGCGTCGTCCTCCGACTCGGAGGCGGACGGTGCGGAGGCGGACGGCGCTGACCCCGTCCCCCGCGTCCCGCGCGAGAACGACGACAAACCGGTCGGCGTTCCGACGGCGTCCGGCGGCGCTGGCGCTGGCGTCGAGTCCAGCGACGCGAGCGAGGAACACGGTCCCGACCCGGTCTCGGCCTCCGGTCCCCACGGCGGCGGGGCCGACGACATGACGCTGGCGTTCACCTACGCGGCCGCGACGCGCCTCTCGAACTTCGGCGCGGCCGCGCTCGACGCCGACGGGTGGGCCGACTGGGTGGGCATCGTCGGCCGCGTCCCCGCCCACGTCCTCAACAAGTTCCAGCGCGACCGGAACGTGGACCTCGACTTCTTCAACGGGTCGAGCGCCGGTCCCGGCGAACGCCTCGCTCGAATCGGTCCGCGCTCGATGTTCTACGCCGAGCGCATGGTGGTCGTCGGCGTCGAGGGCGAGGACGAGGAGATAGCGGAGACCGCCGACTGGGAGTTCGTCCCGCTCTCGGAGGCGGCCGAGAAGGCGGGGTGGTCGGTCGCCGAGGACCGGAGTCCCGACGCCGCGGAGTAGTTTTTTAGCCCCCGGCGTGGTAACGAGACGCACGGGGGTTCAAATGAGTCTACGAACCGCGGGACGACAGGCACCGCTACTGCTGATTGGCGTCCTGCTCTTCGGCGCGTGGGTCGCGATGAACGTGTTCAGGGTGTTCGAGGCGATTCCGTCCTTCTGGTCGGGCGGGGGCGGTACCGTCGGCCCGACGTGGGTCGGCGGTCTTGTCGGCCTGCTGGTCATGCTCGGTCTCATCGGCCTGCTGGCCGCGCTGTACGGCGCGCTCTCGGAGTCGTCACCGACGCCGGACACCTTCCCGCCCGAACGCGGCGGTGTTCGGTGAGATGACCTACTACGAGTGCGAGGCGTGCGGCCAACTGGCCGACTTCGCCGACGCCCACGGGCGACCGCTGCACCGGGAGTGTCCGGTCTGCGAGGAGCAGTCCGTCTGGAAGACCGCGTTCACCGACGAGCGAACGGGGGTGTCGTTCTGACCGTCGAGTTCACGGTCGGCGACCGCTTCGTCGAGGCGGCCGAGGAGTGGGGCGACAACCGGATGATGGACCGCGAGGACGCCGTCGAGACCAAGGCCGAACAGGCCCTGCTCGAAGTCGAACACCTCGTGTCGGGCGCGACCGACGTGTCGTTCGACGTGGAGGGTCGGACCGTGCGACACGAGGCCAGCGACGAACTCGCGGCCCTGCTCGCCGAGCAGTCCGCGGAGACCGGACTCGACGAGTCTGAACTGCTCCGACTCCACGTGGACCTCTTCTCCGGGGCGTTCCGCGAGGACGACGCCGTACGCCCGCCGAACGCGCCGCCGGAGTGACCACGTAACGCCGGCGTGAGTGACATCGGCGTGATTTCCCGACGCCGCGTGGCGGCCCGCGACTCAGCGCCGTTCGGCGTCCAGTTCGTCCGCACGACGTTGCACGTCGTCGAGGGCGCGCTCCTGTTCGTAGCGAGTCGCGCCGCCGGACTCGCTGTGGCGGCCGCGGTACTGCCACGAGGGAATCGCGTCCCAGACAGTTCCGTCGCCATCGGTGGACGACTCGCGGGAGCGGAGCCACGCGAACAGACGAGTAATCATGTATTCACGTTGTTGTTCTAACACCTTAACGATTCACCCCTCGTCGGTCGGCAGAACATCTAAGTCGATGCTCGTTGCGTGCTATCGTATGACGCACGAGGACAGAGGCTGGCGGCCGGACCTCGGTCTGGAGGAGTACGGCGGCCACGAAATCTGGGACCACGGTATCGGCCCGCACGAAATCAACGCCGGACAGGTCGACGGCGACATCGAGTTCCCCGCGGAACTGAAAGAGGGTCTCGCCGTACTGGACGACGAGTAACCGTCACAACTGCGGGAACGACCGCTTCCCGCGAGGCGGGACGTAGAAGTTCGCCCGCGACCGGACCGAGACGAAGTCGAGGATGCCGTTGTTCTCGCGGTCGGTGATGGCGGGACTGTCGTCCCGGACGTACCACCCGTTCATCGCTTTCCGGGTGCGCTCGAACTCCGACAGCGACTGCTGGAGCGAGAGGAAGTGGACCCCGGCGTGACCGCCGTCCACGGTGTTGAAGTCCCGGCGCAGGAGGAGCGGTTCGCCGTCCTTCCGCGTCTGGGCGACCTTCTCCTGATGGCCCACCACGTCGAACTCTTTGGCGTGGCCCGTCACGTCGTCGCTAAACGGAACGTCGTCGGTGAAGTTCGCAACGTCGGCGGGCGAGAACTCCGGCGAGAACATCCGGGCGACTCGCCCCTCGTCGTCGAACGCTCGGAACCACTTGCCGAGCGACTGGCGGAGGTGGCTCACGTGCATCGTCGTCCCGCCAGCGTACGCGCCCGAGTCGATTGTCACGCGGTCCTCGTTGGCCTGCGTCCCCTCGAACCCCGACCTGAAGCCCATGAACATCCGGTCGCGTTCCGAGAGAGGCGGATTCTCGGGGATACCCTCGGCGTCGGTGTGTTCGAGGGGCAGTCCGGCCCCGCGGAATCCCGTCCGGCGCTCGGCCACGTCGAACGCGTCGCCGAGGCGGGCGTCCACTGACTCCCCGGCCAGCGCGTCCTTCTCCTCGAACATCGCTGCCTCGGCGGCCCGGAGGTTCGAGGCGGCGTCGCTCGCCAGCACCACCGCGGCGTCGAACTCCAGCAGGTCGGGGTCGTCGGTCCGCGACAGCACCTCCGGTCGCCGGACCGGAGACGAGTCCAGCGCGCCTACGCGCTCGAAGTACCGAGTCCCCCACGAGAGCGCGTGGAGCAGTCCGTCCGAGGACCAGTCGTAGGCCGATTCGAGCGTCCGCATCGCCCGCTCGACGCGCTCGGCGGCCTCGACCGAGGGCGACTCCGCGAGGTCCAGCAGGAGAACGAGGTGGTGGCGCGGCAACTGGGGGTTGCCGTGTTCGTCGCTCCGAGAGACCGCGTTCCACGCGTGCTGTCTGCTCGGCAGGTCGTGCGGGTTCTCCGGCAGGTCGAGTGCCGTCTCCCGGTCCCCGGTCGCCCGGAACTGCGAACACCCCGCGAGTCCCGCCGCGGCCGCCGCGCCCGCGAGTTTCCCCAGCAGGCGGCGTCGTGACGCCATGCGTGGTAATCGCATGCGCTAGCGCGGCGATGGGCAAAAACGTTGCTCCCGATTTCTCCGTCCGCCGTCACCGCGCTCGGCGACCCGGACACCGATTCAATATAGCCGCAAATGTTTATGATGAAGACCCACATACCACGAGTAGTGGCCGCAATCGGACCGCTCCACGGCGGGACCGGAATGAATCTGCCGCTGGCGCTCGACGCCGCGAGCGCGATACTCGCGGTCGGTGCGCTCGTCTTCGGTCTCGTCGTCTACGACGCCTATCGGACCTACTGGGGGTAGCACATGCAGGGAGACCACCGTTCGCACGACCGACCCGCGCCCGACCAGTCCTCGCCCGGCCGCGCGAGGACCGACCGACCCTACAGACGCCGAGCGCTCCACCTCCTCCGGCGGTCGGTGTACGCGCTGACCGCGCTCCTCGGACTCTCGCTGCTGGTCATCGGTACCATCGCCATCATCGCCGAGGTGAAGGGGACGTGGCACTGGTCCATCCACCTCGAATCGACCCTGAGCTACGTCGGCCTGTTCGTCCAGTACCTGCTGGCGGTCCTCGTCCCGCTGTTCGGCCTCTTCGTCGCGGTTCGCGGGCGGTGGTCGGATGCGTGAACTTCCCGCACGTCGAGCGGCGCAAGTCGTCCCGCTCGTCCTCGTCGGCGCGCTGCTGGTCGTCGTCGCAGGCGTGGGACTGGTCGCGGCCGTCGCCGAGACCCAGCAGACGTGGCGCTGGTACTTCCGGATGGAGCAGGCGGTGGCGACGGCGACGCCGGTCGCGCTCGCGCTCTCCGGAGCCTCGCTGGTGGCGCTGTTCGGTGCGGTGTTTCTGACCGGGGAGGAGTAAGCGACTGGTCGCGCCCCGGAAGTCGGCCGACGGTCAGACGCTCTGGAAGCCAGCGGTGACGTCGCCGGAGGATGCCACCGTAAATAGGGCCTCGTACGCCTGTTGGCCGCTCCCTTGACTGTCAGCGTCGAGGGCCCTCACCTCGTGGTTGCAGAACGACTTCGACTCGCCGACCGCGACGAACGTCCGGCCCGCTTCGGTCCACTGTGCGCCGACGAGTTCCGACCCACCTGCCGGGACGTCGAGTTGGGCGAAGTAGACCTGCTCGCCGTTCCGGACCACCGAGAGGTTGAACAGGTCGTCGGTGTCGGATTCGTTTGCGACGCGCACCCGTTCGAGGACGTTCGGCGGTTCGTCGGCCGACTCGGCTTGGACACCGGGCAGTTTCGACGAACAGCCCGCGAGCGCACAGACCGCCGTGAGACCGAGCCCCGACCGTAGCAGAGACCGCCGTGAGGGTTCGAGGACCATACCCACGACTCTCGCGTTCGTGGTAAATTGTTTACGTATCAGAAAGCACGGCTCGCGTGCCGCAGGGGAGCCAACTCCGTCAGACCATCTGTGCGACCAGTTCGTCCTCGAACTCGGCGAGGCCCGCGACGACGTTCGCCCCGGCCCGGTAGAACGGTTCGTCGGTCTCGTCCAGCACGTCCTCGGCGAACGCGTCCGCCCAGTGCAGGAGGTGTTCGTCCAGAAAGACGCGCTCGTAGCCGAACGTCTCCTCGTCGCCCGCGCGCTGGCGGTCCACCAGATAGCGGAGGAACGCCAACTCGACGGCGAGGTGGTCGTCCTCCTCGGGGTACGCCTCCGGCGGCGACCACCCGGCCGCGGCGTAACTCGCCGACACCGCCGCCAGTCCCTCGCCGAGGAAGTCCTCGTCCTCTCGGTAGTACGTCTCGTGCGCGAGGACGGGCGGGCGCGGGCCGACGAAGACCCGAGTGAACTCGGTCGCCAGTTCGTCCTGCACGTCTTCGACCGACCGGCCCTCGTTGGCCTCGACGAACCGTTCCAGTTGCGCGAACCCCTCGTCCATCGCGGGATTCACTTCGTCGCCCGGTATCCGAATCTCGCCCTCCAGCAGGTTCGCCACGAACGACTCCCTCGGGGTGTCCCAGAAGGTGTCGATGGCGTAGTTGAGGAGTTCGATGCGCGCGTCGTAGAGTTGGCGTTCGTCCATGGGTCTTCAGTTGGTCGTTCGTGGTGTCGTCCGTCCGTTCCTCACCCCTCGAAGAGGAGTCTGGCGCGGCAGTCGCCGCAGTATTCGAAGACGCTGTGGTCCGAGTCCGGCGCGAGTCCGGCCACCATCCCGCCGACCTCGCCCTCGATTTTCTCGGCCGACGCCTCGCTGGTGAAGGGCTTGCCACATCGGACGCACTCGCGCATCTCGCCCTCCATCACCGTCGTCCACGCTGGGTCGTCGGGTCGGCCGTCCCCGTCGTCCGGTGGTCGCTCGCGGTTCTCCGGCAGGAGCGACAGGTCCAGTCCGTCCCGCATCTCGATGGCGGTCTCGGGACACCCCTCCTCGCAGAGGCCGCAGTTGACGCACCGCTCGTGGTTGAACTCCAGATTCCCCTCGCGCCGCCGAATCGCGTCGGTCGGGCAGAGGTTCGTGCAGGTCGGCGTCAGCGCGCAGTCGTCGCTGACCGCCATCCGGCCGAAGTCCTTGAGTCCGCGAATCACCTCGCGCTCGGGGTCCGCGTGGTCCAGAATCGCCCGGACGCTCTCTAAGGTCCAGCCGTGACTGTCGAACTCGGGGTTCGGTCGGCCCTCGTCGTCGATGCCCCCGGTCGCCTCGTACTCGCCCGCCGGAATCGGCGACTCGTCGAGACCGTCGACGAACTCGTCCAGCGACTCGGCGAACCCCGCGGCGTCGTCGGGGTCGGGCGCGAGGAAGGTCGCGCGCTCGCCGAGTCCGAGGTCGGCGGACGCGCGATTCAGTCGGGCCACGAGTTCGGCCTTCGGGTCCGGCCCGGAGTGCCGGCAGTCGCCGCCGCACCCGACCACCGCGACGCCGTCGGCACCGGCCGCCAGCGCGTGCATCGCGTGGGCCTCGCCCACCGCGTCGGCGCACGGCACCGACACCGGCAGGATGGGATGATATTCGAACTCCGCGCCTTCGACCGTCGCGTCGCGGCCGTACTGTCGGAGCGTGCGCCGGGCGCGCTCCGAGCAGACGAACGCCACGACCTGCTCGCCGATGGGGTCGCTCCCGCCGAACAGCCATCCGCCGGAGTCGGGTTCCTCCAGCAGGGCCTCGACTTCGCGCGCGACGCGGCGGTTCGAGGGCTCTCGGAGTTTGGTCGCACCCGTCGGGCACGCGCTCGTGCAGGCCCCACAGTCCTGACAGGCCACCTCGTCGAACTCGACCTCGTCGATTCGCGGGCGCTCGACCGCGCCGTGGGGGCAGGCCTCCACGCACTCGTTGCACCCCATCTGGCTCGATTCGCCCGACGCGCACACGTCCATGTCGAGGTCGAGGTGTTTGGGCTTCTCGACGCCGCCGAGCAGGTCCTCGACCGCCGCGACGGTCGCCGCGTCCACGGGACCGGTGTAGAACCCGACGCGCCCGCCCCTCGTCTCGCGGTCCGCGCCCGGATGCACCACTTGGTCGGCCGCTATCGTCCGCTCGACGCCCCCGAGTTCGATGGCGTCGGTCGGGCAGCACTCGACCCACTCGGGGGTCCCGCCGTCGGCGGCGGTCGGGTCGTCCCCGACCGCGCCGTCCTCTCCCGCCGGGGAGTCGCCGGTCGCCGCGGCCGCGGCCTCCGGCGAGATATCGACCGGGAATCGGGTGACGCCGTCGTCGGGACCTTTCCGGACGCACTCCATGCACCCGATGCAGTCCTCGGTCACGTGCGCTTCGAGCGCGATTTCGAAGTCGCCGTAGCGCCCCTCGACCCCGACCACGCGCCCGCGCTCGACGGTCACGCCGTCGAGGTCGGCGTCGGTGTCGGCGAACTCCCGGCCGTCCGCGACCAGCGTCACGTCGGCGGTGTCGGCCAGCGCGGCCGCGGTCTCGGCGTCGCCGACGACCGCGACCGAGTTGCCCGCCTCGCGAGAGACCGACCGGGAGACGGCCTCCTCATCCAGTGCGGCCCGCCTCGCGTTGAGCAGTCTGGCGGTCTTCTCGGTCGCCGCGGGTTCGTCGTGGACCCATCCCGCGCCCTCGCGGTGGTCCACGAACGCCGCGGCCTCCGGGTGGAGTCCCTTCTCGACCGCGAACTCGCGGAACTTCCGCTTACAGCGCGACTCCGAGGCGGTCACGACGAACTGGTCGAGTTCGTACTCCTCGACGACCTGCTCCATGGCCGCGAGTCCGTCCTCGCAGAGCAGGCGCGAACTCGCCACCACGTCCACCCCTTCGACGCCCTCTCGTACCCCTTCGAGGTCTACGTCGCACGTTTCCCCGCACGAGCAGACGAACGCCCCCGTCTTCATGCTCGTACTGATACAGTCGGTTCGGACAAAGGTCTTGCGCAGAGTCAACACGCCACACGTCGATTCGTCCGTCTGGAGTAGTGATGAACAGTTGTCATCACCACCCGAACTTTAATGATTGTTAGAATTGAACCGGCTCTAGGGATTGGCAAGTGCTGACAAGGAACAGGCCACGACGGGGGTACCATGAGTACTGAACCAACGGAACCAGTTTCACTCGACCTCGACAGGCGTTCGTTCGTGAAGGCGAGCGCGCTGGCGGGGGCAGTCGCACTCGGTGGTAGCGCAACGGGACAAGTACTCGCGCAGGACGACGGGGGTGAGGAGGAACCGGAAGGAGCGCTCGGCCAGACCGAGACGGTCAAGACCATCTGCAACTTCTGCGCGGTGGGTTGCGGATTCAAGGGCGAGCGCAAGGGCGACGCCTTCGTCGGACAGGAACCGTGGCACGAGCATCCCGTCAACAACGGGTCGCTCTGCTCGAAGGGCGCGGGCATCTACGGCAGCGAACACTCGCCCAAGCGGTTGAAACACCCGCTGAAACTCGTCAACGGCGAGTGGCAGAAGGTGTCGTGGGACGAGGCCATGTCGGAGGTCGGCCAGAAGCTGAACAAGTACCGCGAGGAGTCGGGGCCGGACAGCGTGATGTGGCTCGGGAGCGCTCACCACTCCAACGAGGAGGCCTACGCCTTCCGAAAGCTGGCCGCGTTCTACGGGACGACCAACGTGGACCATCAGGCCCGCATCTGTCACTCCACGACGGTCGCGGGGCTGGCGAACACGTGGGGGTACGGCGCGATGACCAACACCATCAACGACTACCGGAACTTCGACCTCGACATCATCATCGGGCAGAACCCCGCGGAGGCCCACCCGATAGCGATGCAGCACATCCTCGAAGGCCAGAAGCGCGGGGGGAAGATAGTCGTCATCGAACCGCGGTTCACCAAGACCGCGGCCCACGCCGACCACTTCTACCGACTCCGACCCGGCACGGACACCGCCCTGATGATGGGGCTCCTGCGCTATCTGCGCGACCAAGGCGAACTCGACCAGCAGATGCTCTCCGAGCGCGTGAACGGCTGGCCGGACGTGGAGGCCAAACTCGACCGGTACGACCTCGACACCGTCTCGGACATCACGTGGATAGACAAGGCCGACATCCGCGAAATCGGTGACCTCGTCATCGAGAACAAGCCCAGCATCCAGATAGAGTGGGCGATGGGCGGCACCCAGCACAACAACGGGACCCAGCACATCCGGTCGTACGCGATGCTGAGCCTCGCCACCGGGTCGGCCGCCCGGTCGGGCGGCGGTCTGCAGGTCATGCGGGGCCACTCGAACGTGCAGGGGGCGACCGACCTCGGGCCGAACAGCCACATCCTCCCGGGCTATTACAGCGTAACCTCGCCCGGTCGTGGTCCTACTGGGCGGACGTGTGGGACCAGAGTCCGTGGACGAGCGGGAGTACGTCGTTCAAGGACCTCAACAGCCGGTACGACAACATGCCCAAGCAGAAGTGGCAGGACCAAGCCGCCGAGGCCACCTCGGCGTTCATCAACGTCGGCGACGCCAAGGTCCCGAGTCGGTCGATGATGTTCCAGAAGGGGCTGACGGTCGCCCGGTGGTTCGAGGGAGCGCTCCCGAAGGAGGAGCGACTGAATCAGGCCCAACTCTACCAGCCGACGAAGCTCCGGGCCGCGGTGTTCGACGGCCACTCCGCGAACTCCATCAGCGAGATGGGCAAGCAGAAGAAAGCGATGGAGAACCTCGACCTGCTGGTCGTCGTGGACATGTTCCCGTCGCTGGCGTCGGTGATGGCCGAGCGCGACGACGGCGTCATCATCCTGCCCGCCTCCAGCCAGTACGAACACCACGGCACCGTGACCAACTCCCACCGGTCGGTCCAGTGGCGCAACCCGGTCCGACCGCCGAGCCACAACTCCAAGACCGACATGCAGATAATTCAGGAGTTGGCCGCCGAGTTGGGCCACGGCGAACACTTCGACTGGGGCGGCGGGCCGGAACTGTTCAACGGGAAATCGACCTACGAGCAGTGCCTGAAGGAGATAAACCTCGGGGTCCGGACCATCGGCTACCAGCAGGACCCCCAGCGACTCCAGCGCCAGTACGAGTACGACTACGCCTTCAGCACGGAGGACCTCGAAGGCAAGTCCGGGCCGGTCGAGGGCGAGTACTGGCAACTGCCGTGGCCCTGCTGGGGCGAGGGCCATCCGGGGACGCCCATCATCTGGCGCGACGATTTGGACCCCAGAGAGGGCGGGCAGGACTTCCGCGCTCGCTGGGGGACGAAAGCGCCGACGAAGAAGGAGTGGAACGAGATGGTCGAGTCGGGCAACATCCCGGACGACAAGCAGTACCCGTTCCAGAACACGGTCCAGCAACAGGGCGAGAAAGGACTGGACATGCTCCGCGCCCCCTACAGTCCGGACTGGTGGGACGGACAGGGGAAGATTCAGGGCGTGCCCCAGTACCCCGGTTTCTCGACGGTGTGGCCCGAGGACATCACCAACCCCGACGCGCTCTCGGTGCCGTACGAGTACGCGCTCCGAGAGGACAAGTCGGTCCTCGACACCGCGAAGAAACTCCAGCAGATGCGTAAGAACGGCACCGTCAAGCCGAAGGGCGCGGCGTCGGGCATCAAACCGGCCGACTACCAGCAGCACGACGCCAAGCAACCCGACGCGCCGACCGGCCGCGGCAGGGCGCGGGGGGTGGCGTGGAACTTCCTCGACACGGTGCCGGTCCACCGCGAACCCATCGAGAGTCCGCGGCCCGACCTGGTCGAGCAGTGGCCCGCGAACGGTACCCAGACCAACTTCTACCGGCTCGACCAGAACAACGCCGCGATTCAGAAGACGGCGACCAAGAAGGCCAACCAGCAGGGCATGGACACCATCATGACGACCGGACGGCAGGTCGAGCATCAGGGCGGCGGGTCCGAATCGCGCTCGAACGTCTTCCTCGCGGACCTCCAGCCCCACATGTACGCCGAGATTCACCCGAAGAAGGCCACCCAGATAGGCAAGAATCAGGACGGCGTCTCGGCGGGCGTGGACGGCGGGGACCTCGTGGTCGTCCAGACCACCGACCGCGGGTCCGTGTTGGTGAAGGCCCGCGTGACTCACCGACCCAACCAGCGGGAGATATTCCTGCCGTTCCACTGGGGCGGGGTCTTCCACGGCAAGAGTCTGGAGGACAAGTATCCCGACGGGATGGCTCCGTTCGCCATCGGCGACAGCGCGAACATCGTCACGTCGCGGGGCTACGACGCCGAGACCCAGATGCAGGAGACCAAACCCGCCATGGTGCGACTCTGGAAGGCGACCGAGTCGAAACTCAGGGACCTGAACATGTGGGAAGACGGCAAGATGGTCGGCTTCGACGCCGAGTTCCCGCAGGACCGGGAGGGCATCGGCACGCAGAAGGACTTCGACGTGCGCGACCACCAAACCACGCAATGAGGTGATACACAATGTCAAAACAACAGTCACAGAACCAGTCGGGTTCCGGCGAGGAGGTCATGCGAAGCGGCGTGATGAGTACGGGCGAGGACGCGCGCATCTTCCCGGACGTGGAGGCCTGCATCGACTGCGGCGGGTGCGTGGTCGCGTGCAAGCGGACGTGGGACGTGCCCCGCGACGAACAGCGAATCAGCGTCGCCACGATGATGGAGGGTCAGGAGGCCGCACAGGGTCTCAACGCCAACAGCGCTCGCGCCCTCAAGGAGGGCAAGAAACCGGGCGAGACGTCCATCCCGATGCAGTGTTACCACTGCGAGAACGCCCCGTGCGTCTCGGTCTGTCCGACGGACTCGCTGATAAAGAAAGACGACGGATTCGTGGACGTACGCGACAGCCTCTGCGTCGGGTGTCAGTACTGCCTGTCGGCCTGCCCGTTCGGCGCGCCCCAGTTCCCCGAGTCCGACGACGGGAGCGCCCAGATAGTCGGAAACGGGAACGTGATGGACAAGTGTACGATGTGCGAGGAGCGCCAGTCCGAGACCGGCAAAGGGCCGGCCTGCGCCGAGGAGTGTTCGACCGACGCCATCCTCGTCGGGAGCGCCGACCAGATAGCGGACGAACTCGAACGCCGCGATGCCGACGTGTTCTTCAACGACGTGGCGATGGACATCATCTTCGGCGAGGACGCGGAGGTGTTCGGCGGATGAGCGACCCCGCCGAGCGTGACAGTCGTGGCGGCTCGGCCGAACACGGAACGGCCGACGACCGAGTGCGCGAGTCCGACCGCTTGGACGCGACCGGTGAAGCCCGGCCCGACGCGGAGACCGCGCAGGCCGACCGCGAAGACGCTCGAACCAGCCGCGACGACACGCAAGCGGGCGACGACGCCCGAACCGCCCCCGAAGACCCCGACCGGGACCCGGACCGCGAGACCGAAGGTCACGACGGGTCGGGTCTCACGGGCGGCGTTGCGGTCGCAGTCGCGGCCGGTGTCGCGTTCGGTGCGACCGCTATCGCGTACCTCTGGGCCGACAACTGGTTCGGCGGGCAGGAACTGTTCTTCGAGAACCTGTTCCGAATCGCGCCCACCGTCTCGGGCGGCGGCGTCGGCACCGACTGGGTGGTCGGCAACACCGTCCCCGTGCTCGACGCGGCCATCGCCATCACCCACGCCGCCGACGCCATCATGGGCGTGTTCATCCTCGTGATGGTGTTCATCCACTGGGCGGCGTTCCGACAGCTCTCCGACCGAATGCGGCGACCGGCCGACCGGAGGACGAGCGACACCGTCGCCACCGACGGCGGCGAGCGAAACGGAGGTGAGGAGCGATGACCAACCTCGACCACGGCAAGTTCACGCGAACGACCACCATCTTCCACTCGCTGCTGGCGCTCGACGTGTTCGCGCTGTTCTTCACGGGGTACGCCGTGATGTTCAACGACGAACTCTGGTGGCTGGTCACGCTGATGGGGGGCAACACCGGCGTGCTGGCGGTCCACCGCCTCGCGGGGATGGGACTGGTCGCCCTCGTCGTCTTCTGGATAACGCTGACGATAATCACGCCCGGCGGTCGTCGGGGCGTCAAGGCGGCGATGCCCTCGAAGAAAGACGTGGAGGCCGCGATTCAGGACGTGAAGTTCGCGCTGGGCCGGGCCGAGGAGCGCCACCCCCACGCCCGCCAGTTCGCAGGCTACTCCGCGGACGAGGTGCCCCTGCTGAGTTACGTCGGGAAGGGCGTGGTCTGGATATTCTCCATCGAACTCGTCCTGCTGATGCTGTCGGGCCTGCTCATCTGGAACAAGGTCGGCCTGATGCAGTATCTGGCGACCCGGACCGCGGCGCTGGCGTTCGTCACCTTCCACGGCCTGCTCGGGGTCATCATGCTGATGGGCGTGATGTTCCACATCTTCGAACACGGGTTCCACCCGGCGTTCTACCCGGTCGAACTCAAGGCGTTCGTCCCGCGGGACTTGACGCCGGGCCAGCACGACGAGAAGGTCGTCGAGGAGACGGCCGTGACGGAGGAGGTAGTCACCGACGAGGAGGGCCGAGTCGTCGAGGACGAGGTGGTCGTCACGGAGGAGGAGCGAATCGAGGAGGAACGTCACGAGGGGACCGGCATCGAGCAACTGACGCTCTCGCCGAGTTGGAACTGGGCCGCGAACCTGATGGGCGTCCTGACCGTCGTCGGCATCGTGAGCGTCCTCGTCGGGAGCATCTTCGACGAAGGGTACCCCGTGCCGCGCGAACTCACTATCGGCGGCGGGCCGACCAACGCGCTCCTGACGGTCGGCATCAACGTCGGTATCCTCGTCCTGTTCGTCGGTCTGGTGCTCTCGATGTACGGCAACGTCCTCCGGAAGCGCTACGAGGCGCAACTCCGCGAGCGCCGCGAGACGCCGATGGCAGACGGGAGCGGGGACGACTGACCCGAGAACCGTCTCTCACTCTCTTCGAAGACAGTTCGTCACCCGATTAGGTCGGCCGACTCCTCGGACAACTCGACCGTCACGTCCTGTCTAGTCTGCTCGCGAATCTGGTCCAGATTCCGGGTCAACACGTCGAGGATGTCGGCGGGTTCCGGATACACCAGCATGTTCTGCTGGTCGTCCTCCATCACGAGTTGGGTGTCCGTGAGGGTGATGCGGTCGTTCTCGATGCTGGCGACGACCGCTGGGAGGACCTCTTCGCCGCCGGGGTCGCCCTCCGCGACGCGGGTCACGTACAGCGAGTCGATGCCGATGAGGTCCTTGTACTCCCGTATCTGCTCGGCCAGCGCCACCATGTCCTCGGTGATGGCCGTCTTCTCGGGATTGCCGTGGGTCCCCTCGTAACAGTGTTTACACACCCGTAACTCCATGCGCATACCTAACACGTAACGGTGGCGTGGGTATTGACGGTTGCGCCTCGGCGGACCTCGTTTCACGGCTCTTGCTGATTCGACCCCGAGACTATCACGTAGCACCCACCGACTGCAGCGGCAGCGCGGTGGAGAGGCTTCGGGTGAATCGGACTTCTTCGAGCCAAATCCAGCGAAGCGTCCGGTACACGGCCCGTTTCGCCCAAACGAGTCGGCCGCGAGTGCGCCCTGTACCTCGTAGTTTCCATATATCGAAATAGAATTTACGAGACTGGAACCAGACATTGCGCCACTCAGTTTTATTCAGTTTACTGTCATTAATGAGGGCGCTGCATTCCACAGATGCTCCAATTTCGCGGGGCAGACGACAGGTTACCTCGCAGGACGAGTTGGTCCGACCGTCGGTAGTGGACGAGTGGTTGGCGAGCGGCATCGGGGGTCTCGTCTCGCACAGCAGCATCGCGAAACGCGAAGAGAGCACGAAGAAATCGGTCGCTACGTCGGTCCCGGTGGTTCTGTTGCCGGTCGTGGGCGTCCCATCTACGGTCGCTTTCCCAGAGTCGTCGGAGACGGCAAGCGGCTCGAGACCGCTCGACGGAACGAGACGACTCTGTCTCGAGGCGACGTTCGACCAGTAAAGTTGACGGGAAACGACCTGACAGCCAGTTATTCTCTCAAAACGCGGCGACACCATCCGGCCGGAGAGTCTGGAGGTCGTCTTTCGCACCGATTGCGTATGACTCGTGAAGCCGAGAGCCGAAACGTGGAGAAACACCGAGGAGCGCCGACACTCCCTCGTGAAACCCCGAAACGCGGACCGATGCCCAGTCGGGACCGAACAAACTCCCCCGAACCGAGCGAGGAAGCGAAGCCAAGCGGAGGACTCTACCGAGGAACCGTTCCTCCGGCGACGGACGAGGTAGCGGAGTCGGACGCGCCGACGTGACCACCGCCACCGTTCCGGGGAGCGATGCGACTATCGAAGGCGAACACCACCGATTCGACCACGCGAGTCAGAACTTCGGTCGATAACCGTACATCGAATCTCCGTTTACGCCGTCTCTGACAGCGCCTCGACTGACCTTCGATGGCGACTCTCCGGACCCCTTGACCGAGATTATCACTGACGTCACCTCCGCCCGGTCCACCGTCTCAGAGTACGGACGAGACGGCCGCGTCCCGGAGGAAACCAACGACGCCGTGAGAACAATCCCTGCCGTCGTGGGTGACTGGTCGACGAGAATCAGCGATGAACCATTTCTCGGCCGTCGGTGAAGGTCGGCCGTCGGACGACGGGACGGGGACGCCCACGTCCCTCGCCGACCCAAAGGAGTCGCCGACAGTATCGTCCCGTGCGGCGTACAGAAACCCGATAGCGGTGGCACTCTACTTCGGTCGAAGTGTTCGACCCCGCGTGCAGACGCTCTCCGACGCGTCCGGACAGAAGGGTCTAGCGGTTCGTTTCTGACGACACGGGCGCGGTTCTCGGTCTCAGTCCCGGTCGAATTCGTGTCCGAGACGGACTCCGACGGCTACATCCCGTCTGCGGGCAGTCCGTACGCTCCCGTCACGGGGTTCTGTCAACAGCCCTCCCCTCGCTTTCTGAGGTGCTACGGAACTTCACCGTTTCTCCGGTGCTCTCGAAGTAACTGCGGTAGCCCTCGGATAGTGGCGCAGGACTCTGGACTGACTCTACATCCAGTAAGGGGGAGGGTGACAGAATTAGAGTCCGGGGACAATCGACCACCGAATTCTGATGCCAGACTAGGAGATTGTAGTAATGAGATGTCAGGTTGAGGTCGCAACTATCATCCGGGAAAGTCTAACCACCCACGGTCTCGCGAGTACACAGGATGGCTGACAGAACCCGAGAACAAGTTATAGAACGAACAATATTGGGGTGGAATTATGCCTCTACTGAAGGAGTGTTTCGGGGACGTTACCCCAGGGGTCGAGGGTGTCGAAACCACCCTCCGCGAAACCTCGATTCTGGTTGTTATCCAGACATTACTTCGCTGTGAGAAGATGTGAGTAAGAACACCATTCTCTTCGAGGGCGTGGGTAAAATTAGAGACGTGAGTGTAGGACTACTAGCGGTGAATTGAAGTGCTACATTCGCGAATAACAGAAATATAGCGCGGGATAAGGAGGCCATCTCTCCCAAATAAGATTGTTTATTCTGGAGTCTGGGATACTTTGATAACGGTGGGGTGAGTCGCCCCGAACATGGCCAGCGACGAGAACGTCGATACGACTCGGAAGGCTGTGAAGACGTTCGTCCCCGCGTATCAAAAAGAGGAGTGGAAACGACACGCAGACGAACTCGACATGAGCCAGAGCGAGTTCGTGCGGACGATGGTGCAGGCGGGTCGGCGCGACTTCGACATCGAGACCGCGGAGTCGGAGTCTGGTTCCGCGTCCAAGGTAGACGAAGCAGGTGACGGCGAGGAGTTAGCGGACCACGTCCTCTCCGTCCTCTCGGCCTCAGAGTATCTCTCGTGGGACGAGTTAGTGGACGAACTGACGAACAACATCGAAGACAGATTGGAAGAGTCGCTCCAGCGCCTCCAGAGCGAGAACCGAATCCAGTACAGCGGTCGCCGAGACGGCTACACGCTCGTTACGGGGAACGATGGCGACTGAGCAGCAATCCGACGGCGACGAGGGCGCGAACGACCCGATAGCGTACTTCCTGCAGGACATGACCTACCACGGGAAGACCGAGCGGACGCGAGACGCCTACGAACGCGTCCTCAGAGAGTTCGAGGCGTTTCTGGGTACGCCCGACCGGAATCCGATGGGAACGGCTAAGACCCCGTCAGCGGCGACGCGGCGCGACTGCATGGCGTGGATTCACGAACTCCGCGGGAACGTCGCCGAGAGCACCGTCGCCACCTACGCCTCCTACCTCCACCGGTTCTACGCCTACATGAATCAAGTGGGGGAGTTCGACTCGAATCCGATGACGCTGGTCGTCGAGGAGATGGACGAGCGAATCGACACGAACCCGACGCGGCGGGACATCTCGGTTGACGCGATGGTGTCGTTCGTCGCCGACGTGACCCACCCGCTGGACCGTGCAGTCGTCGTCACCCTACTGAAAACGGGGATGCGGGCCGGCGAACTCTGTAATCTCGACCTTCGGGACGTGTCGCTGGCCGACACCGACCACCAGACCCGACCGCAGTTGGACGGCAAGGCGGACTCGATATACGTCTCGCCGGAACCGACCGTCGGCGAGGAGTGCAACGGCGAGCGTCGGCCCGCATCCAACAAGCGAAAGCGCGAGACGGTGATTCCGGTGGACGACGAGTTGAAGCGCGTACTGAAGCAGTGGCTCGCGGTGCGCCCGGACCCGATATCGTCCGCGAACCCGGTGTTCACGACGACGCGAGAGAACTGGGGCCAGCGAGTCACGCCCGACATCGTCCACCACATCGTCACGAAGCACGCCGGCGAGCGCGGTTGGCACCGTCGGGGCGGCGACGCCGCCGAGAACGTGACGCCTCACTACTTCCGGCACTTCTTCACGACCCACCTCCGGGACAGAACCGGCGACAGGGGCATCGTGAAGTATCTCAGAGGCGACGTGGCCGAGGACATCATCGACACCTACACTCACAACTGGGGCGACCGAGTGCGCGAGGTCTACGAGGCAAACGTCTACAGTCTCTGCTAGCGCTCAGAGCGTTTCGCGAGGTGACGAGGCGCTGTTCCGGAGCCTCCGTTCAGTTACCTGACGTTATCGGCACCCGGGGGCAGACAAATAAACTGTATGGTGATATATCGTCTCCTCCTACTGCACGTCGGAACTCGACGCCTTCGAGAGCATGTAGACCGCGACGCCGCCAAAGACGACATCGAGCGCGAGCAGAACCGCCAGCGCCGGGACTAAGGTGTTCCAGACGCCGCCGAACTGCGTCACCTCCACGACCGTCATCACGTCGCGGCCGAGCATGAGCGCCCGCGCCGCATCGACGCCGTAGGTGATGGGATTGTAGGTCGCGACGGTCTGAATCCAGTCGGGGAGGAGTCGAAGCGGGAGAAACGCGGTCGAGACGAACAGCAGGGGGAACTGGAGCAGGTTCGCGCCGATGATGGTCGATTCTTGGTCCTTGGTGACGACGGCGATAGTGTTCGACAGCGAGACGAACCACATCGAGAAGACGACGCCGACGAGCACGATGCCGAGCGCCCCCACGAGTCCCGTGGCGATTTCGGCACCGAGCAGGACGCCGAGTGCGAGGATGATACCGATTTGAATCAGGATACGGAGTATCTCTGCGGCGGTCTTCCCCAGAAACACCGCGGCCCGGTTCATCGGACTCACCAGCACCTTCTCGAACATCCCGCTCTCGATGTCGTTGACCAGTCCGACGCCGGAGGTGGCCGCGGCGGCCAGCGATACCTGTACCGCGATGGCGGGCACGAGGTACGTCTCGTAGCTGATACCGGCGTCGCCCCGACTGATGGCACCCGTGGCGACCTGTCCGAACACCTGCGTGAACAGCACGAGGAAGATGATTGGCTGGACGAGCGAGACGACGAGGACGAAGGGGTTGCGGACCGCCTTCAGGTTCCACCGCTTGAAGTTGACCCAGAAGTCGCCAGCGAACGAGTTGCCCGAACGAGTCGCGTCGGCCGACCCGCCGACCCGAACGTCGGACCCCTCGGCGTCGCCGGCGGAGTCGGTCGGCGCGCTCATCCGTCTCCCTCCTCGTGACTGCTCTCGGTGGCGTCCGCTGACCGTTCGGGACCCTGCCCGGCGGCGGTGGCTGCGGTCCCGAGTTCGTCTTCGTCGCCGACGTGCTCGCCGGTGATGGCGAGAAACACGTCGTCGAGCGTCGGCGCGCGGACGTTGAACCCGGTGACCGTCAGGTCGGCGTCGCGGAGTGCGACGAGCAGGTCGGTTCCGCGCTCGCGGGCCTGCTTCGAGGTGACGGTGATACCCTCGTCCGTCGTTTCGACCGCGGCGTCGGTCTCGAAGAGGTCTCCGCTCCGGGCCACCGCCGCCGCGCGTTCGTTCTCGGCGGCGTCGCCCTCGACGTCGATGTCGAGGATTTCGCCGCCGACCTCGCGTTTGAGTTCCTCGGGCGACCCCGTGGCGACGATTTCGCCGTCGAGGATGACCGAGATGCGGTCGCAGAGTTCGTCGGCCTCCTCGAGGTACTGGGTCGTGAGGAAGATGGTCGTGCCCTGTTCGTTGATGCGCCGAAAGTACTCCCAGAGGCGGTTGCGCGCCTTGGGGTCGAGTCCCGTCGTCGGTTCGTCGAGGAACACCAGCGGCGGTTGGTGGACCAGCGCGGTGGCGGCGTCGAGGCGCTTTTTCATCCCGCCCGAGAACTCCGAGGCTCTCTTGTCGGCCACGTCCGCGAGGCCCGCGAGGTCGAGGAGTTCGTCGATGCGCTCGCCGCGCTCCGCTCGCGGGACGCCGTAGGCCTCGCACGCGAACCGGACGTTCTCGCGCGCGGTGAGTTCCTCGTCCACGCTCGTCTCCTGAGCCATGTAGCCGATGGACTCGCGGACCTTTCGGGGGTCCGACGCGGCGTCGAAACCGTTTACCCACACCTCGCCGTGAGTCGGTTTCAGCAGCGTGGCGAGCACCTTGATGGTCGTCGTCTTGCCCGCGCCGTTGGGTCCGAGGAATCCGAAGAACTCCCCTGCGGGAACGTCGAGTGAGACGTCTCGTACTGCCTCCGTACCGTCGCCGTAGGTCAAGTTGAGGTTCGTCGTGTGGATAGCGGACTCGGTCGGTGGGGATTCGCTCGCTGTACCTCGCGCCGCCGTTTCACGTGAGGAATCCGGGTGTGACATGAGTTCTCGAACTACGGCGATATCGCTTCACCTCCACCGGAGGAGATACGAACGTATATAGCTGCTGAATAAATAATCAATCACGTGTCCGCGTTAGACATCTTCGAGAACGACTCGGACGATACCAAGTCCGCCATCATGAGAGCGACCTACCTCGCGCTCTGCGAACACGGCTACGCCAACCTGACTATTCAGCGTATCGGCGACGAGTTCGAGAAGAGCAAATCGCTCCTGTACCACCACTACGACAGCAAAGACGAACTGCTCGTGGACTTCCTTGGATTCGTCCTCGAGAAGTACAAAGCCGACATCCCGGCGGAGGAGTACGACGACCCCTGCGCTCACCTCCGAGCGGTTCTCGACCACGTCGTTCCGCCGACGCTGGACGCCGAGCGCTACGAGTTCACGAGCGCGATGATTGAACTTCGCGCACAGGCACCCCACGACGAGGCCTACCGCGAGCAGTTCACCCGGAACGACCGCTTCTTCCGCCAGCAGTTCGCCAACGTCGTCAGCGACGGTATCGAAACAGGTGCGTTTCGCGACGTGGACCCCGAGCAGACCGCCGCGCTGTTGGTGACGACCATCAACGGGTCGATGCTCGAACGAGTCACGACCGACGACGCCGAGGACGCCATCCGCGCGACGCGGCGCGAACTCGACGCGTACATCGATTCGCACCTGCTCGCGGAAAACGGTGATTGAACGTCACACGCCGGAAAACGAATCGCGAGCGACACGAAGAAAACGACGGCGACCGCGCCGACTCAGTAGATAGCCATCTCGGTCTCGGTCTCGGCCCGCGCGAACAGTTCCTTGACGCGCTCGGCCGTCTCGTCGGTCTCCTCGTAGTTCTCCATCAGCACCGTCTCGCTCGGGAACAGTTCCTCGCCGACGACGAGTCCGTGTTCCCGCGCGGTCGAACCGGTCACCGTGAGGTAGACGCCGACGCCAGTGTCTGCGATAGCGGCTTCCTCCTCCTCGTCCTCGCCGGGGTAGGCGAAATCGAGGGGGTCCGAGTTCCGCGTCCCGATGACCGCCTCCACGAGGCGCTCGTACCGCGGCGAGATGCAGAGTTCGCCCTCGTAGTCCCGCAGGAACTCGCGGGAGGGACTGCCCCCCTGCGGGAGCGTCTCGGGCGTCGCCATCAGCGTGTGGTACACCGTGTCTCCCATCCCGGCGACGACCCGGACGTCGGTGTCGTGCGGGTCGATGCGGGCGTTCAGGTCGGCGATGCGGGTCAGCGGGTCCGGGCGCAGTTCCACGACCTCCTCCAGCACGAGGTCGGCGCTGTCGAACCCGAGCGCAAAGTCGTGCTTGCGGAGCGCACGGAACGGTTCCTCGCGCCCGACGAGTCGGAGGTTCACGCCGCCCGCGGAGACGGTCACGCTGTCGAAGACGATGCGACGAGGCTTCCCGGCCCGGTCGTCGCGCAGGAGCGTGAAGTCGGGTTTCGCGGGGTCGTCGAGGTCGCTGTAGTCGGCGAGGCGGTGGTAGACGTCACGGTCGGGCGTCTGGTCGCCCTTCGTGACGGCCTTCTCGTAGCGGAGCGTCGAGACGATTTCGTCGGCGACTTCCTCCGCGCCGGTCTCCTCGGCGACGCGCTGGAGGACCGCCTCCAGCGGGCGGCCCTTACGCGGCACGGCGACCGCAATCGTGTCTGTCATTGTTCGTTCAAAGGTGAACCGGGAGTAAACGCGTTGCGTTTCGCGGTATCCGGTCACAGGACCCCTACGCTCGGTCCCGAGTTTCGTGACGGCGTTCGCACTACTGCGCCGTAGAACCACTCACTCGCGGTCTACGCCCACGAACTCGAAGTGCGCACCGCCGCTGTCGCCCTCGGTGACACGTATCTGCCAGTCGTGAGCCTCCGCGATGCGCCGGACGATGGCGAGACCGAATCCGGTGCCGTCGGGGTGTGTGGAGTAGCCGCCCTCGAAGACGAGTTCGCGGTCCTCCGGCGGGATGCCCGGCCCGTCGTCGGCGACGTAGAACCCCTCGTCGGTCGCGCCGACCGTGACCGTCTCGCCGCCGTGGTCGACGGCGTTCCGGAAGAGGTTCTCGAACAGCGCCCGGAGGCGGCGGTCGTCCGAGACGACGCGGCGGTCGGTCTCGACTCGCAGGTCCATCCCGGGCGTCTCGACGGTGTCCCACGCCTCCTCGGCGACGACTCGCAGGTTCACCGGCGTCACGTCGTCCACCATCTCGCCGCGCCGCGAGAGCGCCAGCACCTCGTCCACGAGTCGCTCCATACGGCCGTGGGCGTCCTCGACCGCCTCGAAGTGGCGGTCCTCGCCGGTCTCCCGGGCGAGTTCGAGGTGGCCCTGTGCGACGTTCATCGGATTCCGGAGGTCGTGAGAGACGATACTGGCGAACTCGTCGAGGCGATTGCGCTGCTCGGCCAGTTCGTCGGTGCGTTGCTGGAGGCGAGTGTAGTAGGCCCCGAGCAGACCGCCGCCGAGTGCGCCGAGCGCCACCTTCGTCAGCACGATGGACGCGGGTTGGAGCATCGGGCGACCCTCGAACGACTGGAGGAGCGAAATCCATCCCGTCAAGAGGCCCATCACCACGCTCCCGGTGAAACTCCAGAGGAAGACGACGCACACGAGGTCGGCCGGTAGCTCCGCCGCCCGAAGCCAGAGTCCCAGCGCGACCACGAACAGCGAGAGCGCGATGGGGATGGCGAACCGCACGTACTCCGACGTGGCCACGCTTCCATCGACGGCGAAGTAACTCGCCGAGACCGCGAGCAACCCTGCGCCGAGTCCGGCGACGGACCACTCCCTGACCCGGACGGCGTAACGCGACACTCCCGACACGTCTAACGGCGAGAACATAAAAGTAGCCGTCAGTTACCGAAGACGTCGTTGATGCGTTCACGCCACTCCTGAAGTCCTTCGAGTTCGTCGTGGATATCGCCGACGTCACCTTCGACGCTCTCGACGCGAGCGGTGAGGTTCTCCTCCAGTGCGTCGAGGTCCTCGGACAGCGACTCGACGTTCTCGGACACGTCCTCTACCGTCTCGGCAACGTCGCTAACCTCGCCGAGTTCGTCGCGAACCGACCGTATCTCGTCGTTGACACTCTCCAACTCGTCGTTCACTTCCGTCACGTCGGTGGTGTTCGCACCGACGAGGTCTTCGAGTTCCGCCAGTTGGGTTCCGAGCGTCTCGATTTCCTCGCCGAATCCGCCGACGTCTTCGAGTTGGTCTTCGAGCGCATCGACCTCCTGACGGACCGCCTCCAGCGACTCGATTTCCTCGCGGAGCGTCTCGATTTCGGCGACCTCGTCTCGGAGAGCGTCGATATCGCCGACCTCGCTCTCCAAGTCGCCGACCTCGCTTTCGAGACCGCTCACTTCGCTCTCCAAGTCGTCCACTTCGTCTTCGAGACCGCCGACTTCGCCCTCCAAGTCGTCGACGTCCCCGCGGAAGTCCGACTTGAACTCGCGCACGTCTTCGCGGAGGTCGCTCTCGACGTCGCGGAGGTCGCTCCGCAGGTCGTCGAGTTCCTCGAAGTCGGCTTCGAGGTCAGAGAGGTCCGTTTCGAGTTCGTCGATGCGCTCGTCCGTCGCGTCGGTCCCGCTGCGCAGCGCCTGTACCTCGTCCTCGAACGCCTCGACGTCCGCCCGGACCTGCGCGATGTCGTCCTCGAAGTCACCGAAGATGTCCTCGGCGACGCCGTTCTCGTCGATGAACTCCTCCAGCGCCTCGGTGTACGCCGAGAGGTCCTCGACTCGCGACTGGAGGTGGCGGATGCGCACGTTCGTACTCTCGGGCGTCTCCACGTCCAACTCGCGCTGGATGGCCCGCATGTCGTCGTCGGACACCTCGCCCGCGCGAATCTCGTCGGCCAGCGCGGCCGCCACGCTTCCGGGACTGGGCGGCGAGGTCTCGGGGTCCGCGGTCGCCGTCTCGTCGGCGGTCCCCGACGGCGCCGTCGCGTCCTCCTCGTCGTCGGGGTCGGCGACTGCCGGTTCCTCGGCGTCCGAGTCGGTCCCTTCGGCGTCGGCTTGCTCGTCGTCGAGTTCGGCCGCCTCCGATTCGCCCGCCGCCGTCCCGTCGGCGCGTTCGTCTTCGGGTTCGAGGAAGCTCTCCGAGTCGTCGGCTAACGGGTCGCCTTCCTCGGCGTCGGTCGGTTCGCCGAGCGGGTCCTCCGAGCCACCGAGCAGGTCGTCTCCCTCCTCCGCGAGCGGGCTTTCGCTCTCCTCGGCAAGGGGGTCGGCGTCTCCGTCCACGGCCAGCGGGTCGTCCTCGCTCTCGCCCGCAAGCGGGTCCTCGGCATCTCCGGCGAGCGGGTCCTCGGCGTCCTCGTCCAGTCCGAGTTCCTCGTCGCCCGCGACCACGTCGCGGACGAGTTGGCTGTCCTTCTCCGAGACGATGTCGGTGATGGTGTTCCCGTCCGGGCCGCCGACTTCGCCGTCGAGGTCCGGGCCGGCGGCGTCCGCCTCGGGTTCGGCATCTAAAGCGTCGTCCGCGTCGGTCGTCGCGGAGTCGAGCGTGACGGGCGCGATTTCCTCGATGGTCGGCGCGCCGAGGAACATCGACGGGTCGTCGTCCTCGGCGAGTCGGACGCCGTACACCGTGACCAGTTCCTCGCCGGGGTCGAGTTCGCGCTCGAACTCCACGCGGTGGTCCTTGTACGCGGTCCAGTTGTCGTTCTCGTAGTCGGGGTGGAAGCCGACGTTGTCCATCGGGAACTCCTCCGGGACGCTGTCTGCGAGTCGGAGGGCCGCGCGCTCGTCACGTTCGGAGCGAACGACAAACTTGATAGCGGGGACCGCGAACTCCTCCCCCTCGAACGACTTCTCTACGACGACGCCACTCTCGTTCGTCGTCACCACCTCGGTCATACTGTCACTCATACGGTTCACATCCCAGAACGGCCATATAAATCACACGCCCGCACCGAGCGAAACAGTCCCGAGTCTCCCCGAATTCGGGCGGAGTACGCGGTTGGTCGTCGTCTGGCGCACGGAATCGTTCCGAGAAGAAGTGTCCAAAAACCACGGTAGAACTCTTTTACCGCGTGTTCCAGGCGAACGATGGCCGACAGTACGCATCTATTTGCGTGTGACGAACGTACCCACAGCTATGCTGCTCGCTGGAACCTACGACGGGGTCTACCGCGCCGACGGTCCGCGATTCGACTCGGCAGAGCGGGTGCTGGACGCCGGGCGCGTCGTGCGCGTCCGCCGATTCGACGGCTGGGACGGCGTGTTCGCCGCGACGAAGTCCGGGTTGTACCGTTCGACCGACGGCGGTGACTCGTGGACGGACTTGGAGGTCCCGCGCGAGGAAGTCTACTCGGTTCTCGGCGACCCTGTTGGCGGTGAGTCATCCCGCGGGGACGACGAACATCGTCGAGATTCGCTCGACGGAAAGCGCCTGTACGCCGGGACGCACCCCGCTCATCTGTATGTCTCGGAAGACGAGGGTGAGACGTGGCGGGAGCTATCGGGCTTTCAGGACCTCCCGTCGCGCGACCGGTGGCACACGCCGCGCCACCGCGACGAGGCCCACGTCCGGAGTCTCGGCGCGCATCCCGAGACCCCCGACCGCGTGGTCGCGGGCGTGGAAGTCGGCGGCGTCCACGTCAGTGAGGACCGCGGCGAGCGTTGGGCGGAGCGCCGGTCCGGGGTCCACGACGACGTACACCACGTCCTCGTGCGCGGGCCGGACCACTACGTCGCCTCCTGCGGCGGCGGTCTCTACCGGACAGGAGACGCGGGCGAGATGTGGCTTCGGCTCGATTCGGACGTGGACCAAACGTACTTCCGGGAGGCCTTCGCGCACGACGGGACGCTCTACGCCGCGGCGGCGCAGTCCTCGCCGGGGACGTGGGAGGGCGCGCGCGGTGCGGACGCGGCGCTGTTCGAGTCCGAGAACGACGGCGACACCCTCGAATCGGTCCCCTATCCGGGCCAGCCCGAGGAAGTCGTGCTATCGTGGACCGCCGACGCCGACGGGCGAGTCTTCGCTGGCACGAACGGCGGGAGCGTGATTCTCCGGGCCTCTGGCGAGTGGGTCGAGGCGGGTGAACTGCCCGCGGGCGTGGCGTCGCTCTGTTGGGTGTAGCGGACGCTCTCTCGTTCAATTGGCTCAGCTCTTTCGAGGTAGTCGGACTGGCGGTCCCCGGCCCCGACTTCCGGGCGACCGCACGAGGCGTCCGGGCGGGTTTCGTCCCGTCCTCGTATTTGAACCTTCGTCGGGAAAGAGCAGGACGGGAAGGGTTGCAGTCCGGAGGAGAATAAAACGGGTCGAAAATCGGATTTCAGACGTCCACGCGGTCGCCAATCTCCACGACTTCCAACTGCTGGGGGTAATCGAAACTCCGCGCGTGGTCGTGGAGCGCGGTCGGGTCGGCGGTCAGCCCCTTCCACATGTCCCAGTGGCTGGGCAGGAAGCGGTCGAACCGGAGGTCGCTGGCGGCTTCGACCGCCTGATTCTCGTCGTTGTACCACCGCGTGCGCTGGGGTTCGCCGGTCTCCTTGTCCGGAATCCGACCGACGCTCCCGAACGCCAGCACGCCGAGGTCGATGTCGTACTCCTCGCCGACGCGGGCGAACTCGTCGCTCGGTTTGGTGTCGCCGCCGTGGAAGAAGGTCCGGCCGTCGTACTCCACGACGTAGCTGACAGGGTGGGTCGCGTCGGGGTCGTGGGCGGGTTCGACGTGGACCGTGAACGCGCCGACCTCGAAGGTGTCGCCCTCCGCGACTGCTTCGAGTTGGTCGTCGCGCAC
Organism: Halorussus sp. MSC15.2; assembly: GCF_010747475.1. NCBI lineage: Archaea > Methanobacteriati > Methanobacteriota > Halobacteria > Halobacteriales > Haladaptataceae > Halorussus > Halorussus sp. MSC15.2. The sequence continues at coordinate 457,348 of NZ_VSLZ01000002.1, read as the reverse complement.
GTCCCACTCGTCGGTCCAGTTCTCCTCCTCGCGCGCCACTTCGAGGCTATCGTCGGGCGCGTGGAAGGTGGCGTCCGTCGATTCGAGAATCGGGGCCTGGCTCGGACCGTGAACGTGGTCGGTGTGCTCGTGCGTCGCCAGAATCGCGTCCGCCTCGTCCACGTCGGCGGGGTCGAACGGTACCGGCACCATCCGGACCGTCCGCGGCGGGTCGCCGGTGCCGAGGTACGGGTCGATGTAGAGCGTCGTGTTCGCGGCCTTCAGCACGAAGCCGTTACAGCCGAGGTACCAGACCGCGATGCCCTCGGGGTCGGCGTCTTCGACCGCGCGCGGGAGCCAGTCTCCCCAGTCGCTGTGGATTGCCATGTGGCCCAGTGGACCGACAAAAGAGGTAAGTGTTGTTCTTCGCGGCGACTACATGCTGCGGAGTCGGATGCGGTCGTCGTCGATTTCGGAGATGCGGTCGGGTTCGACGGTGTAGGCGTCGTCGTCGTGACCCTCCCACCCGAGCCGAGTCTTGACGCGCTGGGCGAGACCCGGGTGCGGGTCCACGTACATCACGTTCTCGGCTTCGTCCACCTCCGTGACGACGCCGACCTTCTCGTCGTTGGCGTCCATCACGTCTTTGCCGACGTCGTCGTCGTCCAGTACGACCATCTCGTCCTCGGCCACCGTCTCGTCCTCGACCATCGTCTCGCTCGCGTCCGCCACCGTCTCGTCTTCGTCCGGCGTGTCGCCCATCGCCGTCTCGTCCTCGGCGGCCGTAGTTTCGGCGCTCGCGGTGGCGGTGTCGTCGTCCGTGACGGTCTCTCCCTCGGCGGCCGTCATCTCCTCTTCGGTCGCGGTATCGTCCCTCGCAATGGACTCTTCGACGGTTCCGGTGGTGGTCTCGGTCTCCGCGCCGGTCGTGACCTCTTCGCTCACTACTGTCTCCTCGTGTTCGACGGGGACGCCCTCCGCGTCGAGGCGTTCGCCCTCGACGGCTTCGACGGTGGCGTCGGACCCGACGAGCATGGTCTCGACAATGATGGACTCGACGGTCTCGCTACTGACGAGTTCCTCGTCCACGAGTTCGAAGGTGAGTCGCTTGCGGTCCACGACCTCGTCCTCGACGATGCGGCGCTCGTAGAGGTCGGTCTCGATGACGCCCTCGTCGGTGAACTCGCTCTCGACGTGTCCGCCCTCGATGACGTCCTCGGTGGCGACCTGTCCGCCGAGGAGGTCGCTTTCGAGGATGGTCCGCTGGACGCCTTCGAGGTCCACGCGACTCTCCAACGTGTCGGACTCGACGGTCTCGGTCCCCTCCACGTCGCGGTCCACGACTCGGCTCTCGACCCGCTTGCGCTCGATGATTTCGCGGGTCACGTCCCGAGTCTCGTCCACGTCCACCGTGATGACCTCCTGTTCGGCGAGTTCGATTTCCTCGACGTCCTCCTCCCACGCCGTGGCCTCGTAGTCCGAGACGATGGCCACGCCCGACTCGCGTTCGCCGAGGTGGATGTTCGATATCTCGCGCCGGACGAGTTCGCTATCGACGACCTCGTCGCGGACGATTTCGCTATCGACAACTTTGCTCTCGATGGTCTCGGTCTCCCGGACGGTCCGCTCGATGACCTTCGTCTCGGTGATTTGAGTCTCGACCGTCTCGCCCTCCATCAGGGCCTTCTCGACCTCCTCGTCGTCGAGCGTGGCGCGCTCGACGGCCTCGGTCCGGTCGATGAGTTCGAACTGCTCGCTGCCCGACCGGTCGGCGTGTCGAACGAGCGCGAGTTCGTTGTCGGTGAGGTGTTCGTGGAACTCGTCCCACGAGACCGTCTCGACGTCCTCGACCTCATCGTCGGGATGGTGAACGTGTACTTCCCGCTCGCCGGACTCGGTGGGTCGGAAACCGGGTTCGACGCCGCTCTCTTCGAACCACGTTCGCATCGTCTCGCGGTCGGTCGTGATGTTGGTCTGGTTCCCCCGTGCTACGCCCTCGGCTGTCTCGGTTCGGTTTTCGTCTACCATAGTTCCCCCACTGTGATAGAAATGAATTTCTGGAGACTTAGGCGTCCTTGCCAGATTTCGAAAATGAACCGGAGAAAGGCGAGTTCGTCAGTCCTCGCAGCAACCGCTCGACTGGTCGCTGAAGTCAACGGCCAGCGGTTCCGAGATGACTTTGTTGACGTTCTCTAGCTTCGCTTCGAGGTCCTCTTGGGCCTGCAGGTACTCGTCCATCACCGGCAGAGAGTGAAGCTCTTGCTGGGCCTCGCGGACCTTCTGTACGTCCTCCTGAGTCGCCTCGCCGGTCTGGCGCGCCAGCATGAACTCCTGGCGCAACTGCTCGAACTCTTGGACCTTCTCTTGGGCCTCGTCGTCCTGCTCGACGGCCTCCTTGGTCTCCTCGAACCGCTGGTACTCCGGCGTCTGGGCGATGGCCTCGCCGAGTTCGCCTGCGAGTTCTTCGACGCGCGAGAGTTCGGTCGGCTCACCGTCGACGTCGGTTTCGACGCTCATACGTACGGGGTTGGAACTGTGGCGTTTTAGACCTGCCGAATACTCGCGGTGGCACCGACGAATCCACCCACCCCAGAACACCGTCCTTAAACGTCCTGACCGACAAACCAGTTCCAATGAGTCAAGACAGCGAGTACAGCGAGGGAGACCTCCGAAACACCGGCATGTCCCTCAAGCACGACCGGGAGTGGGACTACGAACTCGACCGCATCGTGGAGGCGGTCGAGGAGCGCGACGCCACCAAGGTCGGCCTCCAGTTCCCCGAGGGACTGAAGCGACGTGGCCCGAAGGTCGCCGACGACATCCGCGAACTCGTCCCCGACGACGTGACCGTGATGCTGTCGGGCCAGCCCTGTTACGGGGCCTGCGACCTCGACACCTTCCTGATGAAGCGCACCGACGTGTTCGTCCACTTCGGCCACTCGCCGATGAAGAACACGGACAAGGTCATCTACGTCCCGCTGTTCTCGAACGTGGACGTCTTCCCCATCATGGAGGAGTCGCTGGACGAACTCGCCGACCCCGAGGAGGACCCCAACGTCGGTCTGGTCACGACCGCCCAGCACATGAACCGCTTCGAGGAGATGAAGTCGTGGTTGGACGAGCGCGGCTACGAGGTCCACACCCGCCGGGGCGACGACCGACTCACCCACGAGGGGCAGGTGCTGGGCTGTAACTACGCCAGCGCCGACATCGACGCCGACCAAGTCCTCTACGTCGGCGGCGGGAAGTTCCACCCGCTCGGTCTCGCCATGGAGCACCCCGACAAGAACGTCGTCATCGCCGACCCCGTGAACAACGTCGTCACGGTCGCCGACACCGAGAAGTTCCTGAAACAGCGCTACGCCTCGGTCCACAAGGCGATGGACGCCGAGAAGTGGGGCGTCATCTTCTGCACTAAAATCGGACAGGGTCGCTGGGAGCAGGCCCAAGAGATTCTCGACGACAACGAGAACGCCTACCTCATCACGATGGACGAGGTCACGCCCGACCGACTGCGCAACTTCGACATGGACGCCTTCGTCAACACCGGGTGCCCGCGCATCACGACCGACGACGGCCCGCAGTTCCACAAGCCGATGCTGACGCCCGGCGAGTACGAAATCGCAGTGGGCAACAAGCCCCTCGACGAACTCAGCTTCGACACGTTCCACGGCACGTGGTAGTCACGAGTCGGTCGTCTTCGCCTCCAACTTCTCCGTTTCTATCCGATACGTCTGCCCCTCGTACTCGACGTAACGCGCCTCGCTGACGCCGAAGGCCGGGGACGTGCCCGTTCCGGCTTCCAGTCGGACGGTCCGGACGCCAGACTCGAAATGGGCCAGCGCGTTCCGAAGCGGCGTCCGTCGGATTACCTGCTCGGTTATCATCCGCCGCGACTCCTCGGGCGCGCTTTCGACGCGGGTGACGACGTAGGCGGCACGGTCTTCGTTCTCCTCCGGGTCATCGTGGAGGACCACCGTGTCCCCGTCGCGCTCCGTGCGGTCGATTCCGGTCGGCGCGAGTTCGAGCGATTCACCAGTCAGTTCGAATCGCGCGGCGAACCCGGTCGCGTTCTCGTAACTCTGCCCTCGGAACCACCCGTCCGTGCCGAAGGCGTAGGTTCCGGGGCCGAGTCCCGCGACGGTGACGCTCTCGGTGCCTCCCGAGTGGGGTATCGGCCGGTCGAGGTCGGTGTTGTCCACGGTCAGGTGCCACGTGTGAGCGCCACCGGGTCGCAAGAACATCGCGGGTTGGGGCCAACTCCGCGGCGCGATGCGGAACCACTCGCCGTCCACTCGCTTCCAAATCTCCCACGCGTGGTAGTTCACGGTGAAGACGGCGTCGGTCCCGTTGGTCAGCGTGAACGAGAACTCGGCGCGCGGGAGCGACCCCGATTGTCCGGCGGGTCCGAGCGTCATCGGCGCGTCGTCGCCGACTGCGGAAGCGCAGACGACGCGCTTCACGTCCGAGTCGAACGGCGGACACCCCTCGGGATTCCGGACACCGAGTTCCGGCTGGTCGGGTGTCTCGGTCCGCGTTTCCGGTTCTGACTCCGTGGTCTGTCCGGTCGTTCCGACGCTGGACGTACTCCGACTCGTCGTCGCGGGGGGCGACTCGGACCCACCGAGACAGCCACCTGCCGCGGCGCTTCCGAGGAGAGCGAGGACCTGTCTGCGGTTCATACCCGTCGTTGCTGTCGGTTTCGGTAAATACTTTTAGAAGACTGAAACGACTCTCTCACCGAAATATTACTCTGGTACATCTACCTAACCTTTTTGTATGAGTAACGGGTATGTGCTGGTAACGATGAGCGCCACCCGTTCCGCCGACGTCCGAACCGCTATCGAACGCTGTCGCGTCGAAGACGCCACCCCCGTCACGCTCGACGCCGACGCCATCCCCTCGACCGCCCGCCCCGACCTCCGCGAACTCAAGCGCGAACTCGACGCCGACGACTTCGTGGCCGCCCGCGTGGTCGTGGACGCCTGCTTCGGCGAGGACTGCTCGTTCGCCACCCAAGAGGAGGCCGACCGCGTGCGCGAGTACGTGCGGGCCGCCGCGTTCCTCGGCGTGAGTACCGTGACGGTGGAGTTCGACAGCGTGGGCGACGAGTCGAAGGTCCGTCCCGCGCTGGCCGCGGTCGCAGAGCGCGCGCGCCGCGAGGGCGTGAGCCTCGACGTCGCCGGTCCCATAACCGTCGAGTAGAATTTCCCCTTCCGCCGCGCTCCGAATCCGAACACTCTCTTTCCTATAGCCTCTCTCCTCCGGCATGGACAAGGCCGCACTGGAGCGCCGTCTCTCGCGGGTCGCCGGCTTCGAAGACCCCAGCGTCGAGTTAGAGCAGTACCCGACGCCGGCGGACCTCGCGGCCCACCTCGTCCACCTCGCCGACGTGCAGCGAGACCTCGCCGGAAAGACGGTCGTGGACCTCGGCACGGGGACCGGGATGCTGGCGCTCGGCGCGGCCTTTCGGGGTCCGACACGGGTCCTCGCGCTCGACCGCGACCCCGCGGCGCTCGCGCAGGCCCGCCAGAACGAGCGCGAAGTCGCGCCGGACGTTCCGGTCTCGTGGCTCCTCGCCGACGCGACACGCGCGCCGCTCTGCGTCTCCGAGGACGCCCCGTCCCGCGAGGAGGCGACCGTCCTGATGAACCCGCCGTTCGGCGCGCAGACGGGCAACGAACACGCCGACCGGGCGTTTCTGACGACCGCGAGCGAAATCGCGTCGGTCTCCTATTCGATTCACAACGCCGGGAGTCGGGAGTTCGTGGAGGCCTTCGCCGACGACGAGGGCGGCGAGGTGACCCACGCCTTCAGCGCGGACCTCGACGTCGAACGGCAGTTCGCCCACCAGACCAGCGAGCGGGCGGTCATCGACACCGAAGTCTTCCGGATTCGGTGGGAGTAGCGCAGGCTTTTCGTCTCGGGGTTCGTGTCACAGCGCATGGACGAAGAGATGCGGATACGATTCGTCGGGGTCGGCGTTCAGTTGACGTTACTCGGCGGTTTCGCGGCGTTCCGGTTCGGCGAATTCGGTCTCCTGCTCGTCGTCGCGGGAACGTTCTTCACCGGTTGGGGCGTCGTGTAACCGTTCAGTTGTACGCCTCGCGCGCCGCGACCTGTATCCGGGTGCCGTCGTAGACCGCGACCAGTTTCCGACCGTTCCGCTCGAATCGGATGCCGTCAAGGGTCACGGACTCGCCCTTCGGCGGAATCGGCGCGTCGGCGACGGTGGAGTTGTTCCGGGTGAGGTGGAGGTCGAACTCGCCCTCGTTCGGGACGATGGCGACCGACCGATTGGCGAGCGTCGGACCCGCGACGGCCGGTTCCGAGGCGAAGGTGTGGGTCCACTCGTCGTCGTCCGGGCCGCGGAGCCAGACCTGATACGCAGTGCCGCCGCCGAGCGCCGACCAGCCCTCCCGCTTGACCTGCACGTCGGCCGCCCACCCGACGCCGCCGACCCGGACGCTAGTCCGGCCCCGGAACGCGAGGCGGCCCTTCGAGACGGCCTGCGTCCAGATTTCGCGGTCCTCGTTGACCACGATGACGCCGCTGGTCGTCACGTCCGTCGTCTCGCCGAACATCGACACGTCGATGGCCGAGACCTTCTGGTTCTGGACGCTCTCGGCGTAGGTGACGTTGTAGCCCTGCACTTCGATTGCGGGACCGCCGCCGGGGACGCTGGCATCGCCGACCGTGGTGAGGTTGACCGGAATCGCGACGCCGACCATAATCGCGAGTGGGAGCAGAAGCGCGAGCAGTCCCACCTGCTGGCGCGACACGTCGCCGAAGAGCGGTCTGCGGTCTGCGGTCGCCGCGACGGTCGTGAGTCCCGCGAGGGTCACCACGAAGAGGACGCCCAGTCCCCGGTAGAGGACGTAAGTACTCTCGCCGCGGTACCACCAGAGCGCCCAGAGCGTCATCGACATCCCGACGACGACCGCGCCGGTCCAGAGTCGGAGCGCGCCGACGCGCTCGCGCCGCCGGTAGAGGACCACGACCCCGAGCAGGACACCGAGTACGAGACCGAGGGCGTGGCCCTGCACCGCGATGCCGAACCACCAAGGGTTGCCGAAGTTCCGCGAGGCCTGCCCCTGAATCACGGGGTCGCGCATCGCGTGGTAGACGGTCCGGATGGCTCCCTGCGCCGAGACGGCGACCACGGTCATCAGTGGGTAGCGCACCAGCGCGAAACCGACGAACGCGAAGGCGACCCCCGAGAAGCCGATGATGGGACCCCACGCGAAGACGCTGGTGGCGACCCCGACCAGCGCCACGCCCGCCGGGAAGACGACGAAGGCGCGAACCCACGGGTTCGAGGTGCGAGAGAAGAGGGGGTTCTCGCCCCGCTCCGACGGGAAGTGGCCGAAGAAGTACTCCGCGAGCGGTGCGACCGCGAGGGTGGTGGTGAGGTTGCCGACGAGGTGACCCGGTCCGGTGTGGGAGAACGGCGAGAGGAGCCACCCGACGGGGTAGAGGTACGACCACGACGAGAAGGGAAGCGTCACGGGGTTGCGCCAGTTACCCCACCCCTGCTGGACGAACAGGTACACCGCGAGGACGCCCAGCACCGAGACGAGGGTGCCCCACGGCACGCCGAGCAGGAACCGCGAGCGGAGTCGCCGTCCCCATCGTCCGTCCGGTCCGTCGAGTCGCCGGACGAGCGCGAGCGACACCAGAAGCGCGAGCGGGATGGCGACCTGCTCCGGCGCAGGCAACCACGGAGGCGACTGAACCATATCGGGTGTATTCGGCCACCGACGTATAAATGGATGGCAGAAATCGCACCGCGGACTACGGGTCGGCGGTCGTCTCGTCCGCTATCCCTCCTCGAACTGCCCGCACGTACTGCTCCGGATTGTCGAGGAGCCATTCGAGCGCCGACTCGAAGTCGTACGCGTCCAGTTCGGCGACGACAGCGTCCGGGTCGGTCACGTCAACTCCCATCTGGCCCAGCGTCTCGAACTCGCAGTACACCTGTCGCGGCATCTCCACCGGTTCGCCGTCCCCCATACTTCCACGGCCACGCCAGCCACGCACTTATCGGTCCGTGATAGTCTCGATGAGGTGTCGTGATTGTTTCAGCTTCGGGCGCGGCGCTCGGGATTCGACGTGCGGCCCCGTCGTCCCGGCCGAATCCCGGTTCCGTAATGTTGAAACGCGCAAAGCCAAAAGAGACGGGTATGGAACTACGGGTCATCGAGAAGTCCGACAACGAACTCTCCATCGAAATCGCGGGCGAGGACCACACCTTCATGAACGTGCTGAAGGGTACGCTCCTCGAACAGGAGGACGTCGGTGCTGCGACGTACGACGTGAACCCCGAGCAGTCCGGCGGCCAGACCGAACCGATTCTGACCATCAAGACCGAGGGCGGGGCCGACCCCCTCGACACGCTGGAGGACGCGGCGGGCGACATCAAGGACAAGACCGCCTCGTTCCGCGACGCCTACGAGAGCGCGGTGTAACCGCCTCGGACTGCCCCGCCGAGTCCCGCGTTCGACGCGGCACTCTCCGTCTTTCTCTCTCCGATATCTCGGGTCACCGAGCGACGCGTCGTCACCGACTCGCGCGGACTGCTCGGTTACCGCACCGTTCAACTTCGTTCATCGCCCACGGACGACCGGTTCCGGGCGTGGACCCCAGACGGCCGCGGCCCACCGCGAATAAGCCCGGACTAATCGGCGTAATCGGGCGCGGAACCTCCGAACGGTTGCGCCCGTTTATTGGGACCGTCGGAAAAGGTACCCGCGCATGAGAACACGCGCAGTAGTCCTCGCGACCCTCGTACTGCTCGCCGGTGCCTCCTCGGCGCTCGCGGCGTCCCCGAACGCACAGACCGCGTCGGCACCCTCCGCCGACGCCGTCGCGGCCCAGACCGACGCGCAGAACGAGACCGTACTGACCTACGAGAACCTGACCATCGAGCGGTTGAACCTCACGAACGCCACCGTTCGACAGGTGGTGCTGAACGAGACGGCGCTGAGTCAGAACGAGACGACCCAAGCGGGAACGGAGACGGGTGAAACGACTGCGGCGGAAGCGAACGCGACCGAAATCGCCGGGGCCGACTCCTTCGGCACCGCCACGGCGTCGAACCTCACCGTCGTCAACGGGACGCTCTACAACGTGACGCTGCTGAACGTCACGATTCGGAACCAGACCGTCGCCGACCAGTTGTTCGGCGGCGACGCGCCGCCCGAGGGCGCGAACGCCACCATCGAGAACGCCACGCTGTCCGAACTCACCATCGACTCGCTGGTCGTGAACGAGAGCAGCGTCGGCGACGTCGAGGTCAACGACGTGAGCGCGGCCATCTCGCCCGGCGGCACGGGTGAAGCGACCCGAATCGAGGGCCAACCCACCGTCGAAGTCGGGCGCATGCTGGTCGGCACCGCCGTCCTCGACAGCGTCGAAGCCGACAGTATCAGCGTCGAGAACGCTTCGGTCGGTATCGGCATCCTCGGCGGCGGTATCGGCGGCGAGGAGACCACGGCGGCCGGTGGCGCAGGCGGCGAAACGACGAACGGAACCGACGGCAACGAGACAGGCGCGCTCCGGGCACCCGACCTGTAGCCCGAGCGGTCGGTACTCACCGATTCTTGTGGGTCGAGAGTCCAGCGCGGAGTCGCCGCTTCAGAGTCGAACCGGCACACCGCGCTCGTCGAGATACTCCTTGGTCTCCCGAATCGAGTAGTCGCCGTAGTGGAAGATGGAGGCCGCGAGTCCGGCGTCGGCACCGGCCTCGGTGAACACCTCGTACATGTCCTCGGGACCGCCGCACCCGGAGGAGGCGATGACAGGGGTGTCCACCGCGTCGCAGACCGCCTTGGTCAGCGGGATGTCGTACCCCTCCTCGGTGCCGTCCATGTCGATGGAGTTGACGAACAGTTCGCCCGCGCCCCGCGACTCGGCTTCCTCGGCCCACTCCACCACGTCGAGGTCGGTGCCCTCCCGGCCGCCCTTGACGGTACACTCGAACCAGCAGGACTCGCCGTCCACCTCGACGTAGTGTTCGCCCCGTTCGTCGTACCGGCGCTTGGCGTCCACCGAGATGACGATGCACTGGTTGCCGAAGGCCCTCGCGCCGTCCTCGATGAGACTCGGGTTCGCTATCGCGCCGGAGTTGATGGACACCTTGTCGGCCCCGGCCCGGAGCGTCTCCTTGATGTCCTCGGTCGTTCGGATGCCGCCGCCGACGGTCAGCGGGATGAAAATCTCGTCGGCCACGTCCTCGACGACGCCCAGCATGGTCTCGCGCCCGTCGGCGCTCGCGGTGATGTCGAGGAAGACGAACTCGTCGGCCCCGGACTCGTTGTACGCGCGGGCCATCTCCACGGGGTCGCCGGTGTATTCGAGATTCTCGAAGTTGACGCCCGTGTAGACCGCGGGGTTCCCGTCCTCGTCTAAGTCCACGTCGATGCACGGGATGATGCGCTTGGTGAGAGTCATCTCTTGGCCGACCCTTGGTACGAACGTCGTTTCACGGTTTCGACTGCGGCAGGTCGTCCCGACCGGAGACGCGGTTTTCGGTGCGTAGCTGTCGCGTTCGGACGGTAGCGCCGTGTAGTAGCCACGACGCTCACGCACTCTCCGCGAGCGAGGACGCGTTCAATCCCAACTTTGACGATTCAGCGCCCCGAACTTTTCGACTACCATGTCCTGCAAGATGGTGATTCTGGCCGCCCGAGCCGACGACACCACCCACGACGAGTGCATCGAGTACATGCACGAGGAACACGCGCCGCTGGTGAACGACCTGCCCAACCTCCGGCGCTACACCTCCTCGGTCCCCACCGACCCGGAGAAGGCGGGCTACGACTACGTGGCCCAGCTCTGGTTCGAGAGTCCCGAGGAGATGAACGAGGCCTTCGAGTCCGAGACCGGCGCGGAAGTGCAGGAGGACGCGACGACGTTCCTCGACATGGAGGCGACGAAGATGATTCCGGCCGCGAACGAGACGACCCACTACGAGGCGGAGTGACTTCGGAACGAAGTCGGTATCTCGGTCTCAAAACCGTGCGATTCTGGTTCCGGAGGACGGTCAAGTTAGCGTCTAGCGATTCTGAGCGGTCTTTCGCGACACAGCAAAGTCCGGTGTACGGAAGAAGCTAGCTTCAGGCTTGAGCAAATCATACCGCTACCGCATCGCGACCGCGACGGCCTCACTCCTCCCCAACCGCCTGCGGTCCTCGGTCACTCCGTTCCCTGCGGTCCTCAGCCCTCGCACGCTTGGCGGACCACGAGGGTCCGCCAGCACGCGCCGAGAATCGGAATAGATGGCCAGACCCTCCAGAGACGGTCTCTCGGTCCAGTCCCTCAGTCCAGTTCGTACACGCGAGCCTCGTAGGGCCGCATCTCGAACGACCGAGGGTCCGCGGCGTCCACCGCGTAGTTCTGCAGGACGCATTCCGCGTCCTCGTACTCGACGCTCTGGGGGAGCGAGAACGTCGGCGTGGCCTCCGAGAAGTTGAGGACAGCGAGCAGTCGGTCGTCGCCGAGCGTCCGGAGGTACGCGTAGATGTCCGGGTCGTCGGGCAGGAGGAGTTCGTACTCGCCGTAGATGGCCACGGGCGTCGATTTCCTGAATCGAATCAGTTCGCGGTAGTACTGCCAAATCGAGTCCTCGCGCGCCGTCGCGTCGGCGACGTTCACGGCGTCGTAGTTCGGGTTCACCGGCATCCACGGCTCCCCGTCGGTGAACCCGGCGTGTTCGTCGTCGGACCACTGCATCGGCGTCCGGGCGTTGTCCCGACCCCGGTGACTCACGAGTTCGAGAATCTCGTCCATCGCCATCCCCTGTTCGCGCTTGCGCTCGACGAAGTTCTTGGCGCTCACGTCTCGAATCTGTGACTCGCACTCGAACGGGAAGTTGGTCATGCCGATTTCGTCGCCTTGATAGACGTAGGGCGTCCCGCGGAGGGTGAACAGCATGGTCGCGAGCATCTTGGCCGACTCGATGCGGTAGAGACCGTCGTCGCCGAACCGCGAGACCATCCGCGGCCAGTCGTGGTTGCCGAGGTAGACGCTGTTCCAGCCCTCGCCGTTGAGTCCCTCCTGCCACTTGGTCAGCACCTGCTTGAACTCGGCGAGCGGGAACTCTCCGACGGTCCATCGGTCGCCGCTCTCGCCGTAGTCGAGGCTGACGTGTTGGAAATGGAATATCATGTCGAGACCGTCGCCGTCCGGCAGGAGGTACTGCTGTGCCTCCTCGACAGTCGCGCCCGGCATCTCGCCGACGGTCATCACGTCCCGCCCGACAGCACCTCGTCGTACATCTCGGCGATGTAGTCGTGGGCGTTCGGGCCGGTCATGAAGTGCTTCGCGCCGGTCCACCCCGACTCGGGGTCGCCGTCCGGGAGGCCCTCGGCCTTCGAGATGAGGTCGATGACGTCCATCCGGAAGCCGTCGATGCCCTCGTCGAGCCACCACGTCATCATGTCGTAGATTCGCTCTCGGACCTCGGGATTCTCCCAGTTCAGGTCGGGTTGCTTCTCGTCGAACAGGTGGAGGTAGTACTGCTCGGTGCGCTCGTCGTACGTCCACGCCGACCCGCCGAACGCCGACTCCCAGTTGTTCGGCGGGACGCCTCTCCCGCCCGGGCCGTCGCCCCGGCCGTCGCGCCAGATGTAGAAGTCCCGGAACTCGCTGTCCTTCGACTCGCGGGACCGCCGGAACCACTCGTGTTCGTCGGAGGTGTGGTTGACCACGAGGTCCATGATGAGTCGGATGTCGCGGTCGTGGAGGCCCGAGAGGAGACGCCGGAAGTCGTCCATCGTCCCGAACTCGTCCATGATGGCCCGGTAGTCGCGGATGTCGTAGCCGTTGTCGGCGTTGGGCGAGTCGTAGACCGGGTTGAGCCACACCACGTCCACCCCGAGCGCGTCGAGGTAGTCCAGTTTGGCTTCGACGCCCGGCAGGTCGCCGACGCCGTCGCCGTCGGAGTCGAAGAAGCTCCGGGGGTAAATCTGGTAGACGACCGCCTCCCTCCACCACTCGCGGTCCGCGTCGAGAGCGTCCCACGCCGGTCGCCGCGCGGTCTCTCCGTTCGCGCTTTCCGACGCTCGACTGTCGTGCGCGTCCATCGGGACACTCCTTCGGGTTCAGTCGGCTTAGGTTTGGTTGCGCTTAAGTGGGAGGGCCGGGAAGGTGCGAACATGACCGACCACGACGACGAACACGTGGACGCCGACGACAGCGAGAATCTAGACGTGGACCACGAAGACTACGCGGAGATGGACGACCACACCGACGACATTCACGGCCACGAAGCCCGAGACATGGACCGGGTCACGTCGCCGATGCAGGAGTTCTCGACGTCGCAGGTCGGCATCGGCTTCGCGGTCCTCGCGGTCGGACTGGTCGTGGCGTTCGCGCTCCCCCTGCTTCTGGCCTGAACCGGCGGTCCAAAACGCGTCCGAATCGCTTCTACTCTGCTGCTACGTAGACCGGTCTCTCGACGTGCTTGAGCGGTAGTATCCCTCTAGAGCGATGCGAGAATCAGTGAGTCGTCGGAACGCTGTCGGTCGTCAGTCGAGTTCGCGGGCCAGCACGTCCCGGAGGTCGGCGATGTCTGCGGCGTCGTACGATAGCGACTCACCGTCCACGGTCAGGTCGAGCGTCCCCGAATCGTCTGCGTCGCCGATTCGAGACACCGGTGCGACGCCCTCGAACGTCTCGCGGACCGCCTCGGGGTCGGTCGTCTCCACGACGGCGCGCCCCGGCGTCTCGGCGAAGAGCGCTTCGAGGTCCTCGACTTCGACCGCCGCGCCAGCGTCCGCCGCGACCATCTCGGCGAGCGCGACCGCGAGACCGCCGTGGCTCACGTCGTGGACCGCGAGCGTGTCGGGCGCGTCGGCGACTTCGGCGAGCGTCTCCACGACCTCGCGGGGGTTCTCCGGGAGCGTCGGGAAGCGGTCGCTCCCGCCCGTCTGGGCGAGGTACTCCGAGCCACCGAGTCGCGCCCCGCCCGAGTCGCCGACGACGAGTAGCGTGCCCTCGCCAGAAAGGGCGGCGGGCGGCGCACCGTACCCGTCTTTCGTCCCGGTCATCGCCAGCGTGGGCGTCGGCGGAATCGGTCCCGAGGGCGAGTCGTTGTACAGCGAGACGTTCCCGCCGACGACCGGCGCGTCGAGCGCCGCGCACATGTCGGCGAGACCGTCCACGATTCCCTCGAATCCACCGTACACGTCGGGCTTCTCGGGGTTGCCGCCGTTGAGGCAGTCCACCGCCGCGAGGGGCGTCGCGCCCTTCGCGGCGAGGTTGGTGGCGTTCTCCAGTGCAACTGCGCGAGCGCCGTCGTAGGGCGCGGCCGCGGTCCAGTTGGGGTCCGCGCCAGAAGAGACGGCGAGTCCCTTCTCCGCCTCTCGGAGCGCGAGCACCGCCGCGTCGTCGCCCGGCCCGGTCGCGGTCCGGACCTGCACTTCGTGGTCGTACTGGCGGTAGACCCACCGCTTGCTCGCGGTGTTGGGGTTCCCGACGACCGCCTCGAACGCCTCGGCGAGGTCGGCGTCCGGCAGGTCGCGCTCGGGCTGGGTCGGCGCTTCGGATTCGAGGTCGTTCATCGGCGCGCCGTCGCCGAGGAACTCGGCGTCCACGTCCACGACGGTCTCGCCCTCGAAGGTACAGACGTAGTTGCCCTCCGTGACCTCGCCGATGACCGAACAGCCGAGGTCGTACTTCTCGGCGACCTGCTCGACCGCGTCGACGTTCTCCGGCCGGACCTCGTAGCACATCCGCTCTTGGGACTCGGCGAGCAGGATTTCCAGCGCGTTCATGTTCGGTTCGCGCTGGTGGACCTCCTCCAGTCGAATCTCCGCGCCGAGACCGCCCTTGGCGACCATCTCGCTGGACGCGCCGCCGAGTCCGGCCGCGCCGAGGTCTCGCGCCGCCTCGACCAAATCCCGGTCTAGCAGGGCCTCGCTGGCCTCGACGAGCAACTTCTCGGTGTAGGGGTCGCCGACTTGCACTGCCGGGCGGTCTTCGGTCTCGGCGTCCTCCGAGAGGTCCTCGCTGGCGAAACTCGCGCCGCCGAGACGTCCCGGCCGGTCGCGTTGCCGACCAGCACCAGTTTATTGCCGGGTTCCTTCGCGTCGGCCGTGACGAGTCGGTCCGGCGAAAGCAGACCCACGCAAGCCACGTTGACCAGTGGGTTGCCCTCGTAGTCGGCGTGGAACGCCGTGCTTCCGGCGACCGTGGGGACGCCGATGGAGTTGCCGTAGTCCGAGATGCCCTCCACGACGCCCTCCAGCAGGTAGCGGGAGTGTTCGCGGTCGAAATCGCCGAAGTACAGCGAATCCGCGAGCGCGATGGGGTAGGCACCCATCGAGAGCGTGTCACGGACGATACCGCCGACGCCGGTGGCCGCGCCGTCGTAGGGGTCCACGAACGAGGGGTGGTTGTGGCTCTCGATACCCATCGTGATGTACACGTCGTCAGCGACTTCCACGACTGCTGCGTCGTCGCCCGGCCCGACGACGACCTGTTCGCCTTCGCTATCGAACGCCGACAGTAGCGGTCGGGACGAACGGTACGCGCAGTGTTCGCTCCAGAGGTTCTCGAACAGCACTGCCTCCGCCGCGGTCGGCTCCCGGCCGAGTTCGGTGACGACGAGTTCGCGGTCTGGCTCGGAGAGACTCATTCACCTGTCTGTACAGACACGGCGAATTAATGCCTTTCTATGTGCAGGTGCGTGCATACTTCTGCGGATGCCGCGAGTGCGACCTGTAGCACCGCTGGAGTTCCGGGTGGCCGACGTCAGCGCCCACTTCGGACGGGCGTCGTCTGTCGTCGGAGTCGGCCGAACTCCCCCTTTTTCTGGGGTTCGCTTCAGATTAGTATTCATTTTTCTACCATTCCCTTCGCGCAGTTTCAGACTTGTAAAGCATATATCGATATATGAAATTTCGTGTGGGGCCGCCAGTCTCGGACGAGGAACGAAGCGAGTCGCGTAACCGCAGAAAGACACCATCAAGAATGTTACGACCATATATAGACGGTCCTCGCATATCTACAGAGTGTCTTGAGAATCATCATTCAGTCAAACGTACCGAGACACGGTTCCGTTCCTGAATACCCACGACGTGTCGGCGCAGTAGCGGCGATGACTCGTCTCTCTCGATACCCGTCCCGCAGAGGCGGTTCATCGCGTCCCGAAACCGAGAGTGTTCGCGGTCCACCTGTCGTTACTGCAAACTGTCGTTTGAGTAACCCGAGTTACGAGTACTTCGCCGACTCGTTACGAAGGACGAACGCGAGATTGAGGCCAGACGCCGCGCGCGAAGCGGACCGAGTCGTTTTTGCCACTTCCCTGCGAACGGCCACCCGTGCTATCGGTCGAGCTACACGCCCACTCGTCGCTCTCGTACGACGGTCGCGATTCGGTCGACCTCCTGTTGGAGCAGGCCGCGGCGGTCGGTCTCGACGCGCTGGCCATCACCGACCACGACGAAATTGCGGCCAGTCTCGAAGCCGTAGAGAAGGCCGACGAGTACGGACTGGTCGGCATCCCGGGCATGGAGATTAGTTCCGCCGCGGGCCACGTCCTCGGACTGGGCATCCGAGAGCGCGTCCCCGCCGGTCTGTCGTTCGGCGAGACGCTCGACCGCATCCACGAACTGGACGGCGTCGCCGTGGTTCCTCATCCGTACCAGAAATCTCGTAGCGGCGTGATGGCGAAGATTACCGAACAAGAACTCACAGCGGCCGACGCCATCGAGGTGTACAACTCTCGACTGCTGACGGGGCGCGGAAACCGGAAGGCGAGGCGATTCGCCGAGCGCCACGGGTTACCCCAGACCGCGGGGAGCGACGCGCACATCAGCGAGATGGTCGGGCAGGCGGTCACCCGAATCGGCGCGGACGACCGAAGCGCGGAGGCGATTCTCGACGCCATCCTCGACGGTCGGACCAGCGTCGAGGGTAAGCGTACCCCGTGGCACGTCAGTTTTCGACAGGCCGCGGGCGGGGCAAAGCGCCGGGTGAAGAACCGCCTCGGCGAGATGTTGGAATGACTCGCGAGGAGTCGCCCATGCGCGGTGCGTCGCCGAACGCCGTCGCGGAGGCGGTCGCGGCCGGGGAGTCGCTCTCCGGGACCCGCGGGTTCGCCGGACGACTGCCGGACGGCCGCCTGGTCCGCGACGTTCTCGGTCGGCAACCAATCTTCGTGGAGCGACGCGAACGCCCGCTCCGCAATGCGGACGGCTGGGCGTTCTCGCCCGACAATCTCGCCGACCCCGAACCGATTCCGGCGGGCCACACGGTCTCTCTGGAGGACAACGACCCCGAGCGCGTCTTCTCGATTCCCGACCCCGCGCCCGCCGCGGACGACCGCGAGGCGGTCGCGGACCTCCGGCGCGCGCTCGGCGAATCGTTGGGTTCGGTCCCCTCGGAGGGAGTGGCCGTCGCGTTCTCGGGCGGCGTGGACTCGGCCGTCGTGGCCAGCGCGCTCGACGCACCCCTCTACGTCGTCGGCTTCCCCGACAGTCACGACGTGGCGGCGGCCCGGCGCGCCGCCCGACTGATGGGCCGCGAGGACGACCTCCGAGTCGTGGAACTCGACGTATCTGACGTCGAGCAGGCGGTCTCCGGCGTCGCCCGCGCGACCGGCCGGACCAATGCGATGGACGTGCAAATCGCGCTCCCGCTCTACCTCGCCGGAGAGCGCGCGGCGGCCGACGGGTACGACCGACTCGCGGTCGGGCAGGGTGCCGACGAACTGTTCGGTGGCTACGCCAAGGTCGCTCGCGCGCCCGAGGACCCCCGCGTCACGGCCGAGACGTCCGTGGCGCGGCCCGAGAGGTGATTCGTACCTTGCCGGACCAACTGGAACGCGACCTGCTGGGGTTGCGCGCCGCGGGCGTCGAACCGGTCGCGCCGCTGCTGGACGACAGAGTGGTGCGGACCGCCCTCCGACTACCGGGAGATTTGCTGGTCGATTCCCGCGGCGAGCGCAAGAAGGCGTTCCGACTCGCGGCCCGCGAGTTCGTCCCCGACCGCGTGGCGTTCCGCGAGAAGAAGGCGGTTCAGTACGGGAGTCTGGTCGCCCGCGAGTTAGACCGCCTCGCGCGACAGGCCGGGTTCAAACGCCGGATGGACGACCACGTCTCGCAGTACGTCGAGTCGCTAGTCGAGGCGGAGTAACCGCACTCGGGGACGCGGAGTCGAGTTCGCGTCAGACTTCTCGACTACTCGTCGGACTTCTCCGCATGGCCCCGCGACGAGGTGCGAAGCACTGTGGCTCTCGCTCCACGACGCGGCGAGCGAGACTAGACCCTTCACGTTCGACGTGGCCGATACCCCGGTCGGCGGGACGGTGATTATCGAAGGCGACGAACTACTCCGCGTCTTCGAAGCTGCGGTGGGAGAGACCTACGGGATTTCGGTCTCTACGGAGGGGTATCGGTGGGAAATCGAAGAGGGACTCGAATCGCTGACCGCCGAACTGACCGACGAGACGCTTCGGTTCGAGGAGATGCGGATTCTGTAGCGGGCGTTCGGTTCACACCGCCTCGGCCAGTTCCGCCAGTTCCTCGCCCACTTCCTCCCGGGCCGAGAACGAGAGTCGCTGGCGCTCGTTGTCGATGACGACGGTGACGGTCGCGCAGTCGGGTCCCGTCTCGACCGCGTTCCCCGCGAGGAGTAGCATAACCGCGAGCAGAATCAGCGCGACCCCGCTGGTGACGTCGTTAATCGCGGCCAGCAGTCCGACGACGAGGCAGAGACCACCGCACGCGAGGAACGCCGTCGAGAGGTCGAGTCGTTCGCCCGCGGGGTCGATTTTCACGGCCCGAACGTGATTGTAGCCGATGGAGGCGGTAGTCTCGCCGGTCTCGAAGAGGACGCGACGGTCGGTCGCGGCGAAGGCGGTCGGCGAGTCGGAGGCCATCCGCCACTGGTTCACCCAGCGAACGTCGGACCCGGTCCACGACAGACGAATCTCCTCGGTGGACTCCAACCGGTCTCGAAACGGCGTGTCGCGCTCGTCTGGAACCTGCTCGCCATCGAGCCGACTGGTGCTCATATGGCGGTCCTATTCGGAGCCGAGATTAATCAACCTTCCTAGATGATAAAAACGCCCGAGTATTTGAAAGAGAGGTAGCGTAGAGTCGGGTATCGTTTCCAGCGCGTCGCCGAATTCGGCCCGACCGAAACCGACGAGTCTGCTCCCGTCTTCATCCGGCATAATACGGACTTAGCGACGGCTAACCTCCGTATGTTTATTGTGGGATGCGTCGTGGATTCCGACATGCAGAACGAGGTCCGAGAACGTGCACCTATCGCGGAAATCCTTCGCCGGACGAGCGCGGCACGCGCCGTGGGGGTGTCCTCGGTGCGGTACTTCTCCAACAACGTCGCCGAGATGGGATGGCGTGACAGACTGCTACTGCCGGTCGTCGCTGTGATGCTGTTGGCGCTGGTGCTCGTCGCTCCGGAAACACTCTCGGAGGACTCCTTCGCGGAGATGTCCCAGCACGCACCGGTCACCGGCTACTAAACCGTCGCAGTCCGACGTTTACTTCTCTTCACCGTACCCTTCCCCGTCGGTAATCACCGCGGTCTGGTCGGTTCGGACGGGGCGGGCGGGCGTGTAGTTGGTGGTCGCCAGCAACGTCAGCAGGTTGTAGAGTTCCTGCCCGCGGTAGTCACCGCCGTTGCGAACGACGTCTGCGACCGCCGCGTCGTCGAACGGCGTTTCCCCCGCGCGTCGGACCTCGTTCGCCAGCGCGTCGGTGAGTTCGTCGCTCGCACCCCCGTTCAGGAAGGAGGTGATGGCGTCCTTGAGACCGGGATACCGACTGACGAGGTTGACACCGAGCGTCTTTAGCTCGTGCGTGACGGAACTCACCGGCGCGTCGTAGTTCGCGTCCTCGATGTCGCACAGCGTCGGGTCCAACTCCTCGAGGAAGGCGGCCTGCAACTTGCTCCGTCGCTTCTGGTCGGCGGGCACGCTCATCGCGTAATCGAAGAATCCCGTCGCGTAGAACGGCGAGACGCTCCAACAGTAGTAGCGATTCCGGTCCTCGCCGTGGTTGAGCCAGTTCATCCCCCGTTCCCGAACGAGGAAGTGGACGTACTGAGCGTCGCAGGCCGACTCCGGGTACGAGTCCAACCGGGTCTCTACCGACCGGACGAGTCGCTCGCGCGACACCCCGGTCAAGTCTGCCACTTCCTCCGGGTCGAAGATGCTGTGAGCGTCCACGACGTACTCCGCGAGGTCGCGCCGACCGTCGAACTCCCGCGGCGGGGTCAGGTCCGGTAGCGCCTTGTCGCCGCCGTCGCCCGTGACGTACGTGAACTTGCCGTGGCGCGCCTCCAACTGTTCGAGGAAATCGAGCAGAAACGACATCGCGAGAAAGTTCAGCCCCTGCTTCATCTCCAGCAGGTCCTCCCGGTGGCGCTCGGTCCGCTCCACGGCGTACCGCTCCCAGTCTGCGTCGAGCGCGTCGGCGATGCGTTCGGCGAGTCGAACGTCCGAGACGTTCGCGTCGTTCGGTTTCTCGAAGGTCGCCGTGAGATACGGGACGCCAACGGCGTCGTATCCGCCCGCGACGGCACGAGAGTCGAGACCGCCGCTCAGCGAAACCACGTTCGGCAGGTCGTCCACGTCTCGATTCGCGCAGGCCTCCTCGAACCGGGACGCCAGTTCGCGGGCGTTCTCCCGGACGCTCCGACCGGCGTAGGACTTCTGCTGGAAGTCGTGGCTGTGGAGGCTCTGGACGTTCACGTCGCCGTCGATGCGAACGTAAGACCCCGGCGGGACGCGGCGGACCGAGTCGAAGAGCGTTCGGTTCCCGAGTTGGTATCCGAAGACGAGCGTCTGAGCGAACGCGACCACGTCCGGTTCGAGCAGGTCGCCGCGGTCTCGGGCGAGACTGCGGACGAATTTGAGTTCGCGAGAGAAAACGACGTCGTCGCCGACGGTCGCGTAGTAGACCGGAAGTCGAGCGAAGGTGTCGTTCACGACCGAGACGGCCCCGGTTTCCTTATCGTAGGCCAGCACGAGGAAGTCGCCGTCACGGTCGGCGACCCACGACCGAACGGCTTCAAGGCGCTCTTCGAGTAGTTTGGGACCGAGGGACCGAAGTTCGCGTTCCTCGTCGTCGGTATCGTAGAGGTGGCCTTCGAGTACAAAAACAGCGTCCGAGGTTTCAACCGTCTTTACGGGGTACTCCGAATACCCCGTAGACCCCAGAAACGCGGTACTGTCCTCTACGTGGACCGTTCGGTCGTAATCGTCGCGGAAACAGACGGTGCGTAGCAAGGCCGAGGCAGCCTCTCCAACGGCGGTCTGCCCCTGAACGAATGAAACGCCGGGCATTGTGAGTTAGTCCAGAATCCGTTCGTGTATTGTTATATTGTGATTGTGACTGAATCCCGCGGGCGCTCGGAGCGACAACTAAGTACTGAAACCCGACAGGAGTGTCATAATTACGACGCAGTTACCGCCGAGCTATCCGACGAATAACGCGAGGGCATCCCCGAACCGGTCAGAGGTCTCGTCGGCGGTCAGGACACCCGAATACGGTGCTTAAGTCGCCCGTGGAGAGCGGCGCGACCTCCGCTCTGTCGCAACGTTCGCCGCAGAAGCCGACGGACTATTTGGTCCGAGAGCGTCCGCTGGTCTCGGCGTCGCGGTTCCGCCCGCGAAACGGTTTCAGGCCCACCCTGAACGCTTGAAGAGAGACTAATAGCGTGGCCGACCGCCCAAAAGAGTGCGCGGCGATTAGGCGTCGTCCTCGACGCTGACCCTCGCGGGACCGTCGAGTCGGAAGCCGGTAATCTCGCCAGAGAACCGATAGCCGTCCTTCCCGCCGATGACGCGCCCGGAAATCGTGCCGTCCGAAATCGCGTCGTGGGAGTTAACCGACCCGAGCGCGGCGCTCTTGCGGGCCGTGCCGCTGAACTCCACCGTGTACTCGCTGGATTGTCGGGGCGTATCGCTCCCGTCGATGACCAACTTGTTCGGTAGCACGAGGTCGCCCACGCTGACCTCCTCGCCGCCGTACCGGAGCGTCCACTTCGACTCGTCGAGGTTCATCGAAACGATGTCGCCATCCACGAAGAAGGCGTCGCCGTAGCCGTTGCCCGAGAGGCCTGAAATCGTGACCGTCCCGTCGCCGTTGTCCGAGAGGGTGTCGTTGCTTTCGGCGGTCACGTCGCCCGAGGCGGTCCGCTTCTGGACGCTCCCCTCGACCGTGAACTCGTACTCGACGTTCGAGGTGTCCGACCCTGCGACGAGTTCGAAGAGCGTTCCGGCCGGGGCCGAGTCGTCAGATTCGCTCGTCGTCGAGTCCGAGCCACTGCTATCGGTACCGCTGGTCGCGCTCGCGGCCGCCTCCGCCGTCGTCGGCACGCCGTCGGGCATCCGGTCGCGGGGAGTACCGGCCGAACTTCCGGAGATGTCGGCGCTGTCGACGTAAGTGTGGGTCCCGCCGGAGAACCGGGTGTTCTCCAATTGCACCACTGCGGGCGACTCCCACGCACCGTCGCTTGCGTAGATTCCGTTGTGAACGTCGCAGTCGATGAGCTTCGTGGTATTGTAGAATCCCCAGTAACCTCGCCCCGAACCTTCACACACACAGTTTTTACAGTACGAACCGTCGGTTCCGAGTCGGAAGTCGGCAGTCGGGTTGTCGGCCGCGTACGAGTTGGTAATCTGGACCGTCCCGTCCCCACCGGGGTTGGGGTGGTCGTCGTGGTTACCGGGACCGCTGGCGTAGACACCGTTTCCGGCCCAGCCCTGCACGTTCACCCGGTCGATGTCGATGTGACCCGAGTGATAGGCGTGGACGAAGATGCCGGTAGTCAGTCCGGCGGGGGCGTCGTACCCGCCGTCGCCGAGGTAGACGTTCTCGATGGTCCCCGTCCCGCCGTTCGGACAGAGCACCACGATTGGGTCGTCGACGTTGGCATCGAAGTACCCGCGAACGCCGACGTTGCGAATCGCCCACCCGTCGCCGTTGGCCGAGATGCGGTAGCCCGCACCGTCGGCGGAGATGTCGATGAGCGTGTTTTCCAGCGTGTCGCCGTCGCCGAGACTGAAACTTCGAACCTCTCCCGCAGGGACGGTAATCGTCTCGAAGTCCGCCGTGGCGGTGACGCCCGTGCCGAATGCCGTGACGGACGCCGCCGTCGCCGCAGCCAATCGCAGGTAGTTCCGTCTGTTGACGTTCGATGCCTCTTCCGATGGTTCGCGTGTCGTTTCGTCGCGTGCCATGCCACTTTCAATGCTTAACCCATCTTTTAAGTATTTTCCGATTCCGTGAATGTGACACCGAAAGAGGAATCCACTCGCTCCCGGCGCGAAGCACTCTGTCAGGGAAAACACGCGGATACTACTCACTCGACAGGAAGGATTTCGTCGAGCCGATATCTAACAGTCCTGTCTGAATCGCCAGCGCGGACCAGATGGCGACACCGAACAGGACGACTCCGACCAGCGAGAACACGTCGGAGACGTACTGGGTGGCGACGAGGACCGGAACTCCCATCCCGGCAGTGATGACGCCGATGAGTCCGACCGGTCGGAGCAGTCGCTTCGAGTCCAACGGGAGTTCGGAGTACATCACGAACACGTTGACGAGCGTGTATATTCCGAAGGTAATCACGGTCGCCACCGCGGCCCCGATGACACCGAGCATCGGGATGAGAACCAGATTCAGGAGGAAGTTGGCGACCGCAGTCGAACCTTTGGCGACGGCCCGAACGCGCGCCCGGCCGAGGAAGTCGAGGGCCTTCGTCGTCGTCTCGTTTATCGCTCGTAGGACCACGTAAATTCCCAGCACCTGCAGAACCGGCGCGGCGGACAGATACGCCTCGCCGAAGACGATGCGAATCGTCGGTTCGGCCACGATAATGACGCCGACAGCGCCGGGGAGGTAGAGCAAGAGCGTGTATTCGAGGGTCTTGCGGTACATCCGCGAAGCCTGGTCGAGTCGTTCGTTCACCTTCTGTTCGCCGTAGGTCGGCGAGATGCTGAACCCGAGCGACCCGGCCAGAACCGTGAGAGACGAGGATATCTGCTTCGCGAGTGTGTAAAAGCCCACAGCGGCCGGATTGAGGAGGACGCCGATGAGGATGGTGTCGATTTTCGTGTTGAGGACGCCCGCACCGCGGGTTATCGTCATCGGCGCGCTGTATTCGAGAATCCGGCGGGAGAGTCCCTCCTCGCGTTCGTCGGCCTTCTCGTAGTTACTGTAGAAGTACTTGTAGAGGACGACGAAGCCGACGCACATCCCCAGCGCCGCACCGACTAAATAGCCCAGAAGGGCACCTAACGCGCCGAACCCGAGGACGAAGACGAACAAGACCGCGAAGACGATTCGGTTGACGTTGTTGACGACCTGCACGAGTGCGCTCCACGAGACGCAATTGAACCCCTGAAACAGCAGCGCGTTGAACACGCTGAGCGAGTGGAATCCGAGATACACCGAGCCGACGAGCAACAGCGGGGCGACCGCGGGTTCTCCGACGAGGTCGGCGACGTAGTGCCGACCCAGCGCGAGTCCGCATCCGACGATGCCGATGAACAACAGTCGGTACTTGAGCGCCGTCTCGAAGACGTAGGGTACTTGCGAGGAGTCCGACTCCTTGAACTCCGTCACGTAGCGCGCCGCGGACTTCGCGAGACCGAGGTCGCTGAACAGGCGCGCGACGCCGATAATCGAGAGCGCGAGAAACAGGATGCCGTACTCTTCGGGGCTGAGGAGGAACCGAGTCAGCAGGACCATCAGTACCGCGTTCGACAGTACGTGGACGCTCCGCGCCAAGAACGTCATCTTCAGACCGCGCGCGAGACTGTCCTTTACGGCCACGCTTCCCCCTCCGTCGAGCAGTCCGCGGTCACGTCGATTCTCCGACTCGCGGCGAGGCTAGATACGTCTCGGAGGCCCTGGACCGACCAACTCATGTTGGCGGTATCATGGACTGAGACGGCTTTTGTTCTACCCACCATGTCCCGCGCTTAGGGAGTCGGTACTCCGAGTCAGGCCGCGCTTGTTCTCGCTCTCGCCTCCGTTCGCCTCCGGCCGAGGACCGTCCCGCCGTCAGACTACCGACGAACGTTTGGGAAATGCTGTGTTTCTCCTGAAAATCCTGTCTAAACGGAGCTAAAAGCAGTTTAATCGGGATTGAGCAACGTCCCCGATTAAACGATTTGGAGTCGATGCGGGAAACGGGTTCAGACGATGACTGACGAAATCCGAGAATCAGAAGCGACCGACGGGATGGACCGCCGAACGATGTTGAAAGGCACGACCGCCGCCGGACTCCTCGGCGCGGGGATGGCCGGAACCGCGAGCGCGGACGAGTGGAATCGCCTGCGATTCGAGGCCGCGGGCGACGCGACGTTCGAGTACCGCGTCAGCGTCAGCGGCGAACTCAAGCGCGAGGCCAACCGCGACGGCTACGACACCCTCGTCGACGAGAACACCGCCGAAGGTGCGGTCAGCAAGGGCCGCTACGACGATTGGCTCTTCACCGGCGAAATCACGGAGCTGAAACTTAGCGGTCCGGGCAGGGTGCTGATTAACGGCGAAGTGGTCGAGGACACGACCGAGGACGAGGAACTGCCAAACACGATTACGCTGGAAGCCGAGGAGAAGGTCTCGTACAAGTTCCGGGTCTCCGGCCGGGTCGAGAAGGGACCGAAGGCCGGAACGCTCGGCGTCGATACCGTCGAGGGCAACGTCGTCCGCGGCGAGGTCGGCGGGACCGTCGAAGGCAACGAGGACCCGGTGGACACGTACCGCTACTCGGGGGCCTTCTCGTTCGAGGAGGCCAGCGGGCCGCTGACGGTCACGCTGGACATCGACGAGTCGTAGACCGAACCGAGTGGCGACTACTCGGACCGCTCCTCCACCTTCTCGATGGCCTCCAGACCGATTTCCACGACCTCGCTGGTGAGTTCGTCGGCCGCTCTGAGGTCCTCACGGGTGAACCACTCCCACGCCTCGGCGTCGGCCTCGTCGTCGCCCTCGGGGTCGATGTCGCGGTCCGCCGCTCGGGCGAAGTAGACGTGGTCGATGTGCTGATGGCCGACTTCGCCGTCAGGATAGACATCGATGTCGAACAGCATGACGTGTTCGGCGGGTGCGAGTTCCCGGCCAGCCTCGACTTCGACGCCGGTCTCGGGTTCCAGCAGGTCCACGTCGAGACCGGTCTCCTCGCGGACTTCCCGTCGGGCGGTCTCCCGGGGGAGTTCGTCGCGGTCCACGTGACCGCCCGGCGAGAGCCACATGTCGAGTCTGTCGTGGTGATGCAGGGCGATAGCGCCGTCGTGGACGACGTAGACTGTCGCGGTGAAGTGACGGGTCGTCTCCATGACCGGCCGAACGGAGAGGTGACGCATGTGAATTACGGTCGGAGTTCTAGTTCGGACCGGGATTCAGAAACAGACCCGACGCTCGAACGTCTGTGTGAGCGACTTCGGCCGCTGTGAGCGCCACTTCGGTCTCCGAGAGAGTTACCCCCGTCTCTGCGGGGTGACTTACCACGTACGCCACGAAAGAGAATTACAGGGCGATGCCGTCTTCCTTCGCTTCGAGTAGTTCGTGGTAGCGGTTCCGAATCGTGACCTCGCTGATGTCGGACACGTCGCTGACTTCGCTCTGAGTCACCTTCTCGTTGCTGAGTAGCGCGGCGGCGTAGACGGCCGCGGCGGCGAGACCGACCGGCGACTTGCCGCTGTGGATTCCCTTCTCCGTCGCGGTGTCCAGCAGGTCTCGGGCGCGGCGTTCGACCTCCTCGCTCACACCGAGGTCCGAGACGAACCGCGGGACGTAGCTCTTGGGGTCGGCGGGCTGAATCTGGAGGTTGAGTTCCCGGACGACGTAGCGGTAGGTTCGGGCGATTTCGTCTTTCTCGACCCGCGAGACGTTGGTGATTTCGTCCAGACTGCGCGGCGTGCCCGCCTTCCGGGCCGCGGCGTAGAGCGCGCTAGTGGCGACGCCTTCGATGGAGCGGCCGGGCAGGAGGTCCTCGTCGAGCGCGCGGCGATAGATGACCGAGGCGGTCTCCCGGACGTTGTCGGGCAGGCCGAGCGCGGAGGCCATGCGGTCGATTTCGCCGAGCGCCTGCTTGAGGTTGCGCTCCTTGGAGTCGCGGGTGCGGAAGCGCTCGTTCCACTTGCGGAGACGCTGCATCTTCTCTCGCTGGCGACTCCCGAGCGAGTTACCGTAGGCGTCCTTGTCCTGCCAGCCGATGTTGGTCGAGAGACCCTTGTCGTGCATCGTGTTCGTCGTCGGCGCGCCGACCCGACTCTTCTGGTCCTTCTCGCTGGCGTCGAACGCACGCCACTCCGGACCGGGGTCGATTTGGTCCTCGTCCACGACGAGTCCGCATTCGGCACAGACCGTCTCCCCCCGCTCGTCGTCGGTGACCAAGTTACCGCTGCACTCGGGACAGCGGTGTTCCTCGGACTCTTGCTCGGATTCCTCGTTCGCTCGTTCGTCGGTGTGTGGTCGGGTGCGTGTTTCAGTCATGTTGGATTTCTGGTGAGATAGCCGTGGGTAGATAGGTCGGTACTCCGCAGACGGGACGGCCGGATAACGGGATTCAGAAGACGTCTCCTAGTTGTGGCCATTGCTACTTAAAGACTGTGGCAACGACCGGTTTCTCCGATTCATCGTTCGTCGCGTCTCCGGTGGTCTCGGGCCTCTAGCCGCAGTTCTCTGGGTTTTCTTCTGACACCAGCATTCACCAATCTTTAATACTTGGTTCGAGGGTCCGCTATCGAAACCCTTACCGCTGGCCCACGGGTTGTGACGAACATGAGCGACACGTCTCCCGGTCCCGAGGAGGTCCGTCGCATCGCCGACCTCGCCCGCGTCGGACTCGACGACGACGAGGTCGAGCGGTTCACCCACCAGTTCGCGGATATCCTCGACTACTTCGAGACCCTCGACGAGGTGCCCGAGGTCGAACGCGAGACCGACCTCGTGAACGTCATGCGCGAGGACGAAGTCCGCGAGTGTCTGAGTCAGGAGGAGGCGCTGGCGAACGCACCGGAGACCGAGGACGGCTACTTCAAGGGACCGAACGTCTCGTAACTTCCCCACGACGAACTACTACTACTACGTAACCATGAGCGCAGATTACAACGTATTCATCACCGAGGAGACCATCGAGGGCGAGTCCGACGGTCCCCTCGCCGAAAGAACCGTCGCCGTCAAGGACAACATCAGCACCGAGGGCGTCAGGACGACCTGCGGGTCCGAGATGCTGGACGACTACGTCCCGCCTTACGACGCCACGGTCGTCGAGCGTCTCACGGACGCGGGCGCGACCATCGTCGGCAAGGCCAACATGGACGAGTTCGGCATGGGTTCGACGACCGAGACCTCGGCGTTCGGCCCGGCCGAGAATCCGGTGGCACCGGGCCGCGTTCCCGGCGGGTCGTCGGGCGGGAGCGCGGCCGCGGTCGCCGCGGGCGAGGCCGACTTGGCGCTCGGGAGCGACACCGGCGGTTCCATCCGCAATCCGGCGGCGTTCTGCGGTGTCGTCGGCATCAAGCCCACCTACGGACTCGTCTCGCGCTACGGTCTGGTCGCCTACGCCAACAGTCTCGAACAGATAGGTCCGCTCGCCCCGACCGTCGAAGAGGCCGCCGAACTGCTCGACGTCATCAGCGGCCCGGACGAGAACGACGCCACGACCCGAGAGGAAGGCGCGGACTCCGATTACGCCAGCGCCGCGACCGGCGACGTGGAGGGCACGACCATCGGCGTCCCGACCGAACTCGTGGCGGGCGCGGACGACGGTGTCCGCGAGCGCTTCGAGGCGACGCTCGACGACCTCCGCGAGCAGGGGGCGACTGTCGAGGAAGTTTCGCTGCCCTCGGTCGAACACGCGGTCGAGGCCTACTACGTCATCGCCATGTCGGAGGCTTCCTCGAACCTCGCGCGCTTCGACGGCGTGCGCTACGGCAACTCCGGCGGGTTCGAGGGCAACTGGAACGAGGCGTTCAGCGAGTCGCGCGAAGCGTTCGGCGAGGAAGTCAAGCGCCGCATCCTGCTCGGGACCTACGCCCTCTCCGCGGGGTACCACGACAAGTACTACGAGAAGGCGCAGGACGCCCGCGCGTGGGTCAAGCAGGACTTCGACGAGGCGTTCGAGTCGGTGGACGTGTTGGCGAGTCCGACGATGCCGACCACGCCCTTCGAGGTCGGCGACAGTCTGGAGGACCCGCTCCAGATGTACCTCGCCGACGCCAACACGGTGCCGGTGAATCTGGCCGACTTGCCCGCAATTTCGGTGCCCGCGGGCGAGACCGACGACCTGCCGGTCGGAATCCAGTTCGTCGGTCCGGCGTTCGGCGAGGAGGAGATTATCCGGGTCGGCAGCGCCGTCGAACAGTAGCCGACGTCTCGACGGACCGACCTGCGGTTCCGGTCGGTACCGCGACCACCGCCCGTTCTCACGACAGTACGAACGTCGTCAGGAACCCGGCTACCGTGCCGAAGGCGACGTAGGGACCGCCCGCCTCGTACGCGTCCGGCATCACCTCGTCGGCGACCGAGGCGAGCACCGCCCCGCCCGCGAACGCCCGGACCGCCGCCAGCGGAGTCTTGCCGAACTGCGCGAACACGACGTTGCCGACGACGACCGACGCCGCCAACACGACGCCGGTGGCGACCCAGACGCCGACGGCGAACCGATTCGACCGACCGTTCTCCTTCATGTTCTGCGCGCCGCCGAGCGCCTCCGGCAGGTTCGAGGCGAAGATGGCCCCGAGGAGCGCCAGAATCTGCCCCACGGAACTCCCGATGAGCGCCACCCCGAGCGCGAGGTTCTCGGGGACGCCGTCGAGCGTCACCGCGGCCACGAGCGCCCACCCCGACGACTCCTCGTCGTACTCGGCTTCGAGTTTGGCGTCGGCGACGATGAACGCCGCCGCGCCGACCAACAGACCGCCGCCAGCGAGCCAGATTCCCCCGGTTTTGAACGCGTCCTCGAAGAGGTCGTAGGCGACTGCGGTGATGAGCGCGCCGGCGGAGAACGCGAGCGCGGCAGCGACTACCTCCGTCGGCGGTCGCCAGTAGGTCCCCAACACCGCGCCGACGACCAGCGCGCTCGACGCCGCCACTCCGACGAGCGTCGCCATCAACAGCGACACGCACTATCACTCCTCTCGTCCCTCGCGTGCGTCGAACTCAGTTTCGTCTCGACCCGGCGATGAAGGGCACACTCCGCCGACACCCACGACCGAACGAGTCGGAACGCCATCTCGACCACCTACGGCACGAGGGAAGTAGTGAACATCGGCGGAAGGTGCCGGCGGACCGTCTGCGACTGTTCACACCGACCGCACGTCGAGTCGCTCCACCGAGTCGCCGACCTCGATGCTCGCCCCGTCGGACGCCTCGGGGACGTGGGTGTTGACCATCAATCGGAACGCGTGGTCGAATCGGTCGCCCGCGGTCCACGCGGGCATCGTCTCCTCGCGTCGGCGCACGAACGTCTCCCGGAAGTCGGGCGTCTCCGCGCCCGTGTCCGGGTCGCGGCCGGGGACGACGCAGCGCTGGCAGGGGTGGACACCGGTGAGTTCGGCGTCGCCGACGCGGAACCGGACGACTTCGCCGGTGTCACCGAACAGGCGGTCCTCCCAGAACGGCGGCACGCCACCGATTTCGAGGTTGGCGCGGAACCGTCTCCGTGCCGAGTCGAGGTCGAAGTCGAACCACGCCGCGACCTCCCGGAGCGTCGCCGTCGAGACGACGGTCGGCCCGTGGCGCTTTCGGTCGTCGTGCTGGCCGGTCTCGTCGCGCCGGACGCTGACCTCCCGGCCGAAGTAGTCCGAGAGCCACGCGTTCAGGTCGGCGTGGACCGCGGCCTCGTCGTCCCCGGTCTCGGCGAGGTCGAAGCGCCGGGCCTCGCCCTCGCGGTCACCCTGTTCCCGGAGCGTGACCGCCGGGCCGCCCTCGTCACGGGGGTGAAACTCCGAGCGGAGGCGGTGGACCGCGTCGGTCTTCTTCCCGTTGACGTAGTCGCCGCTCCCGCCGACGTCGGCCGCGTCGGGGTCGTAGGGCGCGTCGGCGGGGCGGTCGAGTACGGCCCACTCGCGGTCGCCCGCGAGCGCACCGTCTGTCGAGAGCGTCGCTCGCTCGCGGAGTTCCGCGTCGAGCGACTTGACGGGGAAGTACTGGACGTGCGCGAGGTGCGGGTCGGCCTCGCCGAGTACGGTAACCGGGTGGTCGCCGTGCCAATCGGACATGGACGGTCGTTTCACTGCTGACAGGAAAAACCCACTGAACGGCGTAAGAACGTCGAAAAACGAACGCGCTCGGCCGATTCACCCGGTCCGGCCGAATCACTCGCAGGCGGGTCCGATTACTCGCTGTACGCGAGGTTCATAATCCACTGCGAGAAGGCGTCGCTCTCGGCGTCTACCTCCTCTTCGCCGATGAACGGCGAGAGCATGTCGCCCGCCATCAGCAGCGAGAAGTCGAGGTCGCGCGCCGCCGGCGTGATGAGGTAGGTGTTGTGTCCGTCGTAGACCGTCTCCTCGCGCTGGACGAGACCCTTGTCGTCCAGCGAGTCCACGATGCGGCTTCCCTTCCGGGAATCGACGTCCAACTCCTTCCAGAAGTCGCTCTGGTGGATGCCGCCGGACTGCCGGACGAGTTCCAGACCCGCGCGCTCCTCCTCGGTGAGGTCCTCCTCGGATACTGCCATACCCGAAACACGGTCCCCGAGCCGTTTAAAACTGACCGTCCTCGTCGCGCGGCGTGACGACCTCGTACTCGGTCTCGCAGGGTCTGCCATCGGCGAACCAGTAGCGGCCCTCCCCGGTCGAATCGACCGCGACCAGCGACGACGACCGAGTGCCGTAGCCGTCGCCGTGGACGCAGACTTCCATGTCGTGGTCGCGCAGGACCTCCTTCGCGCGCTCGAACCACGCTTCGACGCCAACATCGGCGTCGGGGCGCTCGGCGGTCCCGGCGGCATCAGGGCGGAGGGCCTCGCGGATGCGAGCGGACTTCGTCGCGGCGTCGTCGTAGCCGTCGTTGACCACGACGTGGACGCCGGGGTCGAAGTGGGTCGTCCTGAGGACGCCGTCCCACTCCAGCAGGGCCGCCTCGTCGGCGTCGGCGACGACGAGGTTGAACCCGGCGTACTCGCGCTCGGCGAGTTCCGCCTCCACGTGGGAGACGGCGTCGCTCGCGCTCTCTCGGGCGAGGGCGTCGCGCACGAGCAGGCCGCGCGAGCGCTCGCCGTCGATGTCCGTCCGGCGGTTGGTCACCGCGACGAACACGCCCGCCTCGTTGTATCCTATCCACGTTCCGCCCGCCTCTTCGTCGCTCGGCGCGACCACGGTCGGGTCGCGGTCAAGTACTCCCGGCGGCCGCGAAGGGCGGCCGAGCGCCTCGTCACGGTTCGCCGCCGCGGCGACCGGCGTCGCGTCGAACACCTGCCACGCGAGGATGAGGGTGCACACGACTACTGCTACGGACCTGTCAGGCTAAAAAGTCGCGGGTCGATAGCTCGACTCTGCCTGAGTGGTTCTGTGATGGCCGTGTGGCGGTCTCGTCGTGTTCTGGTCTCGGCCGTCGAACCGAAGAATCGTCGAGAAAAGCTAGCTACTGCTCGAGCAAATCAGACCGCAACCGCACAGCACTGCACTGCCACCGCGCCCCGTCCCTCCCCGCGTGCTCGGGCACGAGGCCCTCGCGGCGCATCCTGTGGCGGTGTCGTCGGGCGCATCCTGTGGCGGTGTCGTCGGGCGCATCCTGTAGGGATGTCAGCGGGCGCTCCCGTAGCGGTTTCACCGAGTGCGTTACTTCGAATCGTCGCCCAGTGGGTCCGGTAGTTGGCGACAGTCCGCGAACCTCTCAGTTCTCGGCGTCCGGGTCCCTCACGTCCCGGAGTCGCTCCCGGACCGCCTCGCGTTCGACCGTCCCCGAGGCCGTCCGAGGGAGTTCGTCGGCGAACGCGACGGTCCGCGGTCGCTTGTAGCCCGCGAGTCGGTCCTCGCAGTGGGCGACCACGTCCTCGACAGCGAGATTCTCGCCCGCTTCGGGCACGACGAGCGCGGCGACGCGCTCGCCCCACTCCTCGTCGTCGAGACCCACGACCGCGGCGTCCCGGACCGCGTCGTGGTCGCGCAGGACCTCGACCACCTCGCCGGGGTGGACGTTCTCGCCGCCGGTGATGATGCGGTCGGTCCGGCGGTTCAGCACCCAGACCCGGCCCGCCTCGTCGCGGTAGCCTACGTCGCCAGTGTGGAGACCGTACTCGCCGAACGCCTCGGCGGTGGCCTCCGGGTCGCCGTAGTAGCCCCGCATCACGGTCGGCCCGGAGACGACGAGTTCCCCGGTCTCGCCCGCGGGTTGGGGGTCACCGTCCGCGCCGACCACGGTCAGGTCGGTTCCGAGGAGCGGTCGGCCCACGGTCCCGCGGTGCCCGAACGCCTCGCGGGGCCGGGCCGTGGCGATTTGGGAGGCGGTCTCAGTCATGCCGTAGGTCGGGTGGACCGGCACGCCCCGCGCCTCGCACCGCGAAATCAGTTCGTCGGGCGCGGGCGCACCGCCCAGCAGGACGAACCGGAGCGAGTTGGCGAGCGACTCGCGGGCGTCCAGCATCCGTCGGAGCATCGTCGGCACGAGCGAGACGCCCGTGACGCCGTACTCGGCGACGGCGTCGGCGGCCGCCCCGGCGTCGAACCCCTCCTGCAGGACGACGGTGGTCCCGTAGAGCGCGGACCGCAGGACCACCGACAGGCCGCCCATGTGGTACATCGACAGGCAGAGCAGCCAGCTATCGTCGGGCGTCACGCCGAGTCGGAAGGCCGACGCGGTCGCGCTCGCCCGGAAGTTGCCCATCGCGAGTTCGACCGCCTTCGGGTCGCCCGTGGTCCCGGACGTGAACAGCATCGCCTGCGGGTCCGCGCGCGACCACGACGCCGGTTCGAAGTCGGCGGGGTCGCGCTCGCGCAGGGCCGCCACGGCGTCCCCGCCCGCTCGTTCGGGCGAATCGACCGACGCGACCGGCGCCTCGGAAATCGCGGCCGCGTCGCTCTCCGTCGCGGTCTCGCAGACCAGCAGGGTCAGGTCCGCGACCGCGGCCTGCCGACGGAGTTCCGGCCGAGCGAGGCGGGCGTTCAGCGGTACCAGCACCCCGCCGAGGCGCATCGCGGCGTGGACGAGGCGGACGAACGCGACCCGGGTCTCCATCAGCACGCCGAGGTGGTCGCCCGCCCGCACGCCGAGCGCCGCGAGTCGGCCAGCGGTCTCCTCGACCGCCGCGTCCAGTTCGGCGTAGGTCCACTCGGTGCCGTCGTCGGCCTCCACGAGCGCCACCGCCTCCGGTGCGGTCCGCGCGCGCTCCGCCAGCCAGTCGTCCGTCTCCGCGCCGAAACCGTCCGAACTCCCGCGCTCAGTCATGGTACCCCCACGTGTCCGCGGTGCCGTTGCCCGCGCCCTGCGGGACCACCGCCCGGCCGTCGGCGACCGGCGCGATGTCGGGACCGAGGTCCGATTCGAGCAGTTTGCGCGTCGCCAGTCCGCAGGCCGGAACGCCCGGAATCGCGGCCGCGACGTGGACCGCCGCGGTCCGGGCGACGGTGCCGTCGATGGTGGTCGTCACGACCGGCGTGATTCCCTCCTCGCGGGCGCGCTCGGCGACTTCGACCGCCCGACGGGGACCGCCCAGCGCCATCGGTTTCAGGACGACCGCCTCCGGGTTCGCGTCGAGGGCGTCGTCGAACTCGACCGCCGCCAGCGTCTCGTCCAGCGCCACCGGCCCGGAGAGCGCGGCGAGACCCGCGAGGTCGGTCGCGGGCAGGGGTTGTTCGACGTAGGCGAGTCGGTCGCCCGTTGCGTCGAGGAACTGCTGGGCCTGCTGGCGGTCCCACGCGGCGTTCGCGTCGGCCCGGAGTTCTACCTCGGGCAGCGCCTCGCTCACGGCTTCGACTCGCTCCACGTCGGCCGACAGCGGACGAGCGCCCACTTTCAGTTTCAGGCAGTCGAACCCGGCCTCCGCGGCGCGTTCGGCCTCCGCGACGGTCTCCTCGGCGGGCGCGTCGCCGGCCGTCGCGTTGACCGGGACGCTCTTCACGAGTGGGGGTGCGTCGCGGTCGGGCGTCTCGGGGTCCGTCGTTTCGGGGTCGGTCGCGCCTCGGTCGGACGCGCTCCGGCCGCACTCGGCGAGGTATCGGTAGAGCGGGACGCCGTCGCGCGAGGCGTGCAGGTCCGCGAGCGCGAGGTCGAGCGCGTGGCGCGCGGCCGGAGTCGAATCGAGGTCTGCGAGCAGGTCGGCGGGGTCTGCTCCGCCGTCCACCGCCTCGGCGGTGTCCGCGAGAACGGACTCGCACTCGTCGTAGTGTTCGGTCCACCCCGGGAGCGGCGTCGCCTCGCCGACGCCGACCGTGACGCCCTCGGACGCCGACCCGGAGTCGGTCTCCGTCGCTTCCAACCGGAGCAGCAGGCCGTCGCGGCGCTCGATTGTCCCCCGGGCCGTGTCGAGCGGGTCCGAGAGCGGGAGCGAGAAGGGCCGGAGTTCGGCGTTCATGGGTGTCACGCTATCAGGCCCAGCGCGAACAGTACCGAGTGTCCGGCCAGCAGTTTCCCGGTACGCTCCAACGCGGGGTTCAGCGCCTCGCCCGAACTGTCGGTGATGACGGTCCGGGCGACCGACGCGGCGTAGGGCAGGGTCGCGAGCGGGAGGAGGACCGCGAGCGAGTGACCCCGCGCCAGCCAGAACCAGACCGGAATCGCGTAGGAGAGCGCCAGCAGGCCGACGAACTCGGCCCTGCTCGCCCGGTAGCCGAGCAGGACGGCGAGGGTCTGCTTGCCCGCCTCGCGGTCGGTTTCGAGGTCCCGGACGTTGTTCACCACGAGGATGTTCGTGGAGATGGCCGCGACCGGGAGACTGGCGAGGAACGCGCCGAACGTGACCGTCTCCTCCGGAATTCCCATCGGGAACGGCCCGGCGAGCAGGCTGGCGGCCTGCACGTAGAACGTGCCCGTCACCGCGACGACGCCGAAGAAGACGAAGACGAACAGGTCGCCGAGACCGTGCGACCCGAGGGGGTACGGTCCCCCGGCGTAAGCGATGCCGGAGACCACGCTGGCGAGACCGACGACGAGGATGGGGAGACCGCCGACCGCGACCAGATACACGCCGACCAGTATCGCTAACCCGAACGTGGCGTACATCGCACGCTTGACCTCGTTCGGCGGGATAAGTCCCGACTGGGTGACGCGGGTGAACCCCTCGCGCTCGTCGGTGTCCACGCCCTTCACGGCGTCGTAGTAGTCGTTCGCGAAGTTGGTGCCAATCTGGATGAGTGCCGCGCCGACGAACGCCGCCAGCGCCGGGAGCGGCGCGAACAGGCCCTCGTGGACGGCGAGACCGACGCCGACGACGACGGGTGCCGCGGCCGCCGGAAGCGTGTGGGGCCGGGCGGCCATCAGCCACGCCTCGCGGCGGGAGTGTTCGGTAGCCATGTCGCTCATTGTCGGCAGTTACGGCGACCGAACAATAGCATCTGTGGTTTGGGCGGAAGCGACGGTACCGCAAATCCCTGTGAGCGAGAAACCCGTCGCTGTCCGAAGTTACGCGCCCTGAGAAGCCGTCTTCGCTCGTATCTACTCCTTGTCGCCAGAAGTACTTAAACGGAGATGCGGGACACGCAGTTTCTCACCCTCCCTACGGTTACGACGTGAACCGTCCCGCGGTCACAACGCGAAAGGAGCGAGCGCACGTAGTCACCCGGTATGAGCGACACCGGTGCTCGGACCGCCTCCTTCGGCCGACCCTACGAGTTGGCGAAGGCCGTCGTCCGGCACGCGCTGGCGACGGACGTTCCGTTCATGGCGGGCGCGATAGCCTATCAGGCGTTCGTCTCCATCATGCCGCTGTTGTTCCTGCTCGTGGTGGTGGCGGCCGTCCTGACTCACGGGGTGCTGACCGACCACCTGCTCGACGTCACCGCGGGACAGCTTCCGGGCGACGCTCGCGGCATCGTCCGCGACGCGGTCCAGACCGCGGTGTCGAACACCGGTAGCTCCGTCGTCGGTGTCGCCGTCCTCGGATTCGGCGCGTTCGCGGTGTTCAACGGTCTCGACAAGGCGTTCACCGACATCTACGGCGCCGAG
This sequence comes from Halorussus sp. MSC15.2, assembly GCF_010747475.1. Lineage (NCBI taxonomy): Archaea > Methanobacteriati > Methanobacteriota > Halobacteria > Halobacteriales > Haladaptataceae > Halorussus > Halorussus sp. MSC15.2. The sequence continues at coordinate 420,272 of NZ_VSLZ01000002.1, read as the reverse complement.
CGTGGCGCGAACCTCCCGAACCAGATGCGCGACGCGTTCGTCGTGCTCGCGGCGCTCGGAGTCGCGGTCATCGTCATCGCCGCGACGTGGTCGGCGGTCATCCTTCCCGGAGGTCTGCCGTTTGGCGGAGTCCTCCGGCCTGTCGCGCTCGTCGTCGGTCTCACTGTCGCGTTCTACCCGATGTTCTACGTGTTCCCCGAGGTGCCGCTCGGCTGGGTCGAAGTACTCCCGGGCGTGGTCCTCACCGCGGTCGGGTGGACGCTCCTTCAGGTGGTATTCCAGTTCTACGTCGAGTTCGTGGCCCGCTCCGAGGCGTTCGGCGTGATAAGCGGAGTCCTGCTGCTGGCGACGTTCCTCTACTTCGGCGGGTTCATCCTCCTCGTGGGTGCCACGCTCAATGCGGTCCTCCACGGCGTGACCGCGAGCGACGTGGAGTAGCGGACGAGAACGCGAAGACCTCACCGTCCGAAACCGTCAGTCGTCGCCCGCGGCCCGGAAGTCGCGGGCCGCCTCGCGCAGTTCCTCGGAGATGCTCGGCACCTCGTCGGTCGAGACTCCGCCCTCGGTCTCTATCTCTTCGACGGACTTCGGGAACTCCCGGAGACCGTAGTGGATGTCGATTCCGGCCTTCGCGCCTTCTCCCATCGCCACGGGAATCTGGTTGTGGCCCGGCGTGAGGTCGCCGACCGCGTAGACGCCGGAGACGCTGGTCTCGCCCGACTCGCCGACGGCCACGTTCCCGTCGTCGGTGCGCTCGCACCCCAATTGGTCGGCCAGTTCCGCGTTGTAGTCCGACCCGTACATCGGGAACCCGCCGCGGTACTCGCGGAAGGTCCCGTCCTCGAACTCGAACCCGGCCAGCCACCCGTCATCGCCCTTCTCCATCCCGACGACCTCCTCCTCGACGATTTCGACGGGGTGGGCGCGGAGCTGGCGGTCGGTCCGGTCGCTCCACTCGGTGTCGTCGCCGCGGGTCAGCAGGTCCACCTCGTCGGTGAAGTTGAGCATTATCATCGCCACGCGGGCGGCCGACTCGCCGGTTCCCATCACGTACACCGGTTCGTCCACGAACATGTAGGCGTCGCAGTGGAGACACCAGTGGAGTCCGCGGCCGGTCGGCGGGAGCGGCGGGTCGGGCCGCACGTCGTTGAATCCGGTCGCGAGGACGACCCGGTCGGCCACGAAATCCGGGTTCCCCTCGCCGGTCGAGAGCCGGAAACGGCCGTCCGCTCCGCGTTCGACCGACTCCACGAAGCCCTTGACGTAGTCGGCCCCGTACCGCTGAATCTGCTCGCGGGCGGTCTTGAGCAGTTCCTTCCCCGAGACGTCCTCGGTGACGCCGATGACGTTGTGCGTGTCGGCCATCATCGCGGCCCTCCCGCCGCCGCGGTTCACGACGACAGTGTCGTGACTCAGTCGGGTCGTGTACAACGCGGTCGTGAGACCCGCGGGTCCGCCCCCGACCACCGCGACCTCGTACTCCCGAGAACTGTCGGTCATGTGCGACTGTTAGGACTTAAGAGCCTTAAGTCGGCGGGCGAGGGCGAGTTCGGCCGTGGACGGGGTTCGGCCGGACCGTCGACGGCGGCCGACCGAACCGGGAACGGGAGACCCGCCGACGGACGCCGAGCTAACCGATGGAGACGCGTCGCGTTCCCGTCAGCAGTCGGACACCCAGACGCAACAGACACACATCATGGGACAGTCCGAATGACAGAACGCCTTACAGCAGTCGGCCTGCGGGTCGGCGACGACGTCTTCGATGTCGCCGTCGATGTCGCCGACTCGCCTATCGACGCGTTCGCCGTCTTCCCACGTCGTCACGCGGGCGTCGTCGTCGAGTTCCTCGACGCTCAGTTCGCTAGCCGGTTCGACCTCGGTCGCAGACGCGGTGGCCGCGGCCGAAGCGCCGAACGCGACCGCGGTACCCGACGCGATACCTCGGAGGAGTTTTCGTCTTCTCATCGCGGAAGAAATTTAGACCTTCTAGAATAAAAATTTTCTTACCAGTCAGAGTCGATACGAACTCCGCGCCCCGGCATACTCAGCTTCGAGCGCGTTCAGACGCCTTCGAGACCGACGCACACGGACGCACTCAGTAGTGCCAATCGAACTCGTCGAACTCGGGGTCCCGACCCTCCACGAAGGCGTCGCGGCCCTCCTGAGCCTCGTCGGTCATGTACGCCAGTCGGGTGGCCTCTCCCGCGAACACCTGTTGGCCGACCATCCCGTCGTCGGTGGCGTTGAAGGCGTACTTGAGCATCCGCATCGCGGTCGGACTCTTCGCGTTCATCTCCTCGGCCCACTCCAGCGCGACTTCCTCCAACTCCTCGTGGGGTACCACCTCGTTGACCATGCCCATGTCCGCGGCCTCCTCGGCGTCGTAGTTCCGCCCGAGGAAGAAGATTTCGCGGGCCTTCTTCTGGCCGACCTGCTTGGCGAGGTACGCCGACCCGAACCCGCCGTCGAACGACGCCACGTCGGGGTCCGTCTGCTTGAACACGGCGTGTTCCTCGCTCGCGATGGTCATGTCGCAGACGACGTGGAGACTGTGGCCGCCGCCCACCGCCCACCCCGGCACGACGCAGAGGACCGGCTTGGGGATATGGCGAATCAGGCGCTGGACTTCGAGGATGTGGAGGCGGCCGCCCTTCGCGGCTTGGTCCGTTTTACCGTCCTCGCCGCGATACTCGTACCCCTCCTCGCCGCGGACGGTCTGGTCGCCGCCCGAGCAGAACGCCCACCCGCCGTCCTTCGGCGAGGGACCGTTGCCCGTGAGCAGGACGCATCCCACGTCGGTCTGGCGCTTGGCGTGGTCGAGGGCGTCGTAGAGTTCGTCCACCGTCTTCGGCCGGAAGGCGTTGCGGACCTCCGGCCTGTCGAAGCCGATGCGGACGGTGCCGGAATCGACCGCCCGGTGGTAGGTGATGTCGTCGAACTTCGGTCCCGCGGACTCCCACGCCTCGGGGTCGAAAATCTCGGATACCATGTGTCGGCGTGGGGTCGGTGCGAGGAAAAAGATTGCTTGTTCGGGGTGTCGGTAGCGGGATTCGAGTAGTTTTGCACCACACTCGGGTCGTCAAATCGCCAGCACAAACGACAGCGGAGTGGGGGAGAGGGTTTAGAAAGCCCCCGGTCGCTCGCGGTCGTCTGAGTCGGATATTCTCGGCAGCGCTTCGCTCGCCTCGAATAGTAGCCGACTCAGACGACCACGGGCCTGCGGCCCGCGAGCGACCGGCCCCTTTATCCGCCCGAGGCGGTTCGTCGGTCGGCCACCGCTCGGTAGTCTGTGTCACCTGCCCAGAGCGACGCTTTCGAGTCGTCATTTCCGCGGAGCGAACTTACTTCACCCACCGCTCCGTGACCTACGTCCATGTCCGACGCCAGCCAGCAGGCCGCGTCCGCCCGACTCGCCGACAGGACCCGGAGCCTCGAACGCTCGAAGATTCGGGTGATGTTCGGTCTCGCCGAGGAGGCCCGACGCGAGTCCGACCGCGAACTGGTCCGCCTCGAAGTCGGCGAACCCGACTTCGACACGCCCGAGCACATCGTCGACGCCGCGGCCGACGCGGCGCGCGAGGGCGCGACCCGGTACACCGAGAACGCCGGTATCCCGCCGCTCCGGGAGGCAATCGCCGAGACGATGGCCCGCGAGAGCGGCGTCGAGTACTCCCCCGAGCAGGTGACGGTCACCACCGGCGCGATGGAGGCGCTCTCGCTCTCGATGATGGCGCTCGCCGGTCCCGGCGACGAGGTGGTCGTGCCGACGCCGGCATGGCCCAACTACGTGAATCAGGTCCAGTTGGCCGGAGCGACCCCGGTGACGGTCCCGCTGCCCGCCGACTCCGGGTTCGACCTCGACCCCGAGCGCGTGACCGACCGCATCGGCGACGACACCGCGGCCGTGATTCTGACCTCCCCGTCGAATCCCACCGGCCGGGTCTACGACGAGGACGCGGTGGCTGAGGTCGTGGATGCCGCCGCGGCCCACGACGCCTACGTGGTCGCCGACGAGGTGTACGGTCGCCTGACCTACGACCGCGAGTTCCGCGGCGCGGCGTCCTACGTCGATTCGCCCGAGAACGTGCTGACGGTCGGTTCCTGCTCGAAGACCTACGCCATGACGGGGTGGCGACTCGGGTGGCTCGCGGGACCCCAATCGGTGGTGGACGCGGTTTCGCACATCGGCGAGAGCACGACCGCCTGCCCGTCGAGCGTGAGCCAGCAGGCCGCGCTGGCCGCGTTCACCGGACCGCAGGAACCTGTCGCCGACATGAAGGCCGCGTTCGAGGAGCGCCGGGACTTCGTGGTCGAGCGCGTGGCCGAGATGCCGGTGGTCTCCTGTCCCCGGCCCGAGGGAGCCTTCTACGCCTTCCTCGACGTGAGCGACCTACCGGGCGGGAGCTTCGACGTCGCCAAGCGACTCCTCTCTGAACGCGGCGTCGTCACGGCCCCCGGCGACGGGTTCGGCGACGCCGGAGAGGGTTACCTCCGAATCAGTTTCGCCAACAGCCTCGACCGCATCGAGGAGGGACTCGACCGCATCGAGGCGTTCGTGCGCGACGAGACGTAGCGGTTCGGCCATGCGAACTGTTCGCATCGAAGGTAAGGAATTATTTTCGAGGACTCTGAAACCGGAGTCATGGAAGCTCGCCAACTCGAACTAGATGACCTTTACGACCTGCGCCGCGTCGGCAACCCCGTCGTCTCCCCGGACGGCAAGCGCGTCGCGTTCGCGGTCATGGAGGCCGACGAGAACGAGGAGACCCACCGCAAATCGCTGTTCGTCGCCCCGACCGACGGGAGTCGCGACCCCCACCGTCTGACCCGACTCCCCGGCGCGGGGTCCCCGAAGTGGAGTCCCGACGGGAGCGCCCTCGCGTTCGTCGCCAACCGCGAGCGGGACCTCGAGTTCCGCGTGGGCAGGAGCGACGACAGCGACGACGAGGCCGGGAGCGAGACCGGGAGAGACGAAAATACGGACGACGCCGACGAAACTGACGACGGCGCAGACGGGTCCGACGATGACGTAGACAGGACCGGCGAGGACCGCCCGCAGGTCTGGGCGTTCGACCTCGAACGCGGCGGGGACGCCCGCCAACTCACCGACTTCGAGGAGGGCGTGCGAGAATTCGACTGGGGACCCCGCGGCGACCGCCTCGTCGTCTCCGCCCGCGACCCGACCGAGGACCAGCGCGAGTACCTCGAAGGCCGCCGGGAGGACGACGGTCCGGTCGTGACCGAGCGCCTCCAGCACAAGTTCGACGGTGCCGGCTGGCTGGACGACGTGACGACCTACCTGTTCGTGGTGGACCGCGAGACCCGCGAAGTGACCCGACTCGACGACGCGTACGGCGGCGGCGCGATGGAACCCGGGACAGGCCTGAGCCCGGCGTGGTCGTCGGACGGTGTCGCCGGGACCGAATCGACCGACGACTCGTCGGACTCGTCCGACGGTAGCCGCATCGCCTTCCTGTCGAACCGGACTGAACGCCCGGACGACTCCGGTGCGATGGACGTGTACACGATTTCGCCGGACGGTTCGGACCTCCGCCGACTCACCGACGGCGGCCTGTTCGTGAGTGACGTCCGGTGGCGGCCCGACGGCGAGCGGATGGCGATTGCGGCCCGCGACGCCGAGAACTGGTACGACACCACCGACGTGCTGGTGGCCGACCCCGACGAGGCCGACTGGACGACCGTCTCGGCCGCGCTCGACCGGACGCTCTCGCGGGCCGGAGCGCCCGCGTGGGTGGACGACGACACCCTGCTCGCGCCGTTCGCCGACGAGGGGCGGACCCGTCTGGTCCAACTCCGCGTCGGCGGCGACCCCGAGCGCGTCTACGACCGGCAGGGCGAGTACCGCACGATTACGGGATTCGACGCGGCGGGCGGGACGGTCGCGCTCGCGCTCTCGTCGCCGGACCGACCCTCTGAGGTGTACGCGCTCCCGAGCGAGGAAGTAGACGCCGGACCGGCGGACGACGACCCAGCACGTCGGATTTCGGCCCTGAACGCCGACCTGCTCGGCGATGTCGAGACGCCGACCTGCGAGCGCGTTCGCTTCGAGAACTCCGACGGCGAGGAGATAGAGGCCATCGCGTACCTGCCCGCCGACTTCGAGTCGGTGGACGCGGCGGACGCGGAGGAAGCGGATGATGTCGAGAATGACGAGCGCGACAGACTCCCGCTCGTCGTCAACGTCCACGGCGGCCCGATGGCCTTCGACTCCCCGGGGTTCGGGTTCTCCGAGACCTACTGGACCGGGCAGGGGTACGCGGTCCTCGAAGTCAACTACCGCGGGTCGTCGTCCTACGGACAGGCGTTCAGCGAGCAGATTCGGGGCGAGTGGGGACCGCGAGAGACCGACGACATCGTCTCGGGCGCTCGGGAACTAGTCGAGCGGGGCGTGGCCGACCCCGACCGATTGTTCGTCACGGGGTTCTCGCAGGGCGGTATCAACAGCCTCTACGTAATCACGCGGACCGACGAGTTCGCGGCGGCAGCGCCCGAACACGGCATCTACGACTTCCACGGTCTCTACGGGACGGCCGACACCCAACTCTGGTACGAGAACGACCTCGGCCTACCGTGGGAGAACCCCGAGAACTACCGCGACATCTCGACCATTCAGGACGTGGACGAGGTGGAGACGCCCACGCTGGTCACGGCGGGCGAGGAGGACTGGCGGTGTCCGCCGTGGCAGGCCGAGCAACTGTACGTCCGACTCAAGAAGCGCGGCGTCCCCTCCAAACTCGTCGTCTACCCCGGCGAACACCACAACGTCGGCGACCCCGACCGGGCGATTCACCGCCTGCGGACGCTCACCGACTGGTTCGAGCGACACGACCCCGCGACGACCGGGGACTAGTCGTCCATCACGTCCATGCACTGCCCGATGAACGTGTTGTGGATGGCGAACACCTCGCCGTCCAGCGCGACCGCGGTCCCGCTGGTCTCGTCGTGGGGAAAGTGCATCTCCACGGCTTCGCCGAAGCATCGAATCGTCGCGTTCAGCGGCCCGTGTTCGTAGAGGCTCTCCTGATGGGGTTTCTCGACGGCCTCCAGTCGCACGTCGCGCACGACCTGTTCGATGTCCTCGTCGGTGTACTCGTCTTCGACGTCGTCGCGGACGTACAGCACGTCACCGCCGGAGTCGTCGTAGTAGATGACGCTCCGCAGGTGGTCGCCGACGCGGTCTCGGAGGAATTCAGTCAGGGCTTCGGCGGAAGTCACTGGCATTCTACTTGGATAGAATCGCCACTGCTGAGACATTAATCTTGCCGAGATTCTCACCGTTTATAACGAGAGGGCGATACAGTCGCCGACCTATAGTCGACCCAGCTTGTCGGCGACTCGGTCGGCCACCTGCTCCCGGAATCGGTGGCTCGCCTCGGCGTCCGTCGTGACTTCGATGACCTGCGTCCCCGCACCCTCGACCGATTCGCGGAACGCCGACCGGAACGCGTCCAGTTCGCCGACGCGCTCGAAGTCGAGTCCGTAGAGGTCGCCCGTGGTCTCGTAGTCGAGACCGTGGGGCGTCCGGAACTGGTCGGTGAACGGCGGGTCGAACTCCTCGATGGGGAGCATGTGGAAGATGCCGCCGCCGTCGTTGTTCACCTCCACGATGGTGGCGTCGACCTCACACCGCTCCACCGCGAGCAGGCCGTTCATGTCGTGGTAGTAGGCCAAGTCCCCCGTGACGATTACGAGCGGGTCGTCGGTCGCGCTCCCCGCGCCCAACCCGGTGCTCGCGATACCGTCGATACCGCTCGCGCCGCGGTTGCCCAGCACCGTCAGGTCGGCCGACCGGGGTTCGCCGAACCGGTCCACGTCTCGAATCGGCATGCTGTTCGAGACCATCACGTCGCCGGGTCGGGCGCGTCCGCGGCGACCGCCGAGAGGACGCCGCCCTCGAACAGTCGCTCGTCGCGCGCCGACGCGACCAGATTCCAGTAGCGACGCTCGGCGTCGGCGAACCTCCCGCGCCAGTCGTCGCTCCCGGAGGACTCGACGCGCTCGGCGAGATTCCGTGCGAGTCGCGTCGGGTCGGCCGCGAGCAGGTCGGTCGCGGTAAACGACGCTTCGCGCCACCCGCCTGCGGGGTCCACGAGGAACTGCCGGGCGTCGCTGGCTTCGAGGTACTGTCGGAGGACCTTCGAGGTCGGCGACGCGCCGAACCGAACCACGACTTCCGGGTCGGGCCACGACCCGGCCACCGCGTCGAGGTAGCCGTCGTACCCGCCCGCGAGGAGCGCGTCCCCGGCGTCGGTCCCGTCGCCCGACAGGAGTCCGTCGTCGTGGCCGAATCGGTGACCGGAGAGCGGGTCGGCGAGGACGGGGAACCCCGTCGCCTCGGCGAGCGCCGAGAGGACCTCGCGGTCGGGCGTGACCGCGTCGCCCCCGTGGACGGGGGAGTCCGCCGGACCCACGACGACGAGTCCCCTCGACGCGCTCTCGACGGCCCGTCGGACCGTCCGGAAGTCGGTCCCGTCCAACTCCGGGCGGCCCCGCGCGGTCCGGACGAACGGCCGGTCGCGCTCGTCGCTCCCCGTCCGGCCTTCGACGCCGAGCGGTGCCTCCGCCGCGAAGTCGGCGGGAACGTCGCCGGGCACCTCGACGGGTTCGAGCGGTTTCCGGAAGGGGACGTTGAGGTGGACCGGTCCCGGCGGCGTCCCGGTCGATTCCGCGAGGGCGCGGTCGGCGGTCGTGCGGAGCGACCGGAGTTTCCGAGCCTCGGGTTCGGGTTCCGGGAGGTCGGCGTACCACCTGACGGCGTCGCCGTAGAGCTTCTGCTGGTCGATGGTCTGGTTCGCGCCCGAGTCGCGGAGTTCGGGGGGCCGGTCGGCGGTGAGAACCAGCATCGGAACGCGGGCCTGATTCGCCTCGATGACCGCGGGATGGAAGTTCGCGGCGGCGGTGCCGGACGTACAGACCAGCGGCGTCGGTTTGCCAGTCCGCTTGGCTCGGCCGAGCGCGAAGAACGCGGCCGAGCGCTCGTCGAGGTGGGAGAACACCTCGATGCCGGGGCGCTCGGCGAACGCGACGGTCAGCGGCGTCGAACGACTGCCGGGGGCGACGCAGACCGCATCGACTCCGGCGGCGTCGAGTTCGGCGACCAGCGTCCGCGCCCAGAGCGTGTTGCGGTTCGGCGCGGTCCCGGCGTCCGGGTCCGGCCGGTCGGCGTCGTCGCGGTCAGTCATCTTCGAGTTCGTCCAGAATCGGCCGGTACTTCAACTGAACCTCCTCGTACTCCTCGTCCGGGTCGCTGTCGGCGACGATGCCGTTCCCGGCGAACAGCGTCGCAGTGCTTCCGTCGGTGACCGCCGACCGGAGACCGACCGCGAACGTGCCGTCGCCCTCGGCGTCGAACCAGCCGATGGGGGCGGCGTACCACCCGCGGTCGAAGGTCTCGGTCTCGCGGATGGTCCGGAGCGCCTTCTCCGGGGGCAGGCCGCCGACCGCGGGGGTCGGGTGCAGGGCCTCCACGATGGAGAGGACGTGGCCGCCGTCGGTCAGGTCGGCCTCGATGGGCGTCCAGAGGTGCTGGATGGTCGCCAGCTTTCGGACGCGGCGGTCGGCGACCCGGACCTCGCCCGACACGGGCGACAGCTGGTCGCGGATAGTCTCGACGACGAGTCCGTGTTCGTGGGCCATCTTCTCACTGTTCTCGATGCTGGCTTCGAGTTCGGCGTCCTCCTCGGGGGTGTCGCCCCGGCCGACCGACCCGGCGAGCGCGTCGGTCTCGACGGTCCGGCCGCGGAGGGTGGCCAGTCGTTCGGGGGTCGCGCCGAAGAAGGCCGCCTCGGTGGTGGGTTCGAAACAGAACCGGAAGCAGTCGGGGTACGACTCGCCGAGGCCCGCGAGCGCGTCGGGGACCGACACGTCGTCGGCCAACTCGACCGCGAGCGCCTGCGCCAGCACGACCTTCCGGAGGTCGCCCGCCTCGATGCGGGAGACGGCGGCGGCGACCTGCTCGGCCCACTCCTCTCGGGTCGTCGTCGAGTTCGTGGCGACGACGCCCGGCGGTCCCTTGCGACGGGAATCGGTCGCCGACTCGTCGTCGGTCAAGGCCAGCGCCTCGCTGACCTCACTGAGTTCGCGCTCGACCGCCTCCGGTGAGGCGTCGCGGGCCGAGACCGTCAGCCACGTCTCGTCGTTCGCGCGGGTCAACTGCGTCCGGGGCAGGACGAACTCCGCGGCCCCGAACCCCAGCCACGGCGGGGCCGGTCTGTGGTCGTCGTGGAACGAGAAGCCGCCGAACAGTCGGGGGCGCGCTCGGTCCGGTCCGTCGAAATCGTGCCCGTCGAACAGTTCCTCGGCGGCCTCGCGGACCGCGTCGAAGCGGTCCGAACCGTCGGCAGTGACGCGGGCCGCGGTCCCGCCGCCGGCGAACTCGGGTCCGTAGGGGCTGGTCCAGTACGTCCGGGGTGCGTCCCGCCCGGCGAGAAAAGCCCGAGGGTCGCAGTCCGGTAGCTTGCTAGCCCGGCTCACGAGGTTGGAGCCGGTCGGTTCGGCCGACACCTGTCCGTCGCGGGGCGGAGACTCCATTCAGTCGAACTGAGGATTGGGGAGCCTTTAGTCTAACTGAATTACTCGTGGTTCCGCTCGCGCGGGGGCACAACAGTCGTACGTCGGGTCGAGCGCTCGCAGGAGAGTCCTCGGTCGGGCCTCGCCGACTAGCTGTATCGCTCCTCGTTCCACGGGTTGGCCGTGTTGGAGTAGCCGCGCTTCTCCCAGTAGCCCCGCTCGGGTTCGGTCAGGAACTCGACGCCGTTCACCCACTTCGCGCCCTTGTAGGCGTACTTGTGGGGCGTGACGACCCGCAGGGGGCCGCCGTGTTCGGGCGGGAGCGAGTCACCGTCGAACTCGTCGGTGAACAGCACCTCCTCGCGCATGCAGTCTTCGAGCGGGAGGTTGGTCGTGTAGCCGTCGAGCGCGGAGAACATCACGTGGACCGCGTCGTCTTGGACGCCAGCCATCTCGGCGAGGTCCGGGAACGTAACGCCCGAGAACTCGCAGTCGAACTTGCTCCACCCCGTCACGCAGTGGAAGTCCTGATTCTGTGTCTCGCTCGGCAGGTCCTGAAACTCCTCCCACGAGAAGGTGAGTTCCTCGTCCACCGCTCCGGTGACCGTGAACTCCCACGTCTCGGGGTCCCAGTCCGGCGTCCCGCTCTTGGAGAGGACCGGAAACTTGCTGGTCTTGCGCTGGCCCGGCGGTAGGCGTTCGCCGTCGAACTCCTCGTGGATGTCGGTCACGTCGGTAACGCTCATGGGTCGTAGTCGGCGGCGAATCTAAGTAGGTCTAACGACTGCGGCCGGATTCCGCCGCAAGACGATACCGCCAATCGCCGATTTCCGATTCCGTACTGCGGTTACGGTCGGCCAGTAACGGAGCCATTATGCGAAAAACCGAATAAACTCCCGCAACTGTCCGTCGATACTCCCGGGCATCCACTGAATAACAAAGGACGCGCTGTGCTAAAGTCGAGTTGCAATGTCAATGCAAGGCCAACAGCAGCAGATGGGCGAGAAGGCCACGATGGAGGCCGCGGAGGAATCGACGACGGACCTCGCGATTCTCGCGTCGGCGGCGTCGGTCGCACTGTCGTGGTATCAGTTCTTCGGGCGCGGAAACAAGATGCAGGGGCTGTTCATCGGCCTGTGGCCGCCGACGATTCTTGCGTTCGCGAGCTACTTCAACCAAAAGAGAATGGAAGAGAAACTGAGTGCGATGGGACCGGGACGCATCGTCAGCTCCATCGAGCAGATGCTCAGTAGCCGCTGAAAACACGGAATACGCTTTTTTCGGGTTTCACCCAGCACCGGCGAGTATCGCCTCTAATAACATCTGTTCGGAAACACCTATTCTGGGTTTCGTCTCGGTCAATCATTCTTCCAGAAACGAACGAAATCGTTCGCCATCACCCAGACTCGTCCCCGTCAGACTTATCAACACCCCTCCCGAAGCCACCAACGTTCCAATGCCGAAGGTAGAGATAACTATTCCGGAACATCTCGAAATGCAGATCGCCCAGATGGTAGAACAGGGCGAGTTCGTCAACCGAGAGGAAGCTATCGAAGACCTCCTCTCTACCGGGCTGAAAGCCTACAAAACGAGCGGTCCGATGGACGACGACGACCGCGAACCCGGTATCGAAGACGAAGGAATGATGGGTCACGAGGACGAGTACGTCTTCTAACCCTCCTTTTTCGAAGTGCGTGCGAAGTGTTCTCAGAAACCCTTAAATCGGATAGTTCCTTATCCACGGTTATGCACAAGGACGAACTTCTCGAACTCCACGAGGAGATGGTACTCATCATGGAGTACTTTCAGGAAAAGGAGCGCGTGACCGACGGTCTGTTCGACCCGTACGAGGAACTCGACGTGGACCCCTCGCACGTCCACAAGTCCAAGAGCGAACACAAGCACGCGGTCTTCGTCCTCGGAAACGCGCTGGCGACCGCCATGAGCGACGACGAGTTCAGCGAGGCGGGCCGCATCGGCAAGCGGATGAAGGAACTCGCGGAAGACGCCGAATCCAAGATTTGAGGCCGCTTTGTGCTATACTCGGTCGCGCGAGCTGCAAGCTTACGCTCTTTCGTTAGAAAAACGTCGGGAGAACGCTGCGTCACCTGCTCTCCCGCTCGCCGTTCCGTGGAACACGGCAGTATCCGAATCGAAACAGTTCTCCCACGTAGCGCGCCTCACTCTCCGACTGGAACACCGCCAAGAGCGTCAGCGACGAGCGAGCAGGCAGGGAACGCCCGAAGCCTCGTGTGGCCGGACCTTCGACTGAAGAGTCGACGCCGGTTTCTCGTCGACGGTCTGTGAGTGTGCGACGCTCCTGTCGCACTCGCGGTAGAAGCTCGGGCCGCAAGATATTTGAGAGACTTGTGGCTTCCTCGTAACATGGAAACGCGCACGGTCGAGCAGGTCGAAAGTTGGCAGTCCCGTTCGTTCGACGACGGGTTTGCCGGCCTGCGCGAACTCTCAGACGGGGAGTTCTCGGGGGCAGTCAGGGCCGGTGGCGCGTGGTTGTTCATGCTCAACGGGCGGATAATAGGCGTCTACGAGGGGAGTCTCGACGACTTCGAAGACGCCGACGGCACCGCCTACGCCGCGCCCCATCCGTCGCTACCGCTGCTGTTCAGTATGCAGGAGCAGGGTGGCGAGACGCAAGCAAAGTACTACACGAACAAGACGCCGCTGTCGGAGGTCGATTCCACCCTGACCAGCGGGAACTTCACGGGGTACGTCGAACTCAGCGAGAACGTCCTGAGCGGGGACTACTACGTGGCCTACTACGGCGGGCGCTCGATGAGCGTCGCGTTCGTCGGCCAGAGCGAACAGGTCGTGACCGGCGACGAGGCCTTCGAGCGCGCCAACGACGAAGTAGGTATCTACGAAGTTCGGGACGTAGACGTGGAAGTGACCGACGTTCCGGAACCCGACGAACCGGACGAGTCGCCCGGCGCGGCGACGGCCGGAGCGGATAGCACTCCCGGCGGTGCGGGTGGCGCATCAGGCGTGGGAACCGGCGCATCGGGCGCGTCAGGGAGCACGGTCGACGAATCGAACGTAGATTCCGGCGGTACCGGTGGACCGTCCGAGTCGTCCGCCACGAGAGGTGGCGTATCCGGCGGAGCGGGCGCGACGACCGGCGCGGGAGGGTCCGGGACCGGCGGAGTGACCGAGTCCGACCCGACGGGCGCGACGCCCTCCGAAGTCCCGTCGGCCGACTCCGGGTCGTCTCGGGACCGGTCGGTCTCGGAACGTCGCTCCGGGGCGGACGAGTCGGGCGCGGACCGTCCCCCCCGAGTCACCCGACCAGCGCGAATCCGCACCGGCCGAGACCGACTCCGGCGCACGCCAGACCGACCCCGAACCGACCGCGTCGGACGCAGAGGCACTCGACGCGCGGACGTCCGGGGTGCAAACTGGCGATTCCGACGCGGTGGCGACCGAGGCGGGCGCAGGCGTGACCGAGCAGTCGGGGGCTGGGACGAGTCCGGACGCGACCGGCGAGGCAGTGGACGCGCAATCGGAGTCCAGCGCCGACGCGGTCGACCCGACTCGACCGAGGGCGACGACGAGGCGGACGCCGCGAGCGCGTTCGAGGACGAGGAGGAGTGGCGCGAGACCACGACGATTCCGTCGCTGGACCCCGACCGGAGCGAGGGTCCCGACGATACCGCGAGCGCGTCGTCCGAGACGGCACTGTCAGCCGACGATACCTCGTCCCCGGGGCGCACAAGTTCTACGTCGGAGTCCCCGTCGTCCACGCAGTCCGGGTCCGAGGACGGAGCGAGCGCGACGCGAACGTCTGCGGGTGGGACCTCCGGCGGGTCCGGAGCGTCGTCGGGCCAGTCCACGCCGACGTCCGGGCCGGGCGCGTCGAGCACGTCGAGCGAACCGGCCGACGAGACCGGCGGGGAATCCCAAGCCCGCGTCCGCAAACTTCGGTCGCAACTCGAACAGCGCAAACAGCAGGTCGAGCAGCTGAAACAGCGACTCTCGAACGTCGAGTCCGAGCGCAACGAGTACAAGCGCGAGCGCGACGCCCTCCGCCAAGAGGTCGAGCGACTCGAAGCCAAACTGGAGACCACCGGCGGAACCGGGTCGGGGAGTACCAATCGACAACTCGACCGGTCGCAGGCGTTCGACGGAACCAACCTGTTCGTCCGCTACGAGTCGAAGGGGAAGGCAACGCTCGACGAGGCCGCGAACGACGCCGCCGACGCGAGCGACGTGAACGCGAACCTCAGACTCGAACACCACACTCAGTTCGAGGCCGACGACGTGGACGTGGACGGCGAGCCGTTCGAGGAGTTCCTGACGAGTTCGTTCGAGTATCAGTTCGCCTCGTGGGTCGTCGAGGAACTGCTGTACGAGATTCGAGACACCGGCCACCGAGCCAGTCTGAAGGACCTCTACGAGTCGATTCCCAAAATCGACCGGGTGGACCTCCACGGGTCGGTGAGCGCCGGCGGTGCCGACGACGACACCCGGCAGGAGTCGTTCGACGTCATCATGCGTGACCGGATGGGTAACCCGCTCGTCCTCGCCGACCTCAACGGGTCGCGCGACCCCACGACCGGCGAGATGATGGGGTCGCTCGTGGACGCCGCCACGGGCGTCGCGCAGGCCCACGACGAACTCTCCGGCGCGTTCCAAGTCACCGAGAGCTTCTTCGAACCCGAGGCTCTCGAAACGGCCGAGTCCGCGACTTCGGGCGGGTTCCTGAGTCGGGAAAAGAGAGAGAGCTTCGTAAAACTCTCCCGCAAGCGGGGATACCACCTCTGTCTCGTGGAATCACGGAGCGGTGGCTTCCACCTGAACGTTCCGGAACTCTAGTTTTCGGCTTCCGCGGTCTCGCTAATCTTCATTTCGGCCAGACTGGCCGAGATTTCGTCGATTTTGTCGTCGAGTTCGTCGACGAACTCTTGGGTGCGTTCGGTCGTGATGGCTCCCTGACTCGAGGGTTCGATGAGGTTCTCCTCTTCGAGGACGCGGAGGGAGTATCGGACCTTGTGGTGCGGGTAGCCGGTCTCGTTCGACATCTTCACGATGCCAATCGGTTCGCTCTCGATAACCATCTTGAGGACCTGCAGATGGCGCTCCAACATATCGACTTCTTTCTCAAGTCTATCTATCATGGCACGTGTTAACTTGTCTTAGAGACTTTTAAAAGTTGCTGTCCGTCCGGACCCGCCACACGACCGACCCGTCGCAGTCTGGTGCGAGTAGTTAACAGCTCTGGCGTCGAGTCATATAGCGTTGTCGGTCCGCAAGAAATTCGGATGTCCTCGATACTGTGGCTTTCCGCCGCCGAGCCACCATATCTATCCATGTACGTGCATAAATACGGGGAACGGACCGTAATCGGTTTACCGAATGGCCGACAACCGTTCCGCGTAATGACCGTAACCATCGTCGGTTCGCAACTCGGCGACGAGGGAAAAGGCGGCGTCGTGGACCTCTGGGGCGACGCCGTCGACGTGGTCGCCCGCTATCAGGGCGGGGACAACGCTGGCCACACCGTCGTCGAGGACGGCACCGAGTACAAACTCTCGCTCGTTCCGAGCGGTGCAGTCCGCGGGAAGGTCGGCGTCCTCGGCAACGGGTGCGTCGTCAATCCCGCGACGCTGTTCGAGGAGATAGACGACCTGCGAGAGCGGGGTCTCGACCCCGACGTGCGCGTGGCCCGGCGCGCGCACGTCATCTTCCCGTACCACCGCGTGCTCGACGGTATCGAGGAAGACGTCAAGAGCGAGTCCGACCAAGAGGTCGGGACGACGGGGCGGGGTATCGGCCCGACGTACGAGGACAAAGCGGGTCGGCGCGGCATCCGCGTCGGCGACCTGCTCGACCCCGAACTGCTCCGGGAGAAGTTGGAGTACGTCGTGCCGCAGAAACAGCGACTCGCCGAGGACGTGTTCGGCGTCGAGACGGGCGAAGAGTTCGACATCGCCAGTCTCTTCGAGGAGTACAAGCGCTACGGCGAGCGTCTGGCGGACGAGGACATGACCGTCGATTCCGGCGAGTTCCTCACCGACCGCATCGAGTCCGGCGACCAGTTGATGTTCGAGGGCGCGCAGGGCACCCTCATCGACATCGACCACGGGAACTACCCGTACGTCACGTCCTCGAACCCCACGGCGGGCGGGGCCGCCACCGGTACCGGTCTCAGCCCCGGCGTCGTCGGCGGCGGCGACATCGTCGGCATCGTCAAAGCGTACCTCACCCGCGTCGGAAGCGGTCCGCTCCCGACCGAACTCGGCGGCGTCGAGGGTGACACGCCCGGCTACGACGAGCAGGGCGAGGGCGAGAACGAGGAACTGGCCGAGTACATCCGCGAGGAGGGCGGCGAGTACGGGACCGTCACCGGTCGCCCGCGCCGCGTCGGATGGCTCGACGTGCCGATGCTTCGCCACTCCGCGCGCACCAACGGTTTCACGGGACTCGCCGTCAACCACATCGACGTGCTCTCGGGCCTCGACGAAGTGAAAGTCGCCCACAGCTACGACCTCGACGGTGAGGAGAGATACACCGTCCCCGCCACCACCGAGCGATGGGCCGAGTGCGAACCCAACTACCGCACGTTCGACGGGTGGGACGACGTCGATTGGAGCCGCATCGCCGAGGAGGGGTACGACGCGATTCCGGAGAACGCCCGGACGTACCTCGAGTACGTCAGCGACGAACTCGACGCCGCCATCTACGCGGTCGGCGTCGGACCGGGCCGCGAGGAGACCGTCGTGGTGGAGAACCCACTCGAATAACGACGGAGAGCGATTTTTCGCCTTCGAGATACCGACGGACGCGTTGGCGGTCAGGCTTAAGACCGTGTGGAGGCATACTGGTATCGAAGGCTAGTCGTAACGTGTCGTGCAAACCGGAGAGAGATGGCTACGCCGAACTCCACGACTACGCCTCTCGCGCACCTATGCGCAAAGTCGAACTCATCTACCTTCACGCGCTGCTCGCAAAGACCCACGATTACCTCGCGGCCCGCCACGACCTGCCGGAGAGGTTCGACGAGTACGAGACCGACGAAATCGGGCCGTACCAGATTCAGCGCCGGAAAGAGGACCACGAGTCGGCGACCCGACTGCTCGCCGAGCGACTCGCCGACGAAGTCGCTGACGACGAACGAGAACTCGAAGTTCCGGAACCGTGACGGACCTCCGCAGGTCGGTGGCCGTCGAACGCCCATCGGGCTTCGACGCCGCTCTTCGTGACGAACTACCACTGTGTCACCGGTGAGTACTTCGATGAAGCGGTTCCCGACCCGTCTGCCCACAGACACCCCGACATCGGGAACGATTACTCGTCACCGCTCGATGCAACCGTCAACTGTAACTGCGGTTAGAAGCCTTCGAGACCGCGGTAGTACAGGGGACTGAAGTCGAACATTGTCTCGTCACTTCCACTGCGTCCGGTCACGGCGAGCCATTCGAAATCCCGATTGGTTTAGATACGTAGTCCTGACCGCTACCGTCGAACCCGTCACGCTTTTGCCCCGCCCACTCACAGGCACTATCATGAAGCAGTCGCTGATGGACATCATCTGTTGTCCGCTGGACAAGCAGGAACTCGAACTCGACGCCACCGAAACCGACGACGAGGAGGTCATCACCGGGACGCTGACCTGCACCGAGTGCGGCGAGACCTACCCTATCGAGGACGGCATCCCCAACCTCCTGCCGCCGGACATGCGCGAGGTGGAGGCGTAGTTTTTTCTACCCTCGGTTAGAGGTGACGATAGCGTGCCAGACAGTCTCCCCGTCCGTCTCAACGACGACCGACTACACGACATTCAGACGCGGGCGTCGTTCGAGGCGACGGACTCGTTCCCGATTCTGTTACACAACGGCGACGCGCCGGTCCACGTCCACCTGCATCTGGATGACGCGCTCTCGTCGGTGGCGTCCATCCCGGCGAACAACCACTTCGTGGACGCCAACTCGACCCAGCAGGTGAACGTCGAAGTCGGGGACGGCCCCCGGCCGGTCGAGGGGCAGGTCAAGATAGTCACCGGACACGGTGCGGAGACTGACTACGTTACGGTCTCGATAGTCGAGTCCGAGGAAGGCGAGGACGCCGTGGACATCGACGAGACCCTCGCCGCCCCGGTTCGCGACGAGGGCGACGAGGACGCGGACGAGGGATACGAACTGTCCGACCTCTCGCTGGGTCGGAACGCGCCGGTCGCCGTTCTCGGTGTTCTCGCTATCACGGTGGCGGTGGGGTCGGCCACCCTCTCGGACAGCGTGGCGGTATTGGTCGGTGCGCTCGCCGTCCTCGGAAGCGTCGTGGCCGCTGGTTATCTTCTCCTGCGGTCGGGTGAGCGATAGGCCGACTGCTCTATCGAGGTACGGGTGCGTCGACCAGGGAGGCTATCGTATCGCTTTTGCCCGTCGCCTGCGTCGCTTCGCGCATGTCACTCGCCGAGGATGCCCGCGACGCGGTCCGGCGTCGGCCCTTCCTCTTCGCTTCACTCCGGGCGAATGTCGTCAACTACACCGCGGCGGCCCGCTTCCTGTCGGACGACGTGGACGGCGACGCCGAGTCGATAGCCACGGCGCTCCGGCGGTTCGCCGAGTCGCTCCCCGACTACGAGACGGCGGCCCGAACCGCCCACGTCTCGATGGAGAGCGGACTGGGTGAAACCGACGACCCGGACGACGCGTTGCTGGTGGTCGGCGGAACCGCGCTCGCTCCGGGCGAGGGGTCACTGACCGGGGTGGTCGCGTCGGGCGACGCGGACGCGAGCGCGCTTAGGCACGTCCTCGGGCGCTTGGACGCGGCGGGCGTCGGCGTCCGGGCGGCGGGCGTCGCGGACGACGCAATCGTCCTCGCGGTCGAGCGCCGCGACGGACCCGATACGGTTCGAGTCGTCGAGGACGCGCTGGACGCGGTTCCCGAGTCGGAGTGACTCGACGCCGGGGAGAGATTCGAACACGACGACAGCGGCGCGTAGTGTTTCTATCGACGCTTTAAAACGGTCGCTCCGGCTACTAGTCGGCAATGACGCTCCAAGTGACGAACACCCTCACCGGGGAGCCGGAACCGTTCGAACCGCAGGACCCCGACTCCGTCCTCCTCTACTACTGCGGACTCACGGTCTCGGACCTCGCCCACCTCGGGCACGCCCGGTCGTGGGTCCACGTCGACGTGATGCATCGGTGGCTCGAACACCTCGGCTACGACGTGCGCCACGTCGAGAACTTCACCGACGTGAACGAGAAAATCGTCGCGCGCGTCGGCGAGGAGGGACTGGGCGACAGCGAGAGCGAGGTGGCTCGCCACTTCGTCTCGGAGGTCATCGCGGACATGCGGTCGCTCAACCTCAAGCGCGCGGAGGTCTACCCTCGCGTCAGCGAACACGTCCCCGAGATAATCGACCTCGTGGAGACCCTCGTCGAGAAGGGGTACGCCTACGAGTCGAACGGGTCGGTCTACTTCGACGTGACCCAGTTCGAGGAGTACGGCAAACTCTCGAACCAGAACGTCGAGGAGATGGAAGCGCAGGGCGAGGAAGACGAACTGTCCGAGAAGCGCAACGCCGCCGACTTCGCACTCTGGAAGGCCGGCGAAGCGCATCCGGACGACGGCGAGTCGGGTGGCGAGACGTGGGACTCGCCGTGGGGCGAGGGCCGTCCGGGGTGGCACATCGAGTGCTCCGCGATGAGCATGAGCCACCTCGGCGAGACGCTCGACCTCCACGTCGGCGGGCAGGACCTCGTCTTCCCCCACCACGAGAACGAAATCGCCCAGAGCGAGGCCGCGACCGGCCAGCAGTTCGTCAACTACTGGCTCCACGTCCGCCTGCTGGAGACCGGCGGCGAGAAGATGTCCTCGTCGCTCCAGAACTACTTCACGGTCCGCAACGCCGTCTCGGAGTTCGGGGCCGACGCCATCCGGATGTTCCTGCTCTCGACCGCGTACAACAACCGCCAGACCTACAGCGAGGAGACGCTGGACGAGGCGGTCGAACGCTGGGAGCGACTGGCACGGGGCTACGAGCGAGCGGCCGAGGCCGCCGACAGCGCTGACGCCCGGACGAAAGTCGAGGACGCGGACCTGCGGGACGCCGTGGCCGCGACCCGCGAGGAGTTCGAGGCCGCGATGAACGACGACTTCAACACCCGCGAGGCCATCACGGCGCTGCTGGAACTCGTCAGCGCAGTCAACAAGCACGTCGATTCCCGCGAGGAGCACGACTACCGCGCGCTCCGGGACGCCGTCGAGACGTTCGAGACCTTCGGCGAGGACGTTCTCGGGTTGGCGCTGACGGGCGACGGCGAGGGGAACGTCGAACTGCTCGACGAAGTTGTGGAACTCGTCCTCGACCTTCGCGAACGCGAGCGCGAGTCGGGCAACTACGAACGGGCCGACGACCTCCGCGACGAACTCGAAGCGCTGGGCGTCGAAGTGCAGGACACCGACTCGGGACCCGAGTTCCGCGTCGAATAGTCCGGCGGCTGAGAGGGTCGGATTCTGACCGCAGAATACTGTCCGCTCGACTCCGCTCGGCTTTGGCAGTCGGACGCGTGCGGGCACTCGAAAGCGAGGAACGAGAGGCGAACTACGGAACTACCTGCTATCGTCGAGTTCTTCGTCCATCACGCCGGTCGTGACCACGACCTCGTCGTCGGTGATGCGTTCGATTTTGTCCTCGCGGAGTCGGTAGTCCTCGTCGTCCTCGTCGGCCCCGAGTCGCGCCATAATCTTCTCTGTCAGACTCGGATGCGGGTCGACGTAGGCGACGCCGTGTTCGGCCTCCACGACCTCACCGATTTGGTCGCCGTGGGCGTTGACGACCGGTTTGCCCTCGTCGCTCTCCTCGGGGATGACTCGAATCTCTTCGTCGGTCTCGATTTCCGTTTCGGTCTCGGTAACCGTTTCAGTCTCGACCTCCGTTTCCGTCTCGTACGCGTCGCGCTCGGCGAGGCCCGCCTCGATGTCCTCCTCCCGCACCATCTCGCGGTCGAGGAGTTCGCCCTCGACGACGTCGGTCGTGAGTCGGGTCCGGTCCGAGAGTTCGCGCTCGAATCGTCGCCGAGAGGTGAGATACGTGGTGAGGATGTCGTCGTCCGTGAACTCGCTCTCGATGTCGTAGGTCTCGGTATCGACAATCTCGCCCTCGTCCAGACCGGCGTCGAAGTCGATGACGTCGCTGTCCAGCAGCTGTCGGTGGACGGACTCCACGTCTATCCGGGCTTCGAGGTCCCGGGTCTCGACCTCGTCGGTCTCGGTGACGTCCACGTCGGTGATGCGCGTCTCGACGGTGTAGCGGTCGACGTCCTCCATCGTGACCGCCCAGTCCTCGCGGACCTCCACGGTGACGTCGAACGGATACTCGTCGTACCGTCCCGTCTCCATCGTCGTCACGTCGTCGCCGACGAACCGGTCGGTCCCGTACGTCCCGAGGTAGTCGAAGTCGGCCTCCTCGGTGGTGATGTCGCAGGTCTGGCACTCGCGGTCCATCAGGTCGACGTCCACCACGTTCCGCTCGATGGTCTCGCGGTCGACGACTTCGCTTTCGAGGGTGGCCTCCTCGACGATGGTCTCTTCGACGACCGTCGTCTCGGTGACGGTTCCGGTTATGGTCTCGCCCTCCATCAGTCGCTGTTCGGCCTCGTCGCGGTCGAACTCCTCGGACTCGGTCGTCACGCGTTCGAGCGCGTCGTCGCGGTGGGTCACCTCGAACAGTTGTCGGTCGCCTGCGTCGCCGTGATAGGTCACGACGCGGTCGCTTTCGTCTACCTCTCGGTGGAACGTCTCCCAGTCGAGACGCTCGTGTTCTCCCATCATCTCGTCTTCGGGGACGAGTCGTACCTCGTCGCCCTCGCGGACCGGTACTGCGTCGTGTTCGTCGGCCCACGTTTCTATCTCGTCGCGGTCTACTGTCATTCTCGAATTCGCCATAAGTACTCCCCCGTCTACAGTTGGAATCTCTTCGAGGTTAAGCAGAATGGCCGCGTGGTTCTGTCACCTCTGGCGGACAGCGTGAGTAACTCGGTTCGGATACAGAAACGAGCTATCTGTGCCTCTCGGGGACAGTAATTGGGCCTACATGTAACGCTCCGAGAACGGGGCCAGCAGACTCTTTGAACCCACGACCATACGACGACACGGGGGAGAAACGATGAGCAACCGCGACACTGACGCCGAATACGAGATGGACGAAGCGGTCGATAACGACATCGACCCGAATCCGCACGAACGCGGGAAGTGGCTCTCGGGCATCATCGCCCTGCTCGGGGCGTGGATGCTCGCGGAGGCCTTCCTGTTCGACGTCGTCGCGTCGCAGTTCTGGAACGACGTCATCGTCGGCGCACTCCTGCTCGCCGTGGGGGCGTACAACTACTCGCGACGCGGGAGCGACAAGGTCGGAAGTGTCGGTGCCGCAGCGATTGCCGCGCTCCTCGGACTGTGGCTCGTGGCGGCGCCGTTCCTGTTCGGTGCTGGCGGTGGGGCCACCGAGGCGGTCAACGACGCCGCGTTCTGGAACGACATCGTCGTGGGTCTCGTCGCGCTAGTCGTCGGTGCGTTCAGCGCGTACGCGGCACGCGACCAGAAGCAAGAGGCCCAGCGACTCGGACGCGGAACGTGATGCAGGTAGAATCACGCTCACACCGTCGTTCGTCCCGCGCTACCAGTTGGCGACTTTTTGCCGACGATACACCGCGATTTGATACAGCGTGAGTTTCACCGAGAACGCGACCATCAGTACGGCGAACAGACCGATGTAGCCGAGCGAACCCTCGTGGACGAACCCGTTTATCAACTGCAGTAGCGCGAACACCGGAAGCCCGAACGTGTAGATACCGGTCCGAACCGGGAACTCGCTCGCCATCTGCAAGAACACATCTTGGTCGTCTGACACTCCGTTTTTCACTGGTTCTCCCCCAATCACGTCTCGTTCACCGTCTTTCGAGGACGGGCTATAGTCTTTTTGGAGACCGCCGACGGAACGACTCGCCGGACGCCGACGGTGGGCGTGTCAGTTCCCGAACCAGACGTATCCCGAGTCCCTTGACAGGACCTGCCGGAAGCCACGAGGTTCATAACCCCTGCCCGTCAACTCGGCGAGTACATGGCACGCAGAGTAGTGGCTGGCGTTCTGGTCGCTGTACTCGTCGTCTCCAGCGGATGTACCGGTGTCCTCTCGGGACCGGTCACGTTCTCGGCGACGGAGGCGACGGTCAGCGACGCCGCCCTCGAAGAGACGGGGTACGAGCACAACAGCACCGAGAAGATGGAACTCTCCCGAACGGTCTCGGCGGCGGGCCAGAGCAAGGAGGTCGAAGTGACAAACTGGATTTCGGAGTACCACAAGACGGTCGGCCTCCCGGGCGTCGGCGAGCAGAAGGCCGCGGTCTTCGTCACGTTCTCCAGTCCGCAGGTCGAGGTCCTCGGCAAGTCGCTCAACCCGCTGGACAAGTACGACAACCGACAGTTGGCCCAGCAGTTCACTTCCCAACTGCGGAGCGTGAACAACGTCCGACAGGTCGGCGCACAGAACCGGACGATGCTCGGCAAATCGACGAGGGTGACGAAGTTCGAGGCCACCGTGACGACCGCCACGGGCGTCGAGTTCGACGCTTACGTCCACGTCACGAAGGTGAAACACGAGGGCGACTTCGTGGTCGCGCTCGCTGTCTACCCCCAGAAACTTCCCGGGCAGAGCGACGCGGTGTCGCGACTCCTGCGCGGCGTCCAGCACGGCGAGTAACGCGAGACCCCTCGCGCGGACCGTCTAACAACGCTTTTCTCGGTCCGGTGTCTCACTGAATCCTATGAATACCACGCTGGTGGCTGGCGTCGCGTTCACGGCCGCCGGACTGGTCGGCTATCTGGTCGGTCTCGCGGCGCAGTACCCGGGACGGGCCTTCTCGGTGACGAGCGTGATGGTCGGCATCACCCTGGTTGCCATCGGACGGGAGGGCGATTCGGCGTGACCGTCGAGGCGACCGTCTACACGACCGACGGGACCACGACCTACGCCGACCTGCAGGACGCCCGCGACGCGACCGGAACTACGTGGGTCAGAGCGTCCGACGCGACGGCCGACGAGATGGCAGCGGTCGCGTCGGTGTTCGACGTCCACTCGCTGTCGGTGGAGGACGTGCGCAACGGCGTCCGGCCGAAGACCGAGGAGTTCGACGACCACGTGTTCGTCCTGCTGAAGACGGCTACCCTGCGCCGGGGCGAGACCTCGTTCGAGGAGGAGATTCGCCAGCGGTCGGTCGGGTTCTTCGTCGGTGACGACTGGTTGGTCACGATGTCGATGGAGTCGGTTGACGCCGTCGAACGAATCTGGGAGATGGTGGTGCGCGAGGAAGGTCGCATCCTGCGACGCGGTCCCGACTTCACTGCATACCGGACCATCGACGGCATCGTGGACGCCTACTTCGACGTGCTGGACGAAATCGAGGACCAGATAGAGCGCGTCGAGGACGAGGTGACGACCTCGACCGACATCGAGACGCTGGAGACCATCAACAACGTCCGGCGGGAACTGCTCTCGTTCCGGAAACTGCTGTGGCCCACGCGCGAGGCCACCGGCTACCTCGCACGGGGGGACCCGGACCAGATTCAGGAGGACACCGAGAAGTACTACCGGGACGTGTACGACCACCTCGTCCAACTCGTGGACCTGACCGAGACGTACCGGGACCTCGCCAACGGTGCCCGCGACATCTACCTCAACACCCTCTCGCTCTCGACCAACGAGGTGATGAAGAAACTGACCGTCGTGGCGACCATCGTCCTCCCGCTGACCTTCGTGGTCGGCGTCTACGGGATGAACTTCGCCGACAGTCCCTACAACATGCCGGAACTCGGTTGGACCTACGGTTACCCCGCGGTCATGCTCGGGATGCTCGCGGTGACGGCGATTCTGGTTGCGTACTTCCGCGAGGAAGGTTACGTGTGAGCGACCGGTCTCAGTGTCGCTGGCCTTCCTTCGTCGAGACGAGGTCGACGTCGGTGAACTCGAACCGCGCGCCGCCGTCCGGGCCGTCCGTAATCGCGTACTCCCACCCGTACGTGTCGGCGAGTTCGGCGACGAACACCAGACCGAAGCCGATACCGTCCGTGGTGTACCCCGCTTCGAACACCTGCTCGCGCTCGGACTCGGGAATCCCGGGTCCGTCGTCCTCGACGTAGAATCCCGAGGGAAGTCCCCCGACGCGAACGGTGGCGCACCCGTCGGCGTGTTCGACCGCGTTCGTGAACAGATTCTCCAGAAGGTGACGGAGGTGGACGGGATTCACCACCAGCGTGTGGTCGGTCTCCACGACGAGGTCCGCGTTCGGAACGTCGAGGGCGGTCCACGCGTCCTCGGCCACCTCGGCGAGCGCCACCGACTCTCGGTCGATATCCGCGTCCGACCCTCGGGCGATGACGAGGATGATTTCGACCATCTCCTCGATGCGGGTGAGCGCCGTCGTGACCTGCTCGGCGGCGGTGCGGTCGCCCTCGGCGGTCTGCTGGAGGTATATCTGGGCGACTGCCAGCGGACTGCGAAGCTCGTGCGCGAGGAGGTTCGCGAAGTTGTCGAGGCGCTCGTTCTGGCGCTGGAGTTGGTCGCTCCGTTTCTGTAGTTCCTGTCGCTGTCGCTGGAGTTGCCGACGCTGCTCCTGCAGTCGGCGCTTGCGAGTCAACGCGCGAGCGTCGTACGCACCCACGAGGAAGCCACCGGCGCTCCCGAGCGCGGTGACGAACGTGAGCGACCAGCGCGGGTACGCGACGACGACGCCCGGTTCGAGCATGAGCAGTTCGATGAGAACGAGGACGGCACCGAACCCGGCGAGACACCAGCCGAAGATACGCGGATACGTGTCCGGGTCGATATCGGTCTCCGGTAGCCGATAACCGCCGTAGAGCAGAACGAGACCGGGAACGCCGACGAGTGCGAAATCGACGAGGGCGGTGAGAAGCGACGCTGGTCGAGCCAAGACGAAGAGCGCCCGAGCCGTCGCTATCACGACGTACAGACCCCCGAGCGCCGAGATGGTCCGGTTGCCCCCCAGCACCGAACGCCAGCTTCCCCCTGCCATAGCTTCGATATGCGTGATTGCGATTTAACTCGTTCGGACGATTCGGTCGTCACTCGAAGCACGTTCTCACTCTCGACGGCAGGCCCGACTGCCACGGACGACTGACGCTGCGCTCAAGCGGTACGAAGGTTGAAATGCGAAGCCGGGACCAACTCCGACCGGACGCCTCGCGCGGTCCCAGACAGATAGCCGGCGAGTCAGTCGGCACCGTCGCTCGGCGGTGTCACCGCCTCGCGGTGGCGGCGAAGCCGCCCCCTGTGACCGCCAGTCCGACTACCCCGAGAGGGCTGAGCTATGGTGCATCCAGAGTCGTCACTCCGCGCCGGTCTGCACCAGCAGGACGCCACCGAGGACGAGCGCACCCCCCACCACCGTCGCGGGCGTAATCGGTTCGCCCAACACCGCCGCGCCGAGCAACAGCGTCAGCACCGGCTCGGCGGTACTGACGATGCTGGCCTCGCTCGCGCCGATTCGCCGGAGTCCGGCGAAGAACGCGAAGATGGGAACCGCAGTGGCGACGACGGCGATGGCGACGACCAGCGCCCACTCGTATCCGGTCGCCGGGACCGCGAGGCGGCCGGTCGCAGTGCCGAACGCGAGGTACGATATCGCGGCCGCGGGGAGAACGTGGGCCGTGAGGACCTGCGGGTCCACCGTCGCCAGCGCCGACCGACTCGCGGTGATGTAGCCCGCGTACACCAGCGCGGCCGCGAGCACCACCGCGACGCCGCGCGGGTCCGCCCCGGCGGGGTCCGCTCCGGTCACGAGCGCCACGCCCGCGAGGGCGGCGACGAGCGCAGTTACCGTCCGCCGAGTTACCGGTTCGTCCAGACCCACCGCCGCCGCGCCGACGACGAAGACCGGGTATGTATAGAGGACGATGCCGACTAGTCCGGCGGTCATGAACGTCAATCCCCAGAAGAACAGCCCGCTCATAGCCGCGTAGCCGACTCCGCCGAGCAGGACGCCGACCGCCAGCGGCCGACCGCGAAGCGGGCGCAGTTCACCGCGAGCGCCCAGCAAGAGCCACACCACCAGCGTCGCGAGCAGGAACCGGAAGGTCAACACGGTCGGAATCGACAGCCCCGCGGCCGCCGCTAACTCGCCGAAGACGCCGAGCGTGGCGAATCCGGCCGCCGAGACCAGCACTAGCCCGGTTCCGACCCGGTCCATACGGTGGCTTCGGAGACACCGGCACAAAACCGATTCGCATAAGCGTCCGTCGCGTAACGTCGCTCACGATGACGTGGTTGGCGACGCTCGAAGAGCGAACGCCTCCGATGGCCGCGCTCGCGGTCTCCGTGGTCGCGATTAGCACCAGCGCCATCCTCGTCCGGTTCAGCGACGCGCCCAGCGTCGTCAAGGCGCTCTACCGCGTGGTGTTCACCACGCTCCTGCTCGCGCCGTTCACCGTCACGCACTACCGCGACGACCTCCGCGCACTGTCGGTCAGTGACGCGCTCGTGGCCGTCGTGACCGGCGTGGCGCTCGCGGCCCACTTCGCGGCGTGGTTCGAGAGTCTGGAATGGACCACCGTCGCCGCCAGCGTGACGCTCGTCCAGTCCCAACCGCTGTTCGTCGCGCTGGGCGCGGCGCTCCTGCTCGACGAGACCATCAACCGCCGGATGGTCGCCGGTATCGTCGTCTCCGTGGCGGGCGTCGCGTTCATGTCGCTGGGCGGCCTGCTGTCGGGGGCCGCGCTCGCCGGGGCGCGCCCCCTCTACGGCGACGCGCTGGCGCTCGTCGGCGCGGTCATGGCCGCCGGGTACGTGCTCGCCGGGCGGTCGCTTCGACAGCGCGTCGCGCTCGTCCCGTACGTCACCGTGGTCTATTCGGTCTGTGCGGTCGCGCTGCTCGCGGTCGCACTGGCCGAGGGAGTCACCGTCGCGCCGACCGCGTACCCGCCCGAGGAGTGGCTGCTGTTTCTCGCCATGGCCGTCGGGCCGGGCATCTTCGGCCACACGGTCATCAACTGGGCGCTGAAGTACGTCGAGTCGAGCGTCGTGAGCGTCACCCTGCTCGGAGAACCCGTCGGTTCGACCCTGCTCGCGCTCGTCCTCCTCAGCGAAGCGCCCGACGTGTTCACCGTGACCGGCGGTGCAGTCGTCCTCGCGGGCATCTACGTCACCGCGCGCGCCCGACCGAGCGGAGCGTAGGGACTGTTTATCGGGTCGGCGACGACGTACAGGCCGCGTTAACCGAAGGGTATACCCGACCAAACGCAGCTTCGTTTTCGAGTAGACGCCGATTTCCTCTTCCTCAGGCGCTTGCTTCCGATTCTACAGCTGAGGGATAACAAAGGGTCATTCTGGCGGAAGCTTGGGGTAACGATGCGCTGACGAACGACTTCGCAGTTACGATGGCCAGAACGCACCGGAATCCCGAAACTACCCCCGAAAATCTACACGAATGCCCGATTCGAAAACCCGAAGAAGACGCCGCGAAACGCCGCCGACGTGGCGATACGCTCACGCTAGCATCGATAAGCCAACCGAAACGTATCGGATACGCGACAGTGGCCTACGCCCCGGAGGTGAGTCGTCGTGAGCCAACGCGCTCGTAGCGTCCTGTTGACCCTCCTGCTCGTCGTCTCGACGTTCTCGACTGTCGGCGTCGGCGCGGCGTCCGCGACGGCAGCCACCTCGCAGACGTCGTTCCACGTCACGCAGGCCGGACAGTGTTACGACGTCGCGGCCTACGGCAACGGCGACAAGACCGTCGAGGAGTTCTACGACTACCGGAAACCGAACAACACCGACCCGTCCGTGTACACGTACTCCTCGCACGGGACGAAACACCTCCAGAAGAACCAAGTGAGTAACCTGTTCTTCTACCACGGGTCCGACGGGTACAGCGTGGTCCTGCTCCACGACAAACTCGACCAGAACGAGCAGAACGGACCGAACGCCAGCACCATCACGTTCACGCTCTCGAACATGGGCGGCGCGACGTGGGAGGTCCGCGACGACAACTACACCGACCAGCAGGGCGACCCGCAGGACGACAACTGGGACACCGACGGGCCGACCCACGAGGTTGACTGGATGTGGGCGTCCCACCGGACCGACGGCGGTGCCTTCACCGGCATCGGCGAGGGCGTCACTATCGACCCGCAGTTCAACGACGCGGCCGACCACTGGGGTACGTGGGACTACTCCGGTGACAGCGCCAACCGCACCGACGCGTGGCGACTCCTCGACGCCGGCGGCGAGAACGTCTCGCTCGACATGCAGCAGAACCTGACGGTACGGAAGGGGAGTTGCCCCGACACCACCAGTCCGGACGCCGCGCTCTCGGCGTCGCCGAACCCGGTCGCTAACGACGAAGCGGTCACGCTCGACGCGAGCAACTCCACCGACGACGGTGGCTCCGGCATCGCCGAGTACCGCTGGGACTTCGACGGTGACGGCGAGACCGACCGGACCACCGGCGACGCGGCGGTGAACCACACGTATACGACCACCGGAAACCACACCGCTTCCGTGACGGTCGAGGACGGCGCGGGGAACGCCGACTCCGCGAACGTCACGGTTCGGGTCGAGGAGGCCGACTCCGGCGGTCCGGTCGTGACCGTGACCCACCCGAAGACTGTCAACGTCAGCGAGACGTTCGAGGTCTCGGCCAACGCGACCGACGAGAGCAAGGTCGAGGGCTACACGTGGGAGTTCGGTTCCACGACTAAATCCGGCAGCACCGTCACGCATAGCTACGCTGAAGCGGGCGAACACAACGTGACGGTCACGTGGACCGAGTCCGACGGCGAGACCGACTCTCGCGAGTTCACGATAGAAGCGGTAAAGAACGACGGCGGCGACACCTCGCCGAGCGTGTCGGGCTTCGAGGTGACGAACTCCGAGCAGAAGACGGTCCGCGTCTACTTCTGGGGGTCCCCGTCGATAAGCGACATCGAGGTCGGCGTCACCGACGAGGGCGGTAATCGAGTCGCCACGCTGACGGAGGGCGACTTCAACGTGAGCGACGGCGGCGACCCTGACTTCTACGACGGCAACGTGACCGTCGCGTCCAACGGCACCTACACCGCGACGCTCCTGAAGGCCGCCGACTCCGACGGCGACGACGCCGCGTCGGGCCAGAACGGTTCGACGATTGTCGGTCCCGTGGACGGCGACATCACGTACATCAACGGTTCGGCCATCAGGGTGAACGGCACCTTCGAGCGGGTCGGCATCTCGGTCGGGTTCTACGGACCGTCCGGCTACGGCCAGTCGCAGGTCTACGAGGACAACGTCTCCGGGACGACCGTCATCACCGCGTCCGAGTCGGGCGTCAACGGGTCGATGATAAACGTCGCCACCGCGGACAAGGACTTCGACGACGCCGAGACCGAACTCCGGAAGGAGAACCCGCGTCTCGACTACTACGCCGAACTCATCGAACCGCGTCCGGTGAACGTCTCGGTCGAGAACGTCGCGGCGGTCGGTAACGGGACGTACGAGGTGACGTTCGGCTACCACAACCCGAACGACGAGGCGCTGTTCATGGACAGCACGCTCTCGGGGAACGTCTCCGGTGACGCGCCCCAAGAGGTCGCGTCGGGCGACCACACGTTCACGGTGACGTGGACGCCCGACAGCGACGGTGAGCGCGCGACGTGGACGCTCAACCGGAGCAACTTCGACCAGAGCGACGTGAGCGCACAGACGAAGACCGCGGGCGAACTGAACGGCAGCGACGGCGGCGACACCGGGCCGACGGCCGCCATCAGCGGCCCTGACTCGGCGTCCGTGAACGTCACCGCGGCCTTCGACGCCGGCAACTCGACCGACGATAGCGGCGTCGTCAACTACACCTGGACGTTCGACGGCAGCGAGACGAAGCACGGCGAACAGGTCGAGTACCAGTTCGCCCAGAGCGGCAAACACACCGTCGCGCTGACGGTCGAAGACGCCGCCGGCAACACCGACACCGCGACGAAGACGGTCTCGGTACCCGACCCCGTCGAGTTCATCAACGCGACAGCGTTCCGGGTCAACGGCGACTACGGGACCGTGTGGGTCGACTCGGCGTACTACACGTCCAGCGGACCCGGGGAATCGAACTACCCCCTCGGTTCGGTGAACGGGTCGAAGGTCTTCCGCGTCACCGACGAGGGCCAGTGGGGTCCCGTCGTTGTCGACGTGGCACTCTACGAAGGCAACATGTCCGAACCCGCGGTGGTGACCGAGGAGAACCCCGACTTCGAGGCCCAGTACGACGCGGCCCGACCGGACCGTCCGAACACGTTCGTCGAGAACGCGACGAAGGTAGACGACGGGGCGTACAAGGTCACGTTCGGCTACGTCAACCCGAACGACGAAGCGATGCGCGCCGGCGGTAGCGAGTTCGCCGCCGGAAACACTGCCACCGAACCGCCGGTCGAGTTCGAGACCGGACGCCACACGTTCACCGCGACGTGGAACCCGGCGAGCAACGACTCGAACCTCGTCTGGGAGACCGACTTCTCGAACTTCGGTCTCGGTACCCAGACCGCGACGAGTCCCACGCCGGACCAGATAACGGACGGCGAGATGCCGCCGACCGCGAGGCTGACCGCCGACCCGACCGCGGTCGCGCCCGGCGAGACCGTCAGCTTCGACGCCGCTGAATCGTCGGACGACAGCAACGTGACCGCCTACGAGTGGGACTTCGACGGCGACGGGACGACCGACCTGACCACCGACGAGGCGACGGTGGACCACGCGTTCTCCGCCGCGGGAACGTACCACGTCACCGTGACGGTCGTGGACGAGTCGGGGCAGTCCGACACCGCGACCGAGAGCGTGGTCGTCCGCGAGCGGTCCACGGACGACGCGCCGACGGCACGGCTCACGGCTCCCGATACGGGGAAGATGAGCCTGCTGTTCTACCCGCTCGACGCCTCGGCGTCGACCGACGACGAAGGCATCGAGTCGTACCGCTGGGACATCGACGGCGACGGGGAGGTCGAGTGGTACGACGACAACACGACCTCCTTCAAGCCGTACATCCACCTCGACGGACCCGGCACGTATCAAGCGACCGTGATAGTCGAGGACACCAGCGGTCAGACCGACACCGCCACGGTGACCTACACCGTCGAGAAGGTCGTGCCTAACGCGACCGTCAGCGCCTCCGCGGAGACGGTCTCGGTGGGCGAGAACGTCACCTTCACCGCGACGGACCCCAACCAGCATTTCGAGCACCTCCGGCACTTCGCGTGGAAGTCCGGTCCGGAGCGAGCGACGACGTGGACCACCTCCTTCGACGAACCCGGCCAGCACACGGTCGAGTTGGTCCTGCGGACCCGCGCCGGTGCCGAAAACGTCGTGACCGAGACGGTCACCGTCACCGCGGCGGACGACGGTAACGACGGTTCTGACGACGGTAACGACGGCGACGACGGACAGGGCGGCTACGACGGCGGCGACAACACCGACAGCAGAACCGGCGGCATCGGACCGGCCGACCCGGAGGACTCGAACGACGAGTCCGACAGTACCGTCTCCGCACCTCTCCGAGACGCTGACGGCCGCGTCGGCACGGTCGTCGTCTCGTCGAGCGGACCGAACGCCGACCCCGCGGTCCGCGTGACCGACTCCGCTCCCGAGGGCATCGCTGCGCCGACCGTCGAGGACGCCGGCTTCGTCCCGCTCTCGTACGCGAACGTCAGCGGCGCGGAGCAGGTCACGGTCACCGTCTCGAAGGCCCGACTGAACGCGACCGGCGCGGGGCCGAACGCGGTGAGTCTGTTCCGCTACGAGAACGGGACGTGGGCAACAGTCGAGACGGTTCAGCGTAACGCGACGGCAGACGCCTACGAGTTCCGCGCGAACGTCTCCGACGGCACCTACGCGGTCGGCGTCGGCCAACCCGTCACGAGCGTCGCGGACGCCTCGGTCGGGAGCCAGCGGGTCGAACCCGGCGACTCCGTCCGCGTGAGCGCGACCGTCGAGAACACGGGTCGCGCCGACGGGACTCACCGAGTCGAACTGACCGTGGACGGCGAAGTCGTCGCCACCAAGACCGTCTCGGTCGAGGCGGACGGCGCGACCGACGTCGCCTTCTCGCACGCGTTCGACGCCGCGGGCGTCTACGAGGTCGGCGTCGGCGACGAGACCGCCGAAATCACCGTGAAGAGCGTCGAGACGACGACCAGCGACTCCGGCGGGGAGTCAACTACCGAGTCCGAGACGACCGACAACTCGTCGAGCGTCCCCGGATTCGGCGTCGGCGTCTCGCTGGTCGCGCTCCTCGCGGCCGCGCTCGTCGCCCTCCGGCGGAGCTAACGCGACTCGCTACCCGACGCTGTTCTCTTTCCTTCTTCTGACGCGAGTGAAGACGGGCACGCGAAGCGTTCCGTAGTTCACAGCGCGGTTCAGCACGGCGAAATCGTGTCGCCGCTGACGCGCCGAGCGTCGTCGGCGGTGACGAGGTAGACCGCGCGCGAAGCGCCGTCGGCCTCAGTTCGCCTCGTCGAGTACGAGAAGGGGTGAGAGACCTCGACGCGAACGCCGTCGGCGGTCCGCTCGACGACCGTCGCGCGCTTGTGCGCCGTCGTCGGGTACGTCCCCCAGTTGTCGAGGCAACTCGCGTTCCCGAGGCGTTCGGTGAGGAACGCCTCCTCGGCCGCAAGCGCGCGCTCCTTCGCCGCCTCGTCGCTCACTACGTCCGGGGACAGCGTCGCCTCAGCGGTCGTTCGCGGCGTCGCTGTGTCGTTCGCGGTCGAACCGTTCGACGCGGTAGTACTTCGCGCCGTGGACTCGTTCTTCCGAGTCGCGTCGTCGCCGGGCGCGTCAGGGTCGCTCGACGGGTCTCCGTTCTGGAATCCGCCGAGACAGCCAGCGGTGCCGGTACCGAGAGCCAGACCGCAGGACCGCAGGAGGGTCCGTCGGGAGTGAGTGGAGGGCACGGTGACACGGTTCGGACCGTCCGACAAGTGCTTTCTGCCGGTCCACCGACCGCGCCAGCCCGTCGTTTTCGGCGGTCGTCCGTCACCGAGTATCGCCGGGCGGTCTGGACCTAAGCCGGAACTGTCACCGATTAAGCACGGACGACGCCGCGGGTCCGGACTCGGCTACCCCCGCACAGACGACGTATAACAAAGGCCGTCTCCGGGGAACGTCGGGGCGTGCCGCCGGTTCGCAGGCGGTCGAACGACACGAAACGCGGGCGGACGGCGTCGCCCGTCGCTCGCACACCCTCTCCCCGCTCCACATGACTCGGACACGAACGAGACTCGCTATCGTCGGTATCGCTCTCCTGTCGGTCGCGGCGGCGGTCCCACTGCCGCCCTCCGCAGGGACCGCCGCGGCCGCGGAACACACCTTCGTCGTCGAGCAGGGTTCTCAGTGCTACGAGGTGTCGCCCCTCGACGGTAGCGAAGGCGTCGCGTCGTTCTACGACTACCGCAACATCGAGAACGACGGCGGAGACGACCAGTACACGTACAGTTCGTACATGCCCCGTAACCTCCCGCAGGAGGACACGAGTCGTCTCTTCCTCTACGACGGACCCGACGGCGTGAGCCTCGTGATGGTTCACAACGCCCTCGGCGGCGACGAGGGCGACGGGAGCGCCGCGACGTTCCGGTTCCGCGGACTCCCGAGCGGCGGAAACTGGGTGGTCGAGGACGACGACTACGCCAGACAGGACGACCGCTTCTCGCGCGACCGTATCGACTGGTCGTGGTACGGCGACCGGACCGACGGTGCGGTCTTCCGGGGTCTCGACCGCGACGGGACCGAGGTCACCGTCGTCCCGGCGTTCGACGAGCAGGCCGCCCTCTACGACTCTCCGGTGGACCGGTCGGGCGACACCCGAGCGTGGCAGTTCCTCACCGGCAGCGTCGGCGACCCGAGCGCGGTCGGACTCGACATGAACGACCCGGTGACGATTCGGACCGGCTACTGCGGTCCGGACGAGAGCGCCCCGAACGCCGCGCTCTCGGGCGAGGACGGAGTAGCCGGCTACCCGGTCGGATTCAACGCCAGTGACTCCTCGGACAACCGCGGCGTCGCGGAGTACCGCTGGGACTTCGACGGCGACGGCGAGGTCGAACGCACGACCGACGACCCGACGGTGACCCGCGAGTTCGCCGCCGCCGGGACCTACAACGCCACCGTGACCGTGGTGGACGCGGCGGGCAACGCCGACCGCGAGCGGGTCAGCGTCAGCGTCGAGTCCGACGACCCGCCGAGCGCCGCGTTCCGGACCGGCGACTCGCCGACGCAGGGGTTCCCCGTCACCTTCGACGCGCGGAACGCGAGCGACGACGTAGGCGTCACGGAGTACCGCTGGGACTTCGACGGCGACGGTGCGGTCGAGCGGAACACCACCGACCCGACCGTCACCCGGACCTACGACGAGGCGGGTGACTACGAGGTCGGCCTTACCGTGGTAGACGGGGGCGGAAACAACGCGACGACGACTCGGACCGTCTCGGTGTCCGAGGACAGTCCGCCGGACCCGGCGATTCGCGTCGCCTCGCCCGCGACGCCCGTCGAGGGCGAACAGGTGGTCCTCGACGCTGGCAACTCGACAGACGACACCGGAATCGCCGAGTACCGCTGGTCGCTGGCCGGAAACGCGACCGCGACCGGCGAGCGCGTGGCCTACACCTTCGACGGCAACGGTACCTTCCCCGTCACGCTCGAAGTCGTGGACGAGGGCGGCAACAACGCGACCGCGACGACCGAAATCGAGGTCCTTCCGCCCGACGAGACCGCACCGAACGCGACAGTCTCGGCGAACGCGAGTCGAACCGAGGCGGGCGGAGTCGTCGGTCTCGACGCCAGTGGCTCGGACGACGACCGGGGAGTTTCGGAGTACCGGTGGGACTTCGACGGCGACGGCGAGACCGACGAAGTCACGGCGAACCCGACCGTCGAACGCGCCTACGGTTCGACGGGGACCTACGACGCCACGGTCACCGTCGTCGATAACGGGGGGAACGCCGCCAGCGACAACGTGACGGTTCGAGTCTTCCCCGAGGACGGGACAGCGCCGACCGCGCGCCTCTCGGTAGCGGCCAACACGACCGAGACCGACGCCGCAGTCACCTTCGACGCGAGTAACGCGAGCGACGGCCAGACCACTATCACCGAGTACCGATGGGACTTCGACGGCGACGGCGAGACCGACGAGGTCACGACGGACGCGACGGTCGAACACGCCTACGGTTCGGCGGGCACCTACAACGCCACCGTCGCGGTGGTCGATTTTGGGAACAACACCGCTAACGCGACCGTCCGGATGGAGGTCGAACCCGCCGAACAGGCCCACTCCAGCGGCGGGGGTGGCGGCGGAGGCGGTTCGACAAGTCTCGGACCGCCGCCGGTCGTCACCGAGACCCAGAAGCGCGGCCCGAACGCCGGGGTCGTGGACGTGCGCAACGCTCGGGGCGACGAGACGGTTCGCGCCGACCTACCCGCGGCCGCGGCCGCCGAAAAGACGGGCGTCGCGTTTCGGTCGATGGCCGTGAACCTCGCCGGCGACGACCCGCACTTCGCGGTCGAAACGTCACGGTCCGGCGAGCGAATCGCCGACCCCGCGCTCCCGGCGGACGTGGCTCTCGGGTCGCTCTCGGTCGGTGCGAACTACGTTCGGTCCGAGCAAATCGAGCGCGTGACCTACGAGGTGGTAGTCGAGCGCTCGCGCCTCGCCGACGCCGGTCTCGCGCCTGCGGACCTGACCGCGTACCGCCGCGCGGGCGACGCGTGGGAGCGAACTAACGCAACGGTCACGTCGCGCCGCGAGACGGTCGTCCTCCGGGTCGAGACCGACGCGCTGTCCTCGATTGCGGTCGGGGGCGAGCGGTCGGTGACGGTCGCCGACGCTGAACTCGGCGCGACGCGGGTGGCGGCCGACGAACCGGTCTCGGTGACGGCGACGCTCCGCAACGAGGGCGAGTCGGCCGCCGAGTTCGCGGCGAACCTCACGGCCGACGGCGAGGTGGCGGCGACCGAGACGGTCACGGTGCCCGCGGGTGAGACGAAGCGGATTATCGTCGAGGCGACGCTCGCGCCCGGACGCCACCGAATCGCGCTCGGCCAGACGCGGGTGGGTAACGTCACCGTGGCCGAACCCACGGCCGACATCGGCGTCGCCGACGTGTCGCTGAACAGTTCGACCGTCTCGGCGGGCGGACGGGTCGAGATTACGGCCACCGTCGAGAACACCGGGAGCGAGGCGGGCGAGCGAGCGGTCGCGCTGACCCTGTTCGGCCAGCAGGTGGCGAACGAGGCGGTCCGGGTTCCGGCCCACGACACCGCGGAGGTGACGTTCGTCCGCGAGGTCGAGGCGGCCGGGAACTACACCGCGACGGTCGGCAACACCTCGGCGACGCTGGAGGTGGTCGGCGATGACGGGTCCGGTGGCGACGGGGACGGTCAGACCGCGCCGCGGGTTCCGGTGTCCGGGTTCGGCGTCGGCGCGGCGGTGGCGGCGCTGCTCGGAGCGGCGCTGCTGGCCGCCCGAAATCGCGGCTAGCGAGAGGCGAACAGAGGGTCGCGGAGACCGAACTCAGTCGGCGTACTCCGGTCGCTCCTCGTACTCGATGGGGTCGCGGACGCCGACGTTCCGGAACGCCTGCAGTCGGAACGCGCAGGCGTCGCAGGTCCCGCAGGCCGGGGCCTCCGCGCGGTAACAACTCCACGTGTGCTCGTAGGGGACCCCGAGTTCGGTCCCGCGCTCGGCGACGTCGGTCTTGCTCCACTCCACGAACGGGGCGCGAATTTCGATGTCGGTGTCGTCCTTCGTCCCGGTATCGACGACGTGCTGGAAAGCCTCGAAGAAGGCCGGACGACAGTCGGGGTACCCCGAGAAGTCCTCGGAGTGCGCGCCGATGAAGACGGCCTCGCAGTCGTTGGCCTCGGCGTAGGAGGTCGCCATCGCCAGCAGGTTGGCGTTCCGGAACGGGACGTACGAGGTCGGCACCTCCTCGCTGTCGAGGTCCGCGTCCTCGACCGCCATCTCGTCGTCGGTGAGACTGGAGTTCCCGATGGTCGCGAGGTGGCCCGTCTCGACGCGGAGGAAGTCCGCGGCGTCGATTTCGTCGGCGAGTCGGCGGGCGCACTCGTACTCCTTGCCTTCGGTCTCCTGCCCGTAAGACGTGTGGAGCAGGTAGAGGTCGTAGCCTTCTTCGGCGGCGACGTAGGCCGCCGTGGCGCTGTCCATCCCGCCAGAGGCGAGGACGACTGCGCGTTTCTCGGTGTCGCTCATGTCCGACAACTGCGTCGCCGAACTCATGAGTCGTGCGGTCCGGAGTCGCTCCGGTCGCGCACCGTCCCGGTACGGGTCGGTCCGACCGACTCTGTCGAGCCGACTGCTCCGGCCGAACCGTCCGACCCCGCCCGGCCGACTCGCCCCGTGGCGTATCGGCCGACCGATAGGATTATGAGTCGAACGTTTGACCTGTCGGTATGGCTGTCGTTTCGTCACTTTCGATTGCAGTCGAGACGCTTCGGCGCAACCCGGTGCTGTTCGTCGCCGGTGCGGTCGTCGCGTTCCTGAACGCCGTCGTCGCGGGCGGGCAGATGCTCTCGTCCGGACCGGCGAGAATCGCGTGGAGTTTCGGGACGTTCGTGGTCCAACTCGCGTCGCTGGTCTTCGTCGCGGGAGCGTACGGCATGGTCGCAGAGGCGTTCGACGGGACGCCTCGACTCGGCACTATCCTCTCGGAAGGGAAGGCCAACTTCGCGGACGCGCTGGCCGCCACGCTCCTGCTCGTCGTCGCCGCCGTCGCGGTGTTCGTGGTGGCGATAGTCGTCGGTCTGATTGGTCTCTTCGCCGTGATAAGCAGTAACGGCGGCGGTAACTCGCCCGTGATACTGGTGCTCGTGATGGGCGGGACCTACCTGCTCGCGCTGGTACCGATGTTCTTCCTCCAGTTCTACCTCCCGGCGGTCGTCGTGTCCGACGAGTCGCCCGCGGACTCGCTCAAGCAGAGTTACCGACTGGTGAGACGGAACCTCCTCTCGACGCTCGGGTTCGATGCGGTGCTGGCCGTGGTGACGGTGGTCGGAAGCCTGCCAATCATCCTGCTCTACGCCCGGTACGCGGGGTCGCTGGCGACGGGAACGACGACTCAGACGGGGTATCCGCTGGCTGGTCTCTCGCCCGAAGTCGTCGTTCCGTACGTCGCGGCGACCGCCGTGCTTGGAACCGTGACGAGCACGTTCTTCTACGTCTATCAGGTCGCGTTCTATCGGGAGTGTCTGTCCGAAACCGAGGACGAAGCCGAGGACAGGTCCGCAACCGGAGCCTGACCGCTGTTATCGTTCCGCCGACTCGCCCGCTGTTTCGACGGTTCGCTTACTGCTCTGCCGACTCACCTACTGTTCCGCCGACTCACGTACCGCTTCAGCGACTCGCTCGGTTACGTCTCGGGCGCGTCGTTCCAGAGGTTGACGTGGAGTCGCGGCGTGTACCGGAAGCCGTACTCCCGGGCGAGTTCGGCGGTGACGGGACGCGTCTCCTCGATTCGGTCCGTCGTCGCGCCCTCGGGCATCAGCAGCACGTCGGTGTCCCGAATCGGGACCGCGGCGGCGTCTCGAATCCGGGCCAGCAGGTCGGTAATCTCTTCCACGTCGTCGCGCTCGCTCACGACGAACTTGAGTTGGAAGTCGTAGTCCTCCACGAGCGCGGCGAGGGCGTCGAGGTCGATGCGCCGCTCCTCGTGGCGCTCGGCCCACTCGCCCGCGTCCGTCGGCCCGTCCTCGGGCGTGGGGTCGCGCTCGGGCGTCGGCGTGCTGGACGCGAGTTTTGGACTCACGCTGGCGAGGTCGATGGGCGCGTCGCGGTAGATGGTTCCGTTCGTCTCGACGGTGGTGTGGTAGCCCCGCGCGTCGAGTTCGTCGAGGAGCGAGACCACGGGGTCGTGGAGCAGGGGTTCGCCGCCCGTGACGACCACGTGGTCGGCGTCGTGGGACTCGACTTCCGCCAGAATCTCCTCGACGCTCATCGTCGCGTGAGTCGGTTCCCACGAGGTGTGGTAGGAGTCGCAGAACCAGCACCGGAGGTTACACCCCGAGGTGCGGACGAACACGCTCGGCACGCCCGCGAGGCGACCCTCGCCCTGCAGCGACTCGAACAGTTCGTTGACGGGAAGTCGGTCGCCGCCGCTCGCGGTCGAGTCCTCGCCGCTCTCGGACCGAGACTCGTCTCCTGACGAGGACCCTCCGGCCTCGACGTCGCTCGAAACCGGCATCGTCAGAACGTGGCCCCGCCGCAGAGTTCGGCCGTCTCGCTCACCTGCACCGCGACCTCCGAGACGGTGTCGGGCAGTTCCTCGGCGAGGCGGCGCTCCAGTATCGCGCTCATGACCTCGGCGGTCGGCGGGTCGTCCAGCACGACCACCGCGTCGCCGTCGCCGCTCTGCTCGAAGGCGTCCACGAGGGGGTCGCCGTCCTCCAGCAGGAACTTGTGGTCCCACTCGGAGAGCACCGAGGTAATATCCCCTTTGTCTACGACCCATCCCTCTTCGCGCAACTCGCCGACGACCTTCACTGCTATCTCGTAGTTGTGACCGTGTGGACGACTGCACTTGCCGTCGTGGTGAAGGATGCGGTGCCCGGCGCTGATGCGAATCGGCCGGTCGCGTCCGACGTAGAGGGTGCGCTGGCCGGACGCCGCGGTAGGAGATTCAGGTGTTCGCTGAGACATATCCCAAGATTATCGAGCGCGCACTTAAGTTCACGCAAACGACCCGACTGCGGTCCACCGGATAGTCGGACGACCACCTACGTGCCGTCAGAATCGCCGTCCGGCCGCTCGGCCAACCTGTCGAACCGCGACTGGGCCTCCTCGGTCCTTCGCTCGGTTACCTCGGCGTCGTACTCCATCGACACCACGAACCCGTTCTTTGCGACTACTTCCACGACAGCGTCCGGGTGGCGGGCGTCCTCGGGGAGTCGCCACCGCGGAACCGTCCGCTCTGCGACTACCCTGTCGCCCGATTCGACGAGCAGGACGGCCAACTCCTCGCCGCCGCTCTCGGGGTCCGTCCGCTCGAAGCGGTCGAGGACCGCGGTATACCGGCCGTCCGCGAGTTTCGTCTCGGCTTCGGGGGGCGTCTCGTCTGCGGGGTCGCCCTCGCCCGCGGGGGCGTCGTTGTCCACGCCGTCTCTGTCCACCTCGTCCCTGTTAGCAGTACCGTCTCTGGCGTCGTCACCCATCGTACTCGACCTCCAGTACGAGTCG
The DNA here is from genome assembly GCF_010747475.1 of Halorussus sp. MSC15.2. Lineage (NCBI taxonomy): Archaea > Methanobacteriati > Methanobacteriota > Halobacteria > Halobacteriales > Haladaptataceae > Halorussus > Halorussus sp. MSC15.2. The sequence continues at coordinate 378,516 of NZ_VSLZ01000002.1, read as the reverse complement.
GCCTTCGTCGGTCCGGACGAAAACCGTGTCGCCCGCGTTGTTCCAGACCGGCCGCCCGGCGTTCCAGTAGTAGTCGCCGCCGTCGCGACCGCTCCCAGTACGGAGCGTCAGCGTCTCGCCCGCGGCGAGGGTGGTCCCGTCGGGGAACGCGTAGGTGTGGCCCGCCTCGTCGGCGACGGTCCACCCCGAGAGGTCGAGCGTCCGGTCGCCCGCGTTCCGGAGGACGACGTACTCGTCGTTCAGATTCGCGTCCTCGTCGCCGCGCGCGTCGGCGTGGACCGTCGCGACCGTCAGCGACCCGGATGCGGACGTGGTCTTCGTCCCGCCGTCGGGAGCGACTGTGGGCGACGGAACCGTGGCCGAGTCGGAGGGTTCGACGGGGTCACCGCCGACCGAGAACGTCGCCCGGCGTTCGAGGGGACCATCCGCGCTCGGTTCGACCCGAGGCGCAGTCCGGAGTTCGAGCGGGTCGGTCGGCGCGTCGCGCTGGGTCCGGACCGCGACCCGTTCGCCGTCGGTCTCGAAGACCACGGTGCCGTGGACGCCGGTCCAGTACGTCGGAATCGCCCGCTCGGCGAGGCGACCCAACACCTCGCGGTGCGGGTGGCCGTACGGCGAGTCGTAGGCGCTCTGGACGACGACTGCGCGCGGCGTCGTCTCTTTGAGCAGGGCCGGGCCGGTGCTGGTGTTGCTCCCGTGGTGGCCCGCCGCGAGAACCGTGGCGTTCAGGGCGTGGTCGTACCTCCCGGTCAGGTACTCTTCGGCCCTGCGCTCGGCGTCGCCGGTCAGGAGGACGCTGGCGTTCCCGCGGGCGACCCTGAGGACGAGGCTGTTCTCGTTGCGGTCGCGGTCGGCGAGGTAGCCCTCCGGCGGCGCGAGGACGCGGACCGACGCGCCCGCCATCGGTATCGAGTCGCCCGCCTGCGTCCGGTAGAGGGTCACGTCGTGTCGCTCCACCGCGTCGAGGTACGCCTCGTAGGTCCGACTGGCCGCGGCGATACCGGGGTCGTATATCGCGCCGACGCCGTCGGCCTCGGTCTCGTAGTAGTCGATGACCTCGGCGTGACCGCCGACGTGGTCGGCGTCGGCGTGGGACGTGACGAGGTAGTCGATTCGGGAGACGTCGTGCTCCCGGAGGTAGTTCAGGACGTGTTCGCCGTCGTCGTTCCAGTTGCCGGTGTCGTAGAGCAGCGTCTCGCCCGTCGGTCCCACGACGAGGACGCTCGTCCCCTGCCCGACATGGATGAAGTGGACCGAGAGGGTTCCGTCGGACGTAGAGAACGTCGTGGCGGACTCCGGCAGCGCCGCGGCAGAGTCCGAGGCGTTCGCGCCCGCCGACGAGTCGTCGGGGGAAGTGGTCTCTGCGGCCGGGTCGCCGAGAGCACCGAATCCGCCCGAACACCCCGCGAGTACGACGACGAGGAGAAGCGTCGACGCGGCGACTCGGCGCGACGGGAGGACGCGAAGATTCATCGAACGGACACACGACGCCACGCGACTTGACTCCGTTCCATCGATGCGCACGACGACCGGGTGAAAGAATATCGCGAGACCTCGGCGGTGGCGTTCGTTCGTCACGGCGTCCTCAAGGAATCCGGTGATGTCGCCTTCGGCGGACGACTTCCAGTGAATGTCTCTACGTCCATAGTATCTAGAGTCGTCTCTGAAACGACCTGTCGGGAGTATCTGGTGGCACTCGGATGAGAGTAGAGATTTATCATGAGAGTACGTGGGGGAATACCCGCATACGGCACGTACTCTTCTAGTGTTCGAATCGGGGATAACGCGCTGGAGGAACGAGGTTATCCTCGACCCGCAGTTATCCGGAGAATCGAATCGACCGTTCGACCAGAAGGACAGCGAACGAAATCGAGCCGGTTTCTTTCCTCGAATTCACAAAATGATAAAATATACATGCTGGCTATTCGTTGTCACCCGATATGAGAAACGCAGAGAGCCTCTCACCCGCTGGTATCGGTAGTCGGGGTGTGGCGATGGCCATCGACGCGTTCGTTTGGTTCACGTTGTTCTTCGTCGCCACGTTCCTCGTCGCCACGTTCACCGGCGAGGTGGTATCTAGCAGTACGGGGGTGGACGCAGACTTGACGGGGACGCCCGCGCTCGTGGCGCTCGTCCTGTGGCTGGGACTCTCTGTTGGCTATCACACCGTTCTCGAGTGGCGATACGGCAAGACCATCGGCAAGCAGTTAGTAAACGTTCGGGTCGCGCGAGACGACGGTTCGTCGCTTACTCTGGGTTCGTCGTTGGTCCGGAACGTTCTCCGACTCGCCGACTTCCTCCCGTTGTTCTACGCGTTCGGTGTCGTCCTAATCGTCCTCTCGGGTCGGAATCAACGATTAGGTGACAGAATCGGGAACACCACCGTCGTCCGAACCTGAGACGGGTCGTTCTCCGAAAAAAGTCGTCTGACGGGTGAGCAGGGTACGCGTCCGGACTCGCACGTCCGGCCGTCTCCCTGTTCGGTTGACTCGCTCCGCTGTCGTCCGGGTTAGTCGATGACCGTGACCGATGTTCCTGCGGACGCACAGAGCATGCAGGTAACGTTCTCCCATCCGCTCGGGTTCGCGTCGCAGAGGTCCCGTCCGAGGCAGACCTCACCGCTGGCACCGACGTCGAGCGACGCGTCGGGGTTGGTGATACTGCCGATGCTCGCGGTCAGGGTGACCGAGACCGTCAGTTCGAACGGCACGCCGTAGAACGTCCCCTTCGTGCTGACGTCCACCGTGTTCGTCCCGAGACCGACGTTGACTCCGGCGAGGCTGATGCACTCGCCACCGACACAGACGTCGAAACTGGCCGAGACGCCGCCGAGACCGACGCTAGCAGAGATGCTGAACGTGAGCTCGTCGCCACCGATAATCGGGACTTCCTCCGGAATGTTCCAAGTGAGTAGCGTCGCCGACGCGCTGACGGAGAAGTTCTGAGTGCTCATCCCGTCGGAACTCCCGACGGAACGGCTCTCGATGGTGGACGTACTCGGGTCGGCGTTCTTGTTTCGACCCACGTACACTTCCGTCTCGGGGGGTCCCGTCCTCGTATCGACGGACGAAGACGACCCTTCTTGACGTCGAGGTCGACAATCCAGTCGCTGGTATCTAACTCCTTCTCTTCGGCGGCAGCCGTCCCGGGAATGGCGAGGGTGCCACCGACTCCGGTAGCGACCGCACCGCCGGCTACACCGAGAGATTTGATAACTTTACGTCGCTGCATGTCTTTATTACTTCCTTCTTTAGTCATGCAATTACCTACATAATAATGATTATTATTAAATTCTTCGATTATTGTATTTATTATAGGTGCTCGGACCTCAACAGTACGAGGTAAAATCGAATATTTCGAACACCGCGTTTGAAAGCCCCAGAAGATGGTGAAAGAACGACGAAATTCGGAAACTCCAACAGAGTCAGGCCGGACTTCTCCAATATTCTACACAACACTAAATCTGATAAGAGGGAAAATACATGAGCAAATTGTCGTGACTTCGTCGGCACTATCTCTATGGATAACGGAAGGCAGCGAAACCGCTGTCGAAACCCACCAAAGTTGGTAATCGTGCTGCGTGGACTATCGAGTTGCTGTGGGGCGACGCCGGCCGGTACCGCTCGGACTCGAACCTCTCATTGCGTCGTTATCTGGCGGAGTCGGTCGGCGACGCGTTCGGGTGTCTCGACGTAAGGGAGTGCTTGTCGGTAGAATCCGTACGGCGACTGTTCGACAGCCAAATCGGTCCGGTCGAGCGTGACCGTCCCCCCCGTCCGTGCCGGGCGGTCCCCTCCAGAGACCCCGTCGGACGGAAACGGTGCGAATCGCGTCGAGCGGGACACGCCACTGAACGGCGTCGAGTCGCGTATCGTACGCGACCAACTCGTCGTCGTACAGTCGGTATTCCATCGCCCCGAACGCCAACTCGAAGTGCGCAATGCCCACGAGTACGAAGCTGATTACGACTACCGCGAGTGCGACGCCGCTCGCGGCGACCGCCGCCGTCGGCCCAACAACGGAAGCCACGACGAATCCCACAACAACCACTAGAAAGAGGGCTGTGAGTCGAGAAACGACGTTGAGTACCTCCCATTCGACCCGAGGAACGAGTCCGTCGATGATACCTGCAATCCGAACCGCCTGCGGGTCGGTCCGAAACCGTTCGTTCGGTCGTCCCGTCGGCGTCGAAAGGTCGAACGAGTCCGCCCCGGTCGGCGGTGCGTCTCGGCGCGTCTCGGACGCGAATCGCCCCACGACGAGGACGACCGCTATCGCCGCGAACCCGGCCGACGGGTCGAAGTCGGCTTCGGCGTAGACGCTATCGACAGCGACGACCGGAAGTGCTATCAGAATCGGTCCGAGCCATCGTATACTCGGGAGGACTCTCTCGGCGGGTGGCCGATTCGAGCGGACGAACCGCCGGAACGTCCAGCCGTGTTTCACGACGATGGCCAAACCACCAGCAATCAGTATCCCGAGCGTCGGCCACGAGCGAACACTGAACGGCGGATTGAGAAACGTCGTCGTCAGACCGACGGCGAAGGCGGTCAGCGGTACTGCAACGAAGAGTCCCATCACCGCTGGCTTGAGGTTGTGAACTGCGACCGGCGGTAGCCAATCGACCGGCTGGACGGTCCCGAGCTTCGGGGTCAGAAACCTGAACGGGTTCGGGTCGCCGTTTCGCCGCATTGCCGGTGGTTCCGTCGGGGAGTATCGCTCGCGTGGGGCTGCAACCACCGTCTGGCAGAACTGTCGCCCAGTCCCTCCGATTAGGTCCCCCCAGTAGAGCAACGACACGAGGTACAACGAAAACGGATGAAACAGAACCGCGACGAGCGCGACGATATCGACCGATAACACGCCAGCGCGACGAAACGTATCAGCGCCCATATTTGTTGGTTTCTGCTCGGCTAAAAAAGACTGTCGTCAGTCGGTGCCGCTCTGCTCAGTGGGGGTCGACTTCCGAGACGCCACTGGAGGGAGGGGACTCCTCGATTAGATAGGTGGTGTCTGCGTAATGACAACCGAAATGGAGCCACATTGGAGAGCAGTAGCCGACTAGAACGCTTGGCGGAAATCAGATAACGAGAGGAGACCGTCGGAGCCGAAGTTGCAGCCAGTTACGGTATCGAACACTGAAAGGACAACCGAGGATTCTCAGAAGGTTATCGAGTCCGGTGAGAGCGAGATGATGAACGCTCGACATCGAAAGAAAGACCGGGGACCGAACGCCACAGCTCAAAATTGGGTGACGACGGAAGGATGCTCCGTCAGGGATTCGAACCCTGCTCCTTGCCGTGAGAGGCCAATCCGACTCGCCACACTCAACCGACGCTTCTACGCAACTCTCCCGAATCCCTCAGTATGAACTGGTGACGAACTGGAATTCGTTGTGGATGCTTATAAAACACCTGTTCATTGCCATCTAGGCAATTTGGACTCGCTGAATCTCTCTGCAGAGAGACGATAGTGAGTTGATTTTCTTTAGAGTAAACCGTCCACGAGACAATTCATCGGAATCAATGCGATACTCAATCTGAAACACCGTTACGCTGTTTCAGTCGATACCCACACCCTAGTCAAAATATTCATGATTTTAGACCTTGGAGGATCGTCGACCGAGTTCCGAGACCGGTGAGTCGGCAGTGCTAACGTACCGGAGTGTACGAGTACTACCGTCGCTACGCTGTTCCAGCGAGACCGAAGAGACATCCAAAAGTCGTCCGAGCAGTCCGGACCGGTCCGTCACATCCGTGATCCATCCGCGTTCGACGCGCCACTGCGGTTCGTCCAGCAGACAGTCGTAACAGACGACGACGTCCTCGTACACCCGATACTCCACATGGCCCCATTGGAGGTCTCTCTCCACGAGCGTGTACACGACGATCACTATCACGACCGCGCTCGCACCGACGACTGCCTCCGTCGTCCCGGCGACAACGTACCCGAGGAAGGCGGTGACGGCCGCCGCGGCGAAGCGTCGGGGGTTCAGCATTCCGAGGAGTCCGTCGACGACCGCGCTAATCCACACCGCTCGGCGGTTCGTGTGGAATACGTCCGTCGGGTCCCCTTCGGGGGCGACGACCGGTTCCCACTGATCGTTATCTGCGGCCTCGAAGTTGGCCTCGCTCGGGTTGAGAGGATTGAACCGTTCGCTCTGCCCGACCACGCTGTACACGTCGAACCCGACGCGAGCGAGGTAGACGAGCGTGAAGAGGACCCCTGTGCTTTCGGTCGGTGATGGTCCGAGCGCGACGCCCCAGACGACGATTACTGCGAGCGCAACGACCCCGAGGATTAATCGCGGAGTAAGGATCGATTGTGGGACGAGTTCGTGGTAGTCACGCGAGCGGATGTGGTCCGCGAGTGTTGTCCCTTCGCGGGCGAGCGTCGTCGCGCCCGCGACGAGGAGACTCTCGACGAACACGCCGCTCCCGGCGGTTGCAAGCCAGAGTCCAGCACCGCTGAAGAGTGAGAGACCGAGGATTACTCGTCCAAGGTCGAACACGCGTGGGAACGACCGTGGGTACGTCGGCGGCAGTGCCCCGTGGAGTTGGAATCCGCCACGCTTCTCCCGGAGCGAGCGGAACGGTGAGCGCCATCCCCATCGTGAATCAGCGGCTGCCCAGTCCTCTACAGCGCCGCGCTTCCCCGCGAACGTTGCCTCCAGCGTCCGTCGGAGACCACTGGTTGTGATCTCGATCCAGTAGACTACCAAGAGGTGTTCGAGACCCCAGTCAAATAGAACGATTCCGATAAGCGGGAGTGCGTTAGCTAAGGCTACTCCAGCCAACGTGCGCCGCCATGTCTGTAGTCTGTTCTCCATCGTATCGTGAAGATTTCCCGGTGGTTGGTTAATCCTCTTATGGAGTACAAACCGGGTCGTCTAGCACGACGGCATCTCCACTACAGATCTTCTGTGCGTCCGGGAGCGCCAATGTGGCGTACGCACAAGCGGCCTCAACAACAATTTGACAGGCCGCTCCACCGACGAGTGCAGTGAACGCACCGACAGCGGCACACACTCCTTTCCCGACGAGGCCACACATCACTTCAAACGCTATTTTAACTGCTGCGATACATGCAGCACAGTCGTGGTCACCTCTGTCCAGTGCCCCGAACACGTCTGTGCCGACGAACGCCGCGACACCGAAGGACCCGACGATGTTGAGTCCCATCAGGACCTTACCAAGTCTCCTCTCCGTCACCGAATTCGAGAGTTCATCAATCAGACTCCATGCCATTTGGGCAGCTCCTCGGAGGTTATCAATAACTATCTCGCCGGATTTGAGGATAATATCCTCCTTCGTTAGTGACTGGACGTTGTCGATAGCGTTCTGAATTCCGCTCTTGAGCAAATCAGCCGCAACACCGAAACTATCTGCCAGAGCGTCCAGCCCGTCCCATAGAGGGTCGAGCCAATCGCTCGGGTCGGGAACCCACCCTTGGGTTTCGGCTCGCCGTGGTTGCTTCGGGATATTGAAGTTGTGTTCGTCAGTCTCGAAGGAACTTCCGGTCGCAGACGTGCTTGCGCCACGCTGGAGTTCCCTGACCTCCATCTTTTGTATCGTTCCACGATCATTTTCCCATTTAAGGGTGTTCTCTGCCTGCTCAACACTCCCGTCATTCGTCACGGAGAGGACTAGGTTACCCTTGGTTCCTCGTTCGAGGTCGGTCAATGCGTGTGACGCGAAGGTCAGGTCTTTCCCGGAATCGGAGGGGCGAATCCGTCCCCCGGAAATACCGCCGACGTCGTACCGGACGCGGCCGTCTTGTGCGGCATTTGTGGTCAGCTCCGAGAAGGCGCTGTGACGCTGTACTTCCGCAGAGAGTTGCAGAAGCGCGGAGTCTGCCGCGGCCGGGTATTCGTCGTGGGACAGTGACAGTCGGAGCGACCCGATGTCACCACCCAAAATGTCTCCGAAGTACTTTAGCTGGCGCATCTCTCCGGCAGGCACTGTGACCGTCGGGGCTTCCCTGACTTCGCTTTCATAGGCGATACCTTCCGTCGCTCGTGGCGTGAACTCCGCACTGTCGTCAGTCGGGGCGTGGAGTTTGACCTTATTCGAGGGGTCATCGAATACCATTTTTGCCCCGTCGTCACGTTGGAACTGTGTGGTCTGACCGGAGTAGCTAACTTGTGTGGGCTTGTTCACTGCGCGCCCGCTGACGGTACCACCTTCGGCGGTAGTACCCGTGACCGAATCGGTGACAGACGCGTCGTCGCCGACGACGAGGTCGAACTCGTGGCTGCCACGAGTCGTCTCGATGTGAGCGACGTGAGGTTGAGTCGACGGTAGCACTGTCTCGCTCGTGACGGAAGTGCCGTTCTTGGTCAGCTCCGCGTCGCCGTCGATATCGAAATACGTTAGTTCACCTTCGTAGGCGACGGTGACTTTTCCACTGGCGTATCCCGTAGCGCGTCGCGTTGAGGGACGCTCTACAGAACCGCCGGTAACCTCCAGCCCACCGCTGGCGGACACGTCGAACTCGACCTTTCCACTCGGAATAATCTTTAGGGTATTGTGGGGGAACGCCGCGACGTCGAACGGCTCGCCGTTGACGGTAACCTTCGCTTCTCCGTTGAGTTCAAACTCGGTAAACTCTCCGGAGAACTGGAATTCGTGAACACCACGCTCAAGGGTCGCCGACGCCTTTCCGGCGTCAACGGCGTCGGTCGGTGCGTCAGTGGCCGAAAGCAGGCCGGTCACACCGAAGCGATAGTCGGCACTTTGCTTCGTTTGAATCCGGACCGTTCGGTTGCCGGTCTCGGTAGCCGGGTCCTGCATCCGGTAGGCGGTCACGTCTTCGGGGTTAGTGTCAGACGCGATGGCTTGACCTGAGAAACCAAACGCCGCTGCGCCTGTCGTAGCCGCCGTTTTTAGAACGTCTCGTCTTCTAACTGAACTATCGGGATTTGACTTTTCAACCACAAATGATAGAAATAATACTCTTCATATTAATCTTATGAATGAGATACAGAAATATAGTAAAAGAATAAGATAGATTTATAAAAATTGGGAATAAATTATTTTATTATGCTCTTTGGTGCGAGTTGCTACACGAGGGCCAAATCGGGAAGAGTACGTCTTGATGAGTGGATAACCGCGACGTTCCAAAAATTATGACACTCACGGAAATCGACGATGGGCCTTTAGAAGATTTTGCCATCAACCTGTTCACTCGGACTAACCGGTGTCAAGGCGTCGACCTACAGAGTGACCGCGGGAAAGACGGGGAAAGGATGCACTCCTCCTTAACGGGTTGAACGGTACGGGTTCTCGGAGACGCCCACGAGTACGGTTGAGAAGCACTTGTCTGCTCTCCGGCGAGACCAAGCACCCAACAACCAACAATCTTCCACCAAACAACCGACCTGGTACAGCAACTCAACTCTCGACGTCCTACGTTGCAAACCGTTACTGGATGTCCTATCTAGATTCCCGGTTTGAGCGACCCCTTCCGAATCTTCAGGAGCATGTATCCACTGCCCTCTTCTACCCCATTGCTGAACGGGACGTGAGGGTGTGCTGAATCCGGCGAGTTGACGTGCCGGACAACAAGCGAAAATCGCCAGACTGCGGGCTAATCGAGTGTTCTGAGTTTCGTAATTGCCCTGTGGCGGCATGGTTATTCTCCATTGCCACAGCTCAAAATCGGGTGACGACGGAAAGAAGGGAGTGCTCCGTCAGGGATTTGAACCCTGGTCCTTGCCGTGAGAGGGCAAGATGATTGGCCGGACTACACCAACGGAGCGCGTCTGCACTCAATCGTAGTCGGACGGACTGTTTAACAGTTGCGCTTTCGCACCGCCGTGTTCCGGTTCCACAAACCGAGGTCCCGGCCGCGAACTGTTCAATCCAGCGAAATCACGGCTTTACACTCGTCGGACTTCGAACACTCCGAATTACCAGTCCACGTGAACGAAGGTGAACGATACACCGTCGCCGCCGCTCGCCGAAGAGAAATCAGGCAGGAACCAACGGCGTAGAAAACGTCGCGTGTCGTGGTCGGCTACCGAACTGCGGAAACTGACCGACGGGCGTTACTCACCTTCTAGCGGTGACCCTGCGGCGTCGGGTTCGTGGCCTTCGAGGCTGATGATGTTCTCTCTGCCGACCCGGAGTTTACTGATGTCGCCGTCCTCCTCCATCTCCGAGAGTAGCATACTCACCTTCGACTTCGACCACCCAGTCTCCTCTACGATGTTGACCTGTTTCATCCGACCGCCGTTCTCGTCCAGCAGTTTCTTCACTCTCGCCTCGTCGGTGAGCAGTTCCTCGTCACTAACGGACGGTTCGGTCGTCGTCGGTCCGTTTCCGTTCGCCGCCGGTGCGTTACCGCCGTCGCCGCCGTCGCCGCCGTGGTCGTCGGTGCCGCTAGTGAACGACCCGAAGTCGCCCTGCCGCCACGCGAACGCAGCGGAGAGACCGAGTAGGACGACCACCGCGAGGATGAACATCATCAGGGGCGACCAGTCGTCACCACCGCCGCCCGGAGGTTCGGTCCCGTTGACGGGCGTCCCGGTCGTCGGGCCGCCGTCGCCGGACCCGTTCGTCGTCGTTGTCGTGGTCGTCGTGGTCGTCCCCTTGACCGGGTTGAACTTCACCCGGGGTCGCTGGTCGATGAAGTCCTGTTCGCCCTGCCACGTCACCGACTCGCTCGAAGCGAGCGTCTCGCCCGACGGTTGGGCGGAGTCGTTCGGTTGGACCGACTCGAACGCGAGTCCCGGCCCGGAGTGGACGACTAGCGACTGATTCGGCCCGATGTAGAGACCTCCCTCGAACACGTCGCCGATGATGATGTTTCCGCTGTCGTCCCCGGAGTAACCGAATCCGGTCCACTGGAAGGACATCTTGACGATACCCCGATTGTTGTTGACGAGTCCGCCGACGTAGGCCTTCTTCGAGAAACTTTCGGCCTTCATGACGCGGTCGGTCGCGTTGTGGCCGGCGCTGGTCAACTGCCGGGCCTGTTGCTTGAAGTTGGTGTACAGCGCCGTCGAGTTGTTGTTGAACTCGTCGGCGAACCGCTCGAACTGCTGGCGTTCGGTGTCGTTGTTGAGCGTTCGCTGGTACGTGAACGTCCACTCCGCCGTCCCGTTCTCGTAGACCGTGATGTGGAACTCGACACTGTCGAAGTTGTCGGTCGCGGCCAGCGTCTGCGTTCGGTTGGGCATCTCGCGGACGGAGTGAGTGCCCGACACCGTCGCTACGGGGGCCGTCCCGACGAGTAACAGGACTACAAGGGCGACAGCCAGCAGCCGTCTCATGTACCTTAATCCTCCATTGCCCGGTATAAAAGACCTTTTGACGTGGGGCTGTCACCGAACCACGGTTCCACGACTCACGACGTGTGTTGGCGATTGCCACGAGGTTACGTCATCCAGCGGGTCGTCGTCGAGGACCACGAGGTCGGCGTACATGCCCTCTGCGACCCGTCCGACCGTCCCGTCGAGTCCGAGCAGGTCGGCGGCGTTGACCGTCGCGGCTTCCAGCGCCACCTCCTCGGAGAGACCGTGTTCGACCATCAGTTCCAACTCCTCGGGGATGTCGGCGTGGTAGTTGAACGGCGTTCCGGCGTCCGTACCCATCGCAATCGGGACGCCGGCGTCGAGCGCGTGCTCGAATGCTTCGGCCCACGCGTCCACGGCTTCTTCGGCCTTCTCGACGGCGAACTCCGGAATCCCTGCCTCGGTCCCGGCGTCCACGATGCCGTAGAGCGCCTTCGCGGTCGGCACCCAGTACGTGCCCCGTTCGGCCATGAGTTCGGCCGCCTCGCGGTCCATGAACGTACCGTGTTCGACGCTCGAAACGCCGGCTCTGACGGCGTTCTTGATGCCCGTAGTGCCGTGGGCGTGGGCCGCCGTCGGTACCCGCTTGGCGTCGGCGGTGGCCACGAGCGCTTCGAGTTCGTCCTCGTCCAACTCGGGCGCGCCGGTCAGCGCGCCCTCTGTGAGGACGCCGCCGGTCGCCATGCACTTGACCACATCGGCACCGCGCTTGAGTTGTTCGCGGACCGCCTTCTTGACCTCCGCCACGCCGTCGGCCTCCCGGCCGAACCAGTGGCCGTGACCGCCGGTCATCACGACGTTCTGGCCGCAGGCGAGGACCCGGGGTCCTTCCAGCACGCCCTCTTCGACTGCATCCCTCGCGTCGAGCGCCAGCGTGCCCGGCGCACCGAGGTCCCGGACGGTCGTCACGCCCGCCGAGAGCGCGTCCCGGAGGGTGGCCGTCGCGCGGTAGGCCAGCGTGGTCTCACTGTCGCCACTGACCTCGCCCGGGTCGGGCCGACCGTCCATCATGAGGTGGACGTGCGCGTCCACGAGTCCCGGTGCGACGAACTGTCCGCTCACGTCGATTTCCTCGTCGGGGTCGTCGGGTACCTCGCCGACGGCGACGATTTCGCCGCCTTCGACCGCGACGTCGGCGTCCCGGACGCCCGACGCGTCCACGACGGTTCCGCCTCGAAATACGAACATATCTGGCTCTTCGGCCCCGACGCCGTAAATCTCGGGGTCGCGGCGAACCAGTTGGTAATCGGTCCGAGTGCCGGTGAGAACTCCTGTCAGGTACGGGCGATAGGACCTATTGACGTGCAAACTCTGTCTGGTCTATGGCGAGTCACGAGGAGTGGACGAACGCCCAACAGCATCGAGACGTCACGGTAGACGGGAAGGACCTCGATATGGCCTACTACGACGAGGGCGAGGGCGACCCCGTGGTCCTCCTCCACGGCATCCCGACGTGGTCGTACCTCTGGCGCGACGTCGCCGAGGCGCTGACCGACGACCGGCGCGTCGTCGTCCCCGACATGGTGGGGTACGGCAACTCGGCGATGCACGACGAATTCGACCGCTCGATACGCGCCCAAGAACTCGCGGTCGCCGACCTGCTCGACGGTCTCGGTCTCGACACCGTCTCGTTCGTCGGTCACGACTTGGGCGGCGGTGTCGGACTCCGGTACGCGGTCCACCGCCCGGACGCCGTGGACAAACTCGTGCTGTCGAACGCTATCGCCTACGACGCGTGGCCCGTCGAACCTATCGTGAACATCGGCCTGCCGTCCACCGCGAAGGAGAAGAGCGTCGAAGAGATTCAGGAGACCCTCGACGGGATGTTCCGCCAGAGCCTCGCGTCCGACGACCCGAGCGACGAGTTCGTCGAGGGGATGAAGGCCCCGTGGAACTCCGAGCGGGGGATGGTCTCGCTCGTCCGGGACGCGGCCGCGACGAACACCAATCACACGACCGAAATCGACCCGAGCGAAATCACGGCCGACACGCTGCTACTGTGGGGCGCCGACGACGAGTTCCAACCCATCGAATCCGCAGAGCGACTCGAAGGCGATATCGAGTCGGCCCAAGTCGTCGGACTGGACGACGCCAACCACTGGGTACTCCAAGACCGGCCCGAACGCTACGTCGAGGAACTCCGGTCGTTCCTGCTCGACGGAGAGTCTGCCTGAGGAGAGACAGCGGAAAATCGGCTTTCGAGGCGGAGGAACGGTTCCGGACCCCGAATGGGTGCCCCCGGCGAAAGACCCAACTCGGTCGCGGTTACAGGTCTCGCCATGGCAGACGACCCACTCGACGGGAAGACGGCACTGGTAACGGGCGCGAGTTCCGGCATCGGCGAGGCGACGGCCCACGCGCTGGCGCGCGACGGTGCGCGGGTCGCACTGGCCGCCCGCCGCGAGAAGGTCCTGAACGAGGTGGCGAACGACCTAGAGCGCGAGTGGGACGCCGAGACGCTGGTCGTCCCGACCAACGTTCGCGACGAGGACTCGGTGGAGGGGACGGTCGAGACGGTGGTCTCGGAGTTCGGACAGTTGGACGTGCTGGTGAACAACGCGGGTCTCGCCCGGGGCGAGTCGGTCGAGGACATGCGGACCGAACAGTACGAGACGATGATGGAGACCAACGTGGACGGCGTGTTCTACGCGACGCGCGCGGCGATTCCCCACCTCCGCGAGACCGGAGGCAACCTCGTGTTCGTCGGGAGTTTCGCCGGGCAGTACCCCCGACCGTTCAACCCCATCTACGCCGCGAGCAAGTGGTGGGTCCGCGGGTTCGCCCACAGCGTCGAGGGCAACGTCGGCGCGGACGGCGTGGCCGTTACGGTGGTCAACCCCTCCGAGGTCCGGACCGATTTCGGCGCGGCCTACGGCGAGTCCTTCGCCGAGCGATTCGACGAGGGCGAAGTGACCGAACCCGAGGAGGTCGCCGAGGCCATCGCGTTCGCCGCGAAACAGGAGAAGTCCACCGTCAGCGAACTCGACATCTACCGGCGCGACAAGTTCAGCGGGTTCTGACTGTCGCCCGCGGAGGGCCGACAGTCGCAGTCGGGGGAGTCAGTCGAGTGACTCGGCTACCTTCTCGATGGGATGGGGCGGTTCGCTCCGAAGCCCCTCCCAGTCGCCGAGTTGCGCCCGACAGGACGCGCCGGGCGCGACCACCGTCTCGCCGTCGCTGTCGGCGACCTGCTCGAAGAGAATTTCGCCGATTTTCCGGCTCATCGAGTAGTGTTCGGCCTCGTACCCGAAGCTCCCGGCCATGCCGCAACACCCCGAATCGAGCGCGTCCACCTCGTAGCCCGCGTCGCGGAGGACGCTGGCGGCGTGGCTCTCCTTCTTGGTGGCTTTCTGGTGGCAGTGACCGTGGTAGGTCAGCGTCTCGTCGGGGGCGTCGTACGACAGGTCGAAGTCGAAGGTGTCCAGATACTCGCAGATGGCGTAGGTGTTGGCGGCCACGCGCTCGACGGCGGTGGCCAGCGAGTCGGAGCCGTCCGCCCGCAGGCCCGCCTCCGGGTCGGCGGTCCGCGGTTCGGTGTACTGCTCGCCCGACCGACTGGCCTCGGGACCCTTCGCTCCGCCGAGCAGGTCGAGGTAGTCCGACTGAATCATCACGGCGTCGCTCGGTTCCACGACCACCACGTCCCACCCGTCTCGCACGCGGGGCGCGAGCGCCTCCACGTTCGTCCGTGCGCGCTCCCGAGAGACGTCCAAGAAGCCCTTCGAGTGGGCGGGCCGCCCGCTGTCGGTCACGTCGTCTACGACTCGGACGTGGACGCCCGCGGCTTCGAGGACGCGGACCGCGGCCTTGCCCGCCTCCGGGTGGTTGTAGTTGGTGTACGCGTCGGGGAAGAGCGCGACCTTCCGCGTAGCGTCCGACTCGGGGACGCGCGGGCCGCCCCGGTTCTCGAACCACTCTTCGAGGCTCTCGCTGTGGAACGTCGGGAGGCTTCGCTCGCTGGCGATGCCGAGGGTCTTCTCCATCAGGATGCGTGCGCCCGGCACCTCGCTCGCCACGTTCGAGAGGGGCGCGAGCGCGCTCCCGACCTTCGAGAGCGTCCCGATATTGGCGAAGAGACGCTCGCGGAGGCTCGCGCCGTGTTCCTCGTGGTGGGCGTGTTCGACTTCGGCCTTCAGTTTGGCCATGTCCACCTCGCTCGGGCAGTCGCGGGCACAGCCCTTACACCCGATGCAGAGGTCCATCACCTCGGCCATGAACTCGGTGTCCGTCTGCTCTCCCTCCGGCAACTCGCCGCTCATCGCCTGCCGGAGCATGTTCGCCCGGCCGCGGGTGGCCGTGACCTCCTCGTCGGCGGCGCGGTAGGTCGGACACATCACGCCGCCGGTGGTGTCCTGTCCGCCGCGACAGCCGCCGCAGCCGTGACAGAGTTCGACCATCCCCTGAAAGCCGTTCTCGTTCTCCCAGTTCAGTTCGGGCGCGAACCCCGCCGAGAACTCGTAGTCCGGGTCGAATCGCAGGTTCTCGGTCATGTCGTGGTCGCCGCAGACGTTGCCCGGGTTCAGGAGCCAGTCGGGGTCGAACGCGGTCTTGAGGTCCCGGAACACCTGCCAGACGTCCTCGCCGTAGAGCTTCCGGTTCCACTGGGTCCGCGCGCGGCCGTCGCCGTGTTCGCCCGACACCGACCCGCCGTACTTCACGACGAGGTCGGTGGCCTCGTCCGCTATCTGCTCCATCTGGTTGACTCCGGCGGGACTCTTGGTGTCCACCAGCGGTCGGATGTGGAGGCACCCGGGTCCGGCGTGGGCGTAGAAACTGGCGAAGGTGTCGTTGTCCTCGAGGACCTGCTGGAAGTCGGCCACGTAGTCGGCGAGGTTCTCCGGCGGGACCGCGGCGTCCTCGATGAACGAGATGTGCTTGGCGTCCGACGTTCTGGACAGCAGGATGGGAAGCCCGGACTTCCGGAGCTTCCAGAATCTGGCGCGCTCGGCCTCGTCGTGGGCCTCCATCGCGCCGAACGAGATTTCGCCCTCGCGGTCCTCGCGCAGCGCCTCGACCTTCTTTCGGCCGTCCTCGTCGTCCTCGGCGTAGAACTCCACGAGCAGGACCGAGTTAGTGCCTTCGGGGAGCATCCCCACCACGTCGGCGAACTCCTCGGTGTCGCGCGCGAGGTCGATGAGAACGTCGTCCAGCACCTCGACCGCGGACGGGTCGTGTTCGAGGATGGGGGCCACGTCCTCCATCGCGTCGAGCAGGTCCTCGTAGGCGAACAGCGCCATCGACTTGGTCTCCGGGACGGGTTCTAGTCCGACCTCCGCTTCGGTCACGATGGCGAGGGTGCCCTCGCTCCCCGCGAGCAGTCGGGCGAGGTTGACGGTCCCCTCCTCGGCCTCGTCCACCAATCTATCGAGGTTGTATCCCGAGACGTTGCGCTTGAGTTGCGGGTACGCCTCGTCGATGGCGTCGCGCTCCTCGTCGATAATCCGGGCGACTTCCGCGTAGATTCTGGCTTCGAGGTCGCCGTCCGGGTCGGCCGCCTCGCGGAGTTCGGCGACGGTCGTCTCGCCGAAGGTCGTCACGGTGCCGTCGGCGAGGACGACCTCACACTCCTCGACGTAGGCGTCGGTCTTGCCGTACTTCAGCGAGTGCGAGCCGGTGGAGTTGTTGCCGATAGCGCCGCCCAGCGCGGACTTGTCACCCCATGCAGGGTCGGGCGCGAACTTCAGGCCGTGGGGCGCGAGTTCCGCGTTGAGTTCGCCCAGCACCGCGCCGGGTTGGGCGCGCGCGGTCGGGTCCTCCGCGTCGGGGGCCACCGACAGCACCTCGTCCATGTACCGGGTGAAGTCCAACACGACCGCCTCGTTGACGGCCTGTCCCGCCAGACTCGTCCCGCCGCCGCGGGGGAGGACCGGAATCTCGCGGTCGGCGCAGTAGGACATCACCGCCGCCACGTCGTCGGTGTCGGTCGGGAAGACGACGCCGATGGGCGTCACCTCGTAGGCGCTGGCGTCGGTCGCGTAGAGCTGTCGAGAGTAGCTGTCGAAGCGCACGTCGCCGTCGACGACCTGCTGGAGGTCCGAAACCAACCCCGTTCGCGACACCTCGTCGGACTGGTAGTCGTAGTCAGCGCGGGCGTCGCGCGCCGGGTCTCCCGCGTCGTGTGTAGCCATACCGCGGCATACGTACGGGGGGCCGAAAAGTGGTACGCTCGTTCGGGTAATTCGGGGACGTGACAACGATTCGACTTCCCGGTACACCGGTCTCGCCGCGAAATCAGTCGTCCGCAGGACCCGCCGTCCCCGACCACGCGTCCTCGTTCACGTCGGCGTCGTCCGTCGAATCAGGGCCGTGGCCCAGCGACGACCGAATCGACGCCGCAACGACCGAGTCCCCAATCGACACCGCGAGCGACCGGAACGCGTTGCGGTGGAGGACCGCGAATCCGGCGAAGATGGCGGCGAAACCGACCAGCGTCGTGGACGACACCAGTTCGCCCAGCACGGCCCAACTCGCGAGCGTCGCCACGACGGGTTCGAGGTAGCCGACGAGGTGGAGTTTCGTCGGACCGATTCGCTCGAGGAGTCGGAAGTACAGCAGGAACGCCACGACGCCCGACAGGAGCGTCAGGTAGGCGAACGACGCGAGCGCGGTGGGCGTGAGATGAATCGCCGACAGCGACTCGCCTCGCGCCGCGCCCGCAGCGAGGAGCAGACCCGACCCGCCGAGCATCGCCCACGCCTGTAACGAGGCAGCGGGCAGTTCGTTCCGGAGCGGTCGGGTCAGGACCGCGCTGACCGCGAAACAGGCCGTGCCGAGGAACACGAGACCGATGCCGAACACGTCCGCCGAGAGCGCGTTCGCGGGGTTCAGGCCAGCGACGACGGCCACGCCACCGATGCCGAGCGCGAAGCCGAATCCTTTGGTGAGAGAGAGGCGCTCGTCCAGTACGATGGCGGCGAATACGGCCGTCAGAACTGGCGAGAGACTGACGACGACCGCCGCTATCGCGCCCGAGACGTGACGCTCGCCGAGGTAGAGGAGACCGTGGTATCCCGCGATGACGAACGCGCCGACGATGGTCACTGCGAGGTACTCGCCGCGTGCGCGAGGCCGCCAGCGGTCGGTCGCCACGACGGCGTAGCCGAGGATGACCGCGCCGGCGACGGCGTACCGGATACCGGCGAACACCAGCGGCGGAAAGTAGTGAAGACCGACTTCGATAGCGACGAACGACCCGCCCCAAAGCGTTGCAAGTAGTACGAACATCACGAACGGCAGTGAGATTCTGCTTCCAAGATAACGCGAAATCATGATTCTGTTTCAATCGTCGGAGTCTCCGACTCTTAAGTCCTTCTACAAAGACTCGCCGGATACTCGAAACAAAGTCGAATATACTTCCACGATTCGGCTGAATCGTTAATGATTCTTCCTCTCGCCGACCTGTGGTGGTGGATTCTCGACACGTATCTGACGCCGTTTTACCGACAGAACCGAGGTTAAGTAGACGGGGACGCAACGTCATCGACAATGGACGAGCGCGACGTGACCATCCTGAAGGCCATCGCCGACCTCGGAACCGGAAGCCCCGAGAAACTGAGTGAGGAGACCGACATCCCGGTCTCGACCATCCACTACCGCCTCAACAACCTGCGCGAGGAGGGCATCATCGAGAACGACCTCTACGACATCAATCTGGAGGAGGCGGGTCTCGGCGTGACCGTCGTCGTGGAGGTGCTGGCCGATTACACCGACTCCTACGAGGAGTTCGGCGAGAAACTGTTAGAGGTCGAGGGGGTCACGCAGGCGTACTTCGCCATGGGCGAGACCGACTTCATCGTGGTCGCGCGCCTCCCCGACAGCGACGCGGTCGAGCGTCTCATCAGCGACTTCGAGGCCGTCGAGGGCGTCGAGCGCACGAACTCCACGTTCGTCATCTCGTCGCTCCGCGACACGGACAATCCGCTGGAGAGTTACAGTCTAGAGACGCTGGTCGAACAACTAGCCGACGAGTAGGAGCGCGGAGACGGCGACGAAGAGAGACGAGTGACGAAGCGACGGGTCAGGGGGCGAGCCGGTTCTTCCGGTTCTTCATGTTCTCCTCGTAGTACTCGAACGTGAGGGGACACCACTCCTTCGCCAAGTCGAGGACCTGTTCGGTCATCTCTCTTATCTCCCACTGGGCGTCGGCCGCGGCGCGCATGTCGGCGACGTGCATGAGCATCCGGGCGTTCATCGACATCACCATGTTGACCTCGGTCCCGATGGGGAGGACGAACCGGGCGTCTTCCGGCGGCATTCCGAGGTCGAGCAGTTCCTGATAGTCCTCGACCGACCGCTTGACGGACTCCCGGAAGATTTCCTCTCGCTTCTCGACCGTCTCGTCGTCCACCGCGCCGCCTTTCTGGTTCCGACCTATCCAATCTGGGTCGTTCGCGGAGGGCGGGGTGACGACCATCTCGCCCTCGGCGACGTTCTCGGGGTCCACGTCGTCGAACGCGACGTAGCGCATGCTCTGGACGTCGAAACTGACGTGTCTGTGGCGAGTTATCTGTGCCATACAGGACCGACTGATACCCTTCACCGCGAAGGTGGCCTGTGCGTGTTCGAAGGGACCGAAGTGACCGTGGTTGAGAAGTTGGCCGATAAGAGTCTCCTTCTTCTCCTCGATACCGTCGCCCTCGATGGACTCCATGATGTCCTCGAACGACTGCTCGCCGACGAACTCCGCCATGTAGTCGTTTCGCGCCGCCGAACAGATGACCTCCTCCGGGTCGTCCGTGGCCTCCAGCAGTTTGACCTCCATGCGTGTGACGAGTATCGCGGGGCTACAAAAAGACGACCCCTTCGGTTCGGTCCCCCAACTGACAACGATACTCACAAACCCCCACCGCTCTAACTGCTCACCATGATTACGAACCTCGCGCAGGGCGTGCAGGCGTTCACCAGCAACGCCTTCCTCGTAGAGGGCGAGCGGACCGTACTGGTAGACACCGGGTCGAACTTCGACGCGGTGGGTCGAATCCGCGAGCGCGACGCCGACCTCGACGCCGTCGTCCTCACGCACACCCACCACGACCACGTCGGTAACCTCCAGTCGGTCGAAGACGCCTTCGGGGTCGAGACGTGGGGTTTCGACACCGACCAACCCGGGGTGGACAACGCCATCGCCGACGAGGAGACGGTCCGACTCGGCGACCACGCGTACACGGCGCTCCACACGCCCGGCCACAAGAACGACCACCTCTGCTTCTACTCGTCGGCCGCGAGCGTCCTGTTCGCTGGCGACCTCATCTTCCAAAACGGAAGCTTCGGCCGGACCGACCTCGAAGAGGGCGACCGTCGGCGACTCGTCGAGAGCATCGACCGGGTGCGCGACACCGTGGACGAACACCTCGCGGAGATGCACGTCGGCCACGGCCCGAGCGTCACCACGGACCCGTATCAGGACGTGGAACTGGCGGGGCGCGCGGCCCGCATGGGATGACCCGGCAGCCAGTTTTATCCGCCGCCGGTTCGTTCCTCGCGCCGTGACCGAGCGCACGCGACTGACGACCGTCGAGACGGTCTGCGACCAGCGGTCGTGGCTGTTCACGGTACGAGACCAGTACGACGAACCCGACGAAGTCGTCCTCGTCCCCTGCGAGGACGGTCGGACCGACGCCGACGAGACCACCCCGAGCGTCGAGGCGTGGGTCAACCGCTGTACCCACGAGGCCCAGCGACTCGACCGGGGGTTCGGAGCGGCGATGCGCGACGGCCAGATAATCTGTCCCAAGCACGGGTCGATGTTCGACACCTGCTCGGGGTACTGCGACAACGGCGAGGCCGCGGACACGACCCTCGTCTCGGTCGAAGTCGCCGTCGAGGACGGGGCGGTCTACCTCACCGACGACGATTACGACTTCTCCCACGAGGGGGCCATCGAGGACGGCGACGAGCGAGGCGGAGAAGACGGTGACGGGAGCAGCGATACGGACGACGATGACGGGAGCGGCGACGACATGCCGAGTTCGACCTCGCACATCGGGTTCTGACGCCGCGGTCGGCGAGGGGCCCGGGTGGCCCGACGCCGGAACGCGAGGCCTCCGGCCACGGCGTTCAAGCCGTCGAGGGCCGAACCTCCGGCGGGCCGGAAGGCTCTGATACGATGCCAGTGGAAACACACCAGTGCGACGTCTGCGGTGAGTATCGCGGCGAACACGAAGACGTTCGCGAACACGTCGTCAGCGAACACGGGATGGGCGAGGACGAGGCCGAGGACCACGTCGCACCGTTGGAGGACCGCGGCGTCTGACCGACCCCACCGTTTTTCGGACTGGCGCTACTCGGCGACGGCGAGCAGTTCCTCGTACGCCCCGTCGTATGCCCGCGCGACCGCGCCGGGGTCGCGCCGGTCGGCGTCGGGGAGCGCCGGTAGCGCGGCGGTCGCCTTCGGGTCGGCGAGTTCGGTCACGTCGGGCGTGTGGACCTCCAGTCGGCCCTCACGTGGACTCCCGCCCGCCACCTCGCACGCCTTCAGGAAGCGGTCGCCGTCGTAGGCCCGCATCCGGCCGGGTTCGACCACGGCCACCGCGTCGAACGAGAGGCCGTGAATCGGGACCGCCACGTCGCCGTACGACTCCACGACCGCCGGACCGTCGGTCTCGGTCTGAACGCTCCGGATGCGGTCGGCGAACCCCTCGAACATCGGCAGGTGTAACTGTCGGGTAATCTCGTCGAGTCGCTCGACGGTCCCGACCCTCGGCGAGTCGGCCAGCGGGAGGTTCCGGCGGGCCGACTCCGGGACGTCGGCGCGGTCGTTCACAACGAACGACTCGCCGACTCTGTCGAGGACGAACTCCCGGTGGGCCTGCCCGACGAGGCCGGTGTCCGGGCCGGGCGAGGGGCGCCAGAGTCGGTGGACCGGGTTCAGGTCCTCGGGCGCGAAGTCGCCGGAACTGGCGTCGGCGAGTCGCTTGGCGTCCTTACCGTAGAGTCGCCCCTCGTCTACCGCGCGGCGATAGTCGTCGTGGTCGAACCAGTAGTCGTTACCGGCGCGGGGCTTGAACCCGACTCCGCCGAGGCGCGAGAGCAGGCCGGTGGTGAACGTCGTCTTCCCGGCGTCCACGCGGTCGCCGCCCGCGACGAGGAGCCTCATCGCTCGTCGTCTGTCTTCAGGCCGTAGTAGCCCGGTTCGTCCTCGGCGGTCGGTTCGGCGACGACGAGGTCGTCGGCGTTGTTCATCACCCACGGGATGGCCCAGTCGAGCAGGATGTCCTCGGTTCCGGCCTCCAGTTCGGCGTCGGGGTCCAGTTCCTGCAGGAGACGGGCTATCTCGTAGACGGTGTACATCCGGTCCGCGTCGAGCAGTTCCTCGGCAGTGTAGAAGTCACAGGGGTGTAGCTGTTCGAAGTCCGACTTTGGTCGGGGCATGACCGGCCGTACGGCCGAGAACGGGGTAAATCGTTCGTCTTCCGGCCGCGGTTGCGTCGGCGACCGCGGGTGCCGCGCTTGGACAGACAGTCCTTCGTTCTCGACCGCGCGGTAGCCGCCGACCCGGAGTACCAACGCCGCGGCCGTCCTAATTTTTATGTCGCCCGGCGACGCAGATTCACCGACGATGGGAGATGAGAACGATGGGCAGGGTCGAGACGCCACGTCAGCGCTCGTCGAGGCGTTCTCGACGTTCGGGAGCGACGGTCTCCGCGACGTGTGGCTGTTCGACCAGAACGCCCACGAGGGACTGTACGTCCGCGAGGACGTGGAGCGAAAGATAACCGACCTCGACGTTCCGCGGTTCGTGGACAACGAGCGGTACGGCTACGTCACCCGCGACACCTACGGTGACCTCTACTACGCCTCCTACGCGTACACGGTCCGGGGGTTCGACGAGTTCGAGCAGTTCAGGACCTTCCTCGGCGACGGCGACGAGCGAGTGGGCGTGTTCGCCAGTTTCGACCGCCGCAAGGGTGGCTACGACTTCGGCGCGCTGCACGACGAGATTGCGGCAGTCGTCGCCGACCGCCCCATAGAGTCGTTCTCGCCGGAGTGAGTGGCGCGGTCGGGGGTCGAGAAATAGAACTGCGGGCGACGGCGAGGACCGAGGGTCACGGCCGACAGCGAGGGCCGAGAAACGCGGAAGGTGCCGAAATACGGGAGCGGTGACGTGCGATTGGCCGACGAGTCTTCGGGCAGGTCGCCCGACCGAGTTACTGTTCCGGTTCGGGAAGGTTGCCGAGTTGGTTCTTCTGGCGCTCGTCGGTCAGCGTCGCGTAGCCCTGCGTCTTCACGTAGTTCTCCTGACCGAAGTCGCTGATTATCATCCGGAGGTACGCGGCCTCCTTCTTCGAGGTGCCCTCGTAGGTGTAGCAGTGGAGGTCCCGCGAGAGGGGATAGTTCTCGTCGGCGAGGTTCTTGCCCGGTTCGTACACCTTGCCGTCGAACTCCAGTTTGATGGCGGGAACCTCGCTGGTGACGAACGCCAGCGCCATGTACGCGATGGCGTTGTCGGACTTCGAGACGAGGGTCTTGACCTGTTGATTCTGGCCTTTCCGCACGTCCACGCCCGACATCTTCGCGTCGGGGCCGCCGAGCATGTTCACCCGGAACGCGGTGTCGGTCCCCGACCCTTCTGAACGACCGACCACCTGAATCTCGCGGTCCTCACCGCTGTAGGCGTCTATCCCCGACCAGTTCTCTATCTCGCCCCTGTAGATTTTCCGCACCTGCTCGGCGGTCAGTTTGTCCACGCCCGCCTCCCGAATCTCCTTGCTGACCACGAGGGGTTGGGCGTCCACACCGACGACGTGGTCGGTGTACTTCTCCAGTTCCGACTCGCTGGCGTCGGGGAGTTCGGCCTTCACGGGTGCACTGGCGTCGCCGATGTCCACGAGACCCTCCTTGAGTTTCTCCAAGCCGGTTCCCGAGTGGCTCAGGCCGACCGACACGTCGAACGGCGGCGCGGCGCTCCCGGTGGCCTCGAACCCGTACAGGCCCGCCCAGTAGTCCGCGAGGCGTTTCTCGGTGTCGATTCCGTACTGGTTCGGACCCCAGTACTCTTTATCGCTGGCCTTCGGGTTCGAGGACCAGACCGACCCCGCCGTACTCGTGATGGGGTACACCGTCGAGGAACCGCCGGCCTTCAGTTTTCCGGTGGACTGCCCGGAATCCTTCGACTGCGAACCGGAACCACCCTGCGCGCCGCCTCCGTTCGTCCCGCTGCCACCGGTCCCGCCGATGCATCCGGCGAGTCCGAGGGTCGCGCTTGCTCCGGCCGCGGTCAGGAACGTCCGACGAGTCGGTTTCTCTGTCATCACGTGGTGAAACTCTCGTCTACCACATAAACCCTCCGAACAAAATATATATTTTATCGATAACTATATATTGCTCTCCATTGACCCCGTTTCTCAATGATACCGTCGGGTTTGGGAACAGTTCACGGCCGTAATCGTGGATGCATACACCGTCGTCGGACACACGCTGCTGTCGAACTCCTCCTTGCGAGACGCACGCTGGCGGTAGACCGCCCGTGACGCACGCGATAGCCGCGGCTACTGGGCGAATCGACCGAAAGAAAAGCGATAGCTCGGGAGCTTACTCGTGGTTGCCGACGGTCTTCTCGTACTGCTCGGCGACGTGGTCCCAGTCGACGACCTCGAAGAAGTTCTCCACGAAGTCGCCGCGGTCCGGACCGTAGTCGTAGTAGTAGGAGTGCTCCCACACGTCGAGCGCGAGGATGGGGTGTGCACCCCAGAGCGCGCCTTGGTCGTGCTTGTCTACGGCGACGTTGCGGAGTTGCTTGGCGACCGGGTCGTAGACGAGGAGCGCCCAGCCACCGGCGGCGCTCGCTGCGGTCTCGAACTCGCCCTTCCAGCCCTCGTAGGAGCCGAAGTCCTCCTCGATGCGGTCGAGTAGGTCGCCCTCGGGTTCGCCGCCGCCGTTCGGGGACATGTTCTCCCAGAACAGCGTGTGCAGGTAGTGACCCGAACCGTTGTGGGTCACGTCGCCGAGCGCGCCCGCGGTGCCGCCGAAGTCACCGCTCTCGCGGTTCTCCGCCAGCGTCTCCTCGGCGCTGTCGAGTCCGTTGACGTAGCCCTGATGGTGGGTGTCGTGATGCCACGTGAGGACCTGTTCGCTGATGTGCGGTTCGAGTGCGTCGTAGTCGTACGGAAGCGGTGGTAGTTCGGGGTTGGATCGCTCAGACATAATTGAACCTCGTACAGGTATATGTCTCTTTTTGGTCTTAAACCTTGAGAAGTCGATTGGTAACAATACTCTAGCGACGACTCGAACGTCGCTATCGAGCCTTCTCGACCGGATTTCGGGGGCGGTCGATGAAAATTATTACAGTATATACACTGTCACTTCTCGGCCAGTTCCGGGCCGCGGCGACCGGCGGCTACTGACTCCCGGTCTGCTTGGGAATCGTGTCGGCCTGCTGGGCCTGCTGGTAGCGCTGTTCCACGTCGTCCCAGTTCACCACGTCCCAGAAGTTGTCCACGTACTCCCCGCGGTTGTTCTCGTACTGGAGGTAGTAGGCGTGTTCCCACACGTCGCAGACGAGGAGCGGCGTCGCGCCCTGCGGATGCTGGTTCTGGTGATTCTCGGCCGCCGCGACGATGGGCTTGTCGGCGATGTGGTCGTAGACCAGCATGCCCCACCCGGAGCCTTCGACGCCCTTCGCGGCCTGCGAGAAATCCTGCTTGAACTGGTCGTAGCCGCCGAAGTGTTCGTCGAAGGCGTCGGCCAACTCCCCGCCAGGTTCGCCGCCGCCGTCCGGATGCATGTTCTGCCAGAAGACGGTGTGGTTGACGTGCCCCGAGAGATTGAACGCGAGGCTCCGCTTGACCGCGCGCACGTCGCCGAAGTCGCCGCTGTTACGCATCTCTTCGAGTTGGTCGAGGGCGGCGTTCGCACCGTCCACGTACCCCTGATGGTGCTTGTCGTGGTGGAGTTCCATGATGCGCTGGTCTATCGCCGGTTCGAGCGCGTCGTAGTCGTACGGCAGTTCCGGTAGTTCGTAAGTAGCCATCTGCTTTCCCCCGTCTCTCGCGGCAACGGCCACGGGGTTAAGCTTTAAGCGAGTGGTCGAATCGGCGATATGCGGGTTCGCAGACAGACATTCCGGACGCTAGTGGGACCCCTATTCCCGGCACTCGATGCCGGTCCGTCGGCCAGAATGGTAAAGGAGACAATATTTTTATGCTCCCGCAGAGAGCGGACGAGTATGAGACGATATCTCCGCAACAACCCCGGCTTCGTCCGTCTCGCGTTGGCGATACTCGTGGTCTGTCTCCTCGGTCTCGCGTTCGCGTCCATGGCGCTCGGTCGCGACTGGCAGCGAATCGAGACCCTCCTGCTCCCCGTCGCGGCGGTACTGACCGCCCTCCTTTTGTTCAAGGCCGCCGCGGTCGTCGCCTCTATCGGACTCCGGTTCGTCCTTTCGCTCGGCGACTGAGCGCATCGAGGCGATTCGTCGCCGCCGGTCCGTACTTCCGACGGCGACAGTCCGCTGCCGGTCAGTCCGACCGCGGCCGCAAGTCGCTTTGAATCGAGTGTCCTACCTGCACCCATGCCACTCGAAGGCTCCGAGGCGCCCGAGTTCACACTCGAAAGCACGTCCGGCGGCGAGGTATCGCTCGAAGAGACGCTCGAAACCGGCCCGACGATAGTCCTGATAAACCGCGGCTACTGGTGTAGTTTCTGCGCCGAGCAGTTGGCGACCTTCAGCAGGGTGTACGAGGACCTCCGGTTCAACGAGGGCGTGGACGTCCTCCCCGTTGTGACGAGCGAGCTACCGAAACTGGTCGAGATGCGCGACCGGTTCGACTACAACTTCCAGTTGCTCGCCGACCCGGACGGCGACGTCGCCGAGCAGTACAGCGGGACCGAGCAGACCAGTCACGGTCTGACCGGCGTCGCCGGTACCTACGTCGTGGACACCGACGGGCAGGTCCGGTACGAGCAGGTGGCGGGCGACGTGAGCGACCGCACCTACGGCAACTGGGTCCGGTACTTCGTCCGGAACGACTTCGAGGACCCCTTCGGCGAGTGAGGTTCCTCCGGCGAACACGGACCCTCCGGCGAGCAGCGACGCTCACTCGTCGCCGCGCGCGTCCTCGAACATCGCAATCGCCGCCTCCCGTCGCTCGGCGTGGTCCACGACCGGCGCGGGGTACTCGGACGCGACTCGTTCGCGCTCGTCCGGGTCGAGTTCGTGCCAGCCGTGAACCTCCTCGGCGCTCGCGTCGGCGAGTTCGGGGACGTAGCGCTCGATGAACTCCGCGTCGGGGTCGTACCGTTCACCCTGTGTCATGGGGTTGAACACGCGGAAGTACGGTTGGGCGTCGGTTCCGGTCGAGGCGGCCCACTGCCACCCGCCGGTGTCGTTGGCGGTGTCGTGGTCCGCGAGTCTCTCGCGGAACCAGTCGTACCCTTCGCGCCAGTCGAGCAACAGGTCCTTCGTGAGGAACGAGGCGACGACCATCCGGAGGCGGTTGTGCATCCACGCTTCCTCCCGGAGTTGGCGCATCGCGGCGTCCACGATGGGGTAGCCCGTCCGGCCCTCCTTCCACGCTCGCAGGGCCTCGTCGTCGTCCCGCCAGTCGATGTCGTTCTCGTACTCCCTGTAGTTTCGAGTCACCACGTCCGGGCGGGCCGAGAGGACGTGCGCGTAGAACTCCCGCCACGCGAGTTGGCGCTGGAACTCCTCGACCGACGCGGCCTCGCTCCCCTCCTCGTCGGGGTCGCCGTCCGCGCGCTGGGCGGCCTCCTCGGTCGCTTCCCAGACCTCCCGGACGCCGATAGTCCCCCACTTGAGGTGGACCGAGAGCCGCGAAGTCGCGTCCTTCGCGGGGTAGTCGCGGTCCTCGGCGTACCCGAAGATGGTCTCCTCGCAGAACTCCCGGAGTCGGTCGCGAGCGGCCTCGGTCCCGGCGGAAGGAACCCCGGCCTCCGGTTCCTCGAAGCCGAGGTCGGCCAGCGACGGGAGGTCGGTCACTCGCTCCGCTGCGTCGATTCGCTCAGAACCGACGACTTGCCCCGCCTCGGGCGGGGCGAACGGCGCGTCTTTCTCCCGGTCGCGCCACTTCTTCCAGAAGTACGTGAACACCGAGTAATGTTCGCCCTCGTTCGTCCGAATCGTGCCGGGTTCGTGGAGGAGTTCGTCGTGGTAGGCCGCCCGCGAGACCCCGGCGTCGTCGAGCGCGAGACGGACCTCGCTGTCGCGTTCGGCCGCCAACCCGGAGTAGTCGCGGTTCCAGAAGACGGCGTCGGCGTCGTACTCGTCGGCGAGTCGGGGGAGTTCCTCGCGTGGGTCACCGCGAGTCACGAGCAGGTCGCCGCCCAACTCGCGGTAGTCGGCCCGGAGCGATTCGAGCGCGTCGAGCAGGACGGCCACGCGCGGCGGACTCGCGTGGGCGAGAATCTGGGGGTCGAAGACGAACACCGGCAGTACGGACTCGCCACCGGCGACTGCCTCGGCCAGCGCGCGGTTGTCCGCGACCCGGAGGTCCCGTCGGTGCCAGTGAAGGTTCATGTTCGGGACGAAGGACCGGCGGACCGTCAAACAATGGGTCGTCGGTCGGTATTCGGGACGTAGTTCACAGTCGGTCAATCGCGCTCGACCAGCACCGATTCGTCCAATTCCGCGACCGAATCCTGTCCGATCTCTTCTCGTTCCAAAGGGTGACTCTCGGTTACCAGATATAGCCGTAACAGAAACAGGAAAATATGTTTATTGTAGAGCTGTTAGTATAATGTAGAAATGCGGCTGAGCAAGGTAGTAAATGTCACGATGCTACTAGCTGTCCCGGCAGCACTCCTCGTCGTTCACCATTTGTTTACCAAGCAACTCCGGTACTCGCTCGTCCTCTTTGTTCAGCATCCGCGACCAATACCCATTTTCACCTCGTCTTTCGTCCACCTCTCCAATGAACACCTCTTTGCTAATCTCCTCGGGTACTCCTTCGGAGCGCTGGTGACCTATTTGCTTTGTCGCCGTTCCGACAACCTGACGTGGTTTCGGAGGACTTACGTTCTTCTTCTCTTCGTGCTTCCGCTATTCACGTCCAGCGTGAACATCGCTACGTTTTACCTATTTCTTCCGGGCCGTCACGTCGTTACGTACGGCTTCTCAAGTATCGTCGCAGGGTTCCTCGGCTTTCTCCTCGCTATTCTGTCGGAAATGGTGAGCAATCGTTTTAGCGACGAGGCGGCTGCTTATATCATTACACTCATAGTGTCCAGCATTGTAATGCTTCTCGCTGTCCGATACGGTCGTCGCTCGGACTTGATGTTGCTCGGAGTGCCTGTCTTCGGACTTTGCTTTTCCTTGGTCGGCCTTGCTTCGCAGACGTGGCCAAATACATCTCCGGACGTAGTTCTCATCGTTCTTATCGGTGCATTTTGTATCGGGTTCGCGAACCTCCTCTTTCCGCCGAGTCCGGTCACCACTAACACGAACATCTTTGCTCATGCGGGTGGGGTCGTGGGTGGTCTGATTCTCGCAGAAGCCGTGCGACGAAGGACCGCAGAAGTGTGAGTTATTTGTTTGGAAGGAACGCAAGACCCGTGAGAAGTATCGTGGCAAGCATACTGAGGATAAGTACGCCCCAGATACCGGCAATACGTTCGTTCCTGTGATTAACAGCGTTGAGTGCCGATTGGTACTTTGACGGTTGGTCGGAGAGTACGAGCGTGCTGTTGTTCGGGTAGTGGGATGTGTACGTCTTTCCGTTTAGGGTTACGTTATTCCCTCCTGCAGGGAACTGCATCTCTGTGGGCACGCCACCGCGGATAAGTGTCGTCTTCACCGCCGTTGTCTCACCGAACTTCACAGTATTCGTTCGTGGTGCAGTCCACACGATTTTGACGCTATCGCGGGTGATGTTCGTGACAGAGGTGCTGTTGTCTTTATACTGTATCGTACCGCCGGTGGTCAGTCGCTTTGTTTCGGGTTCACCGAACTGCTGGCGCTTGTACTCCTTTATGGGAACTAGCGTTCTATTACCATCGCTACCATTGGTAATGACGAACGTTTGCCCCTCCTGCTCCACCGTCGTCGTATCGTTACCGAGTTGCTGAATCTCGCGGAGCGTCACCGCAGACGGTTTCGACTGGTTGGGAATCAACACACGGTACGAGTTGTTTTGGTACGAAATTGTGGAATTGTTTGCCCACGTCTCGGTGTATCGTGCGGATGCGTTCACCCACTTTGCCGTTGCTGAACGGACGAGTTCACCTTTGGAGATCCGTGCCGAGACATCGGTCACATTGTATGTCTGACCATCAACCGAGAATTGGTCCCCTTCTGTCACTGTATAGTCGGGATTCTCAATCGATGCAGTCGGTTGAGCTGTAACCGAAAGAACGGTGAACGCTGCAGTAGCTACAAGCAAAAAGAATGCCACATACAGCGTCGTAGTGCGCTTCTGCATACGACATAGGTTTCAATTCCTACCATAAAACAGTTGCTAAACTTAGCATACAGGGAGGAAATATGGCCTAAAAATATGGCAATTTTACACAAACATAGCGGCGCCTATGCAGTCCTTACCAAAATATAATGAAGTGTTAGGCCTACTATCTAGTAGGTGTTAACTGGAGACAGTCCGTTTTTCGGTGTCCACCCGCTTAGACCGGCATCCCAGTCAACTTCTACGAACTCAACGCCGGATTCGGAGTCAGTAACTGCACTTCCCTGTGCAGTTCCGAATGGGTCGTTGTACGCGTCTCCGTCGTGAGTCTGGTCGAAGGTGTCCGTGTCGGGTTGGTTGTAGATGGAGACGTACCCGTCGTCGTTTCCGTCTGTGACGCGTTGGCCATCGTAGTAGTTGGGCGACAAGGGCGGTGAGTCCGATTCGGTAACCTTCCGAGCACTTGCAGGAACGGTGGCAGCGAGCCCAACCGTAGCGACACCAACGGTTCGCAGAACTTCCCGTCGACTGCTATTATTCTCGTTGTTCATGGGTTTAGATACCCAGCCATACCTTACCTCCCGATATATTTTTGCTAAACTAGTGGCCAAATTATCTGGGGGCAAGTCATATTACTTAAAACCTTGCACTATTTAAGTCAGTGGAATTAAGTGATGTCAATGTATTATCCTTTCCTATGGTCCCGACAAATACAGATGACGTCCTTCTTACCCTAATCAAGCGACAACGGTATCTAAACTCACTTCTCGGTGAGCGGAAGTCAAAGGCGGAACTAATTGAAAGAACAGGGTCACCACGTTCAACGGTAGACAGAGCAGTACGAGAGTTAGAAACGGTACGTGCAGCTAAACGGACCAGTGAGGGATATGGGGCCACGGCACTCGGACGACTCGCTTACCGAGAACTCGTCCAGACGCGACAGCAAATCGAGGGCATCATTGAATGCGGTGATTCACTTCAAACAGGAAGAAATACAGATGAGCTTTCGACTGCATTCTTTCAAAATGTAACTGTCGTCCGACCGAAGAAGAGCGAGCCGGACGCACCACTTCGTCATCTACGTAACTATATTTGTGGTGCAGACACCATCGAAGTAATGTCGCCATTGATTCTCGACCAATCCATTCAGTTCTATTACGAGGCAATAACTGAAGACGATCTTTCTGCGGAGTTCACCCTCACATCACCGTGTATAAAGCGTTTGTTGTCTACCGATCGTGCTAAATTTTCTGAAATAATAAACAAACGATTCGTAACTGTCTGTGAGGCCCCCTCGGAAATACCATTTGCTCTGTTTCTATTACAAAAGAACAATCGATCGCGAGTAGCCGTTCTGCTACAAAGTTACGATGGTGTTAGCACGTTGCTGACTTCTCATCACCGACTCGCCCTCGATTGGGGCAAGCGAACGTACAAACGCTACCAGCGGCGATCAAGGAAGTTACAGTCGGTTTCAAAGTGATGAAATCAGTCAGCTATCCATCTCGAGACCACGGATTTGCTGAGTTCAGATACGCTATCTCGACCACTCAGCGCCAGCGTAAGGTCGAAGTCCGCGAGGAAGTTCCGGACAACCTCCCGAACCCCGTCCTCGCCGTCGATTGCCAGTCCGTAGACGTACGGCCGCCCGAGCAGGACCGCGTCCGCGCCCAGCGCGATGGCCTTGATGGCGTCCGCACCGCGCCGGATTCCGCTGTCGAACAGGACTGCGAACTCGTCGCCGTCCGGCCGTTCGTCCCCGGCGGCGTCGCTCGCGGCCCGCGCGTCTTCGACTGCGGACACGACCCGAGGCAACGCCTCGATGGCCGAGAGTGCGCCGTCCACCTGTCGGCCGCCGTGATTCGAGACGACCACGCCGTCCACGCCCCGGCGGACCGCTTCGCGGGCGTCCTCTGGATGGAGGATGCCCTTCAGAATCACCGGGAGGTCGGTCGCTTCCCGGACGCGCTCCACGGTCTCCCAGTCCATCGAGAGGTCACCGAACTGCTCGATGAACTGCCAGAGCGCGCCCTGTTCGTCCTCCTCCGGCGGGGCATCGAGCGAATCGCGGAACGCCGGGTCCGAGAGGTAGTTCGCCACGCCCTCGCCGTCGAGGAACGGCAGGTAGGCGTTGGCAACGTCGCGCTCGCGCCACCCCATCGTCGGCGTGTCGAGGGTGATTACGATGGCCTCGTAGCCCGCGTCTTCCGCGCGATTCACGAAGCTCTCGGTCACCTCGGAGTCGGCGCTCGGGTAGAGTTGGAACCACCCGGTCGCGTCGTCCAACTCCTCGGCCACGTCCTCCATCGTGGCCGACGCCGCGGAACTGGAGACGAACGGGACGCCGACGTCGCTGGCGGCCCGGGCGCTGGCGAGTTCGCCGCCCTCGTGGAT
This sequence comes from Halorussus sp. MSC15.2, assembly GCF_010747475.1. Taxonomy (NCBI): domain Archaea; kingdom Methanobacteriati; phylum Methanobacteriota; class Halobacteria; order Halobacteriales; family Haladaptataceae; genus Halorussus; species Halorussus sp. MSC15.2. Next base: position 345,474 of record NZ_VSLZ01000002.1, on the reverse strand, counting down.
GATGGACTGGACGCCGACCGGCGCGAGCAGGACCGGCACGGGGAGTCGTTGGTCCAGAACTTCGACCGAGAGGTCGCGTTCGGCCACGTCCCGCAGCATTCGGGGCACGATGCGCCACCGTCGGAACGCCTCGCGGTTCTGGTCGGCGGTGTCCTCGCCGCCCGCGCTCCCGACGACGTAGGCGGAGGCCTCCTCCGAGAGCGCGTCCATGGCCTCCGCGCGGAGTTCCTCCGGGTCGGTCGGGAGTTCGGGCCGCCGGTCTGCGAGCATCCCGCCGGCGTACACCTCGCGCTGGCGATTCGGACCGTAGGCCTCTGAGGGGTCGTCCATGGTGGGAGGTCGGAGTGTGGGTTGTTATAACTTATCGAGGAAACGCCGGAATCGAGTCCGTCTCACCACCACGGACACCGCGATGCCCACCACGAACGCCAATCCGACGTTCGTCGCCGCGCCGAGGACGCCGACGCCGACGGTAAGCGCGAGCGTGTCGGTGGTCAGACTCGCTTTGCCCAACTCCACCGCGACCAGCGCGAGAACGACCCCGAGCGCGGCCATCGGGAACGCCGCGACCAAATCGACTGCGACCAGCGCGGCCGCCGCGTAGAGTCCGCCGAGGACCAGATTCGCGCCCGCGGTTCTGGCACCGAAGGCGTGCTTGCCCGCCACGCCGCCGCTCCCGTGGCACATCGGGAGCGCGCCCAGCGGAACCGCGACCAAGTTCATCGCACCCATGCTCGTCGCCAGTTCGTCGGGCGACACGTCGGCGTCGTAGAGGTCGCCCAGCAGGAGCGAGGTAGCCACCGCGGCGTTGCCTATCGTCATCGCCAGTTGCGCGCCGGTCGCGGTGAGCGCGTTCGTCGTCGGGTCGAACTCGGCCAGTCCCAGTGCGAGCGCACCGGCGCTCCCGCCGAACTCCGGCACCGCGAAACTCGGCGCGCCCGTCTCGGCGGCGGCGAGCGCGACCCCGAACGCGAGGACGACCAGCGCGCTGGCCCGCGGACGGCCCAGTGCGACGACCGCGACCCCGACGGCTCCGGCCGCGAGCGCGGTCTTCGGTGCCCCGGCACCGAGTTCGAAGCCGGTCCGGAGGAGGACCAGCGCGACGGCCAACTGGACGCCGCGGATGACGGACGGGTCGATGCGCTCGGCGAGTGCACCGAGTGCGCCCGCCGTTCCGAGCGCGAGCAGAACCCCGCCGGCGAGCGTCCCGGCCGCCGCGAGTTCGGGCACCGTCAGCGACCCGGCGATGACCAGCGCCGCGAGCGCCTTCATCGGTTCGACCGAGACGGGCGCACCGTACCGGACGCCCCAGACGACCTGAAACGCGCCGAACCACAGCAGGAGGACGGGAAGTCGGAGGTCGGTCAGCGACGACACCGCGACCACGACCGGCAGGACCGTCACGGAGTCGCCGACCGCGCCGGTCACCTCGCCGGTCGAGAGTTCGACCGCTCTCCCCCGTATCTCGGCGACCGGACGCTCCATGGGTGACACACAGCGCCGTAACTGACTTAGGTTTACTGAGAAACCGAATATCGGTTCGAACGCGAGTTTTGTAACCGGTTCCAGTTACTGGAGCGCGAGACGGATGTGGCCGAGGTACGGAACCCGGACCTCCGCGGTCCCGCGAATCCACGACGGTCGGACCGGGCGACTCCGTCCGACCGCTTGGTCGTAGTACCGGTTGGCGTCGCCCAGCGTGACGAACCCGGCGTTCGGTGCCGGACAGTTGGTAACGTCGGCGCAACTGTCACCAGGCACGTGGTTCGGATTCGCCTCGTCGTACCAGTTCTCCGACTCGTTCACCCAGAACCGCGCCCGGTGGATGATGGGTGTCGTCCGCTCTCTGCCGTTTCGCTGGAACACCACGACGTCGCCGGAGTCGCCCGACTTCCGGTAGCCCTCGGTCTAGCCGGTTCGATAGGTGACGACGCCGGTCCTTCGGGTAGCGACGTCGGGCGCGAATCGCTGTTCGTCCATCAGAAATACGAGGTCACCGCGCTGCATGTGCAGTTCCATGCTTCCGCTCTCGACGGCGACCATCGGCGGCCAGACGCCGCTCGCACCGAACAGGACGAGACCGATTACGAGGACGATAGCGGCGCTGCTCCCGGCTTCACGGAGGAGTTCGACGACGTGGTCCGTCTCCCGGAGCACGTCAGCCAGTCGCGCAGGCTATCGGGCGAGGTGTCGTCGCTCATCGACTCTGAGCTATCGCCGGCAGTCGTATCAACCTTCTGTCTAGAGTGTGCAGGGTGGCGGGATTCGCGGCGGTCTCGACTCGAGGAGCCAAACCGGTCGCTCGATAAACCTCGTTCCCGGTCCCGACAGTTGGCATGGGAACTATGGGGTCCGGTTCCGTGGTCTCGCCCATGACCGACCGAACCGTCCACCTGCCCGTCGCCGCGCAACCGAGTATCGACGACATCGTCTCGCTGACCCAGCGGGCCGAAGACCGCGGCTACCGACGGGCGTGGCTCCCCGAGACGTGGGGCCGGGACGCCGCGACAGTCCTCTCGGCCATGGCCGAGCGCACCGAGGACATCGGTATCGGGCCGTCGATTCTGAACGTCTACTCGCGGTCCCCGGCGCTCGTGGGCCAGACCGCCGCCACCCTGCAGGAACTCTCCGACGGTCGGATGCGCCTCGGCATCGGTCCCTCCGGTCCCGCCGTCATCGAGGGGTGGCACGGCCAGAGCTTCGAGCGACCCCTCCGTCGGACCCGCGAGTACATCGACATCGTCCGGAAGGTCCTCTCGGGCGAGACCGTCGATTACGCTGGCGAGGAGTTCACGCTCGGCGGGTTCCGTCTTCGGAGCGACCCGCCGGAGACGCCCGTCGCCATCGACGCGGCCGGGATGGGTCCCAAGTCGGTCGAACTCGCCGGGCGCTTCGCGGACGGGTGGCACGCCCTGATGCTCACGCCCGACGGGATTCGGGACCGCCTCGAAGACCTCCGACGGGGGGCCGAACTCGGCGACAGGGACCCCGACGACGTCCGCGCCACGCTCTCGATGACCTGCGCGGTCTCCGAGGACGGCGAGCGCGCCCGAGAACTCGCGCGCCAGCACCTCGCGTTCTACGTCGGCGCAATGGGCACCTTCTACCGGGAAGCCCTCGCGCGGCAGGGCTACGAGGAGACCGCCGAAGCGGTCGCCACGGCGTGGGGTAACGGCGACCCGGAGGCCGCCAGCGCGGCCATCGACGACGACCTGCTCTCTGACCTCGGCGCGGTGGGGACCCCCGAGGAGGCCCGCGCGCAACTCCGGAAGTTCGAGAACATCGACGGTCTGGACCGGGTCGCGGTGTCGTTCCCCCGCGGCGCGGAGCAGGACGAATTGGAAGCCACCATCGACGCGCTCGCCCCAGAGGAGTAGTTCCGGACTCAGTCCACGCGGCACACCCTGACCGACCGTCGTTACTATTCTGCGATTTTCGCTGCCGAGAGAACCGGAGAAGCCGCGTAAAGCCTATCCGGGTCGAGGTCGCAGACGGGAACCGTGACCGATTCCGTCGAGACCGACCCTATCGAAACGGACTCCACCGAAACTGACCCGAACGAGACCGACTCGGTCGAGACCGAGATGCCCGACGTACGCGTGGACCACGTCGGCATCGCGGTCCGCTCCGTGGCCGACGCCGAACCCCTGCTGGAACTGCTCGGGGCCGAGAAACTCGTCCACGAGACGGACCCGACCGGCGCGTTCCGGTGGGCCTACTACCTGCTGGGCGACGCCTCCCGAATCGAACTCGTCGAACCGGTCGAGGGGGAGGCGTCGTTCCTCACCGACTTCCTCGCCGAGAACGGGCCGGGGATGCACCACGTCACGCTCGAAGTCGCCGACCTGAACGCCGCGATAGCCGCGCTCGAAGCCGAAGAGGTCCGCGTCGTGGACCGGACCGACTACGAGGGGTGGGCCGAGGCGTTCGTCTCGCCGCGGAATCCGACCGGGGTCCTCCTCCAGTTGATGGAGTACCGCGGTCCCTTCACCGAGGGTCGGCCCGACCCCGAGCGACTCTACATCGGCGGGAAGCGATTGGGAGAGTAGCGGTCCGGGTCGCTGGTGGTGTCGGGGTCGTCCGCATCGGTTGTTCCCTTCTCGTCGCCGTCTGCACCGTCTACGCCGTTCCCGTCGCCGCGCGCCTCGTCCGTCCCGTCTCCGGTACTGGCGCCGCTCCCGTCGCTCATCAGCAGTCCGAGGAAACTGAGAAGCAGACCCACGAAGAGTCCTAAAGTAAACGGATTATCCGAGACGCCACGGACGGCTTCCGCCACGACGAAGAAACCGCTGGCGCAGATGACCGCGATGCCGAACAGCATCGTCTTGAGGCCACGCATACGCGACCCTCACAGACCAGTCCGGTAACACTTTCGCTGCGTGGCGAGCGAGAACGCTACGTTCGGATGCCCGCCGTCGGGCTTAATGGCGTCCCCGAACTACGAACCGTATGTATCCGCTGGGGCACGTCGGCATGGCACTGCTGTTCGTCGCGCCGGTCGCCCTCGCGCTCGACCGCAGGCGTCGGTACCCGCCGGTCGCGGCGCTGGCGCTCGCCACCGCGCTCCTGCCCGACGTGGACGGCAAGATTCCGTTCTCGCACCACCACGGCGGCCCGCACACCGTGCTGTTCGCACTCGTTGGGAGTCTCGCGGTCGGACTCGCACTCGCGTTCGTCTCGGCGAACGTCTCGTGGGCCGCCCGGCGTATCGAGAGCGTGCCCGCGTTCAGACCGCGGGCCGCGTTCGCCCTCGGGTTCGCGGGGGCGCTCGCCGGTCTCGCCAGCCACCTGTTCGCGGACCTGTTGATGATACCCATCGCCGACAACCCGGTGGAACCTCTCTGGCCGTTCTCCCAGCAGACGGTCGCGCTCGGCGTGATGCACCCCGGCGACCCGGCGTGGAACTGGGGACTGTTGGCCGCGGGAATCGCCGTGCAGGTTCTCCTCTTTCTCGCGTTCGTTCCCCGGGTCCACGACCGGGTGCTGGCGGTCCGCGAGGGGCGCTCGCACGACTCGAATCGACCTCGATAGGCCGTTTTGGTGGCGTCGGGAACTTCGTCGGGACCGAAGACGAACCGGAAAAAACAGACCACGATGTGAGAGTTTATCCGGCTCGCGCTCGAAGCCGAACCCATGCGTACAGTCGAAGTGACCGAGTTCGGCGACAGCGACGTACTGGAACTCACGGACGCGGAGAAACCGGAACCGGCCGAGGGCGAGGTCCGCCTCGAAGTCGAGGCCGCGGGCGTCAACTTCGCCGACATCATGCAGCGTCGAGGCCACTACGTCGGCGGCCCGGAACCGACCTACGTCCCGGGCATGGAGGCCGCGGGGACTATCGACGCGGTGGGCGAAGGGGTCCAGCACGAGGAGGGCGACCGAGTCGTCGCCATGACCGGCCGAGGAGCCTACGCGGACTACGCGCTCGCCGACGCCGACTCGCTGTTCGAGGTGCCCGAGGCGATGTCGTTCGCCGAGGCCGCCGGGTTCCCGGTCCAGTTCCTGACCGCCCACGCGGTCCTCCACGAGTGGGGCGAACTGGAGGAGGGCGAACGCGTCCTCGTCCACGCCGCGGCGGGCGGGGTCGGCACCGCGGCGGTCCAACTCGCCAGCGCGGCGGGCGCGGAGGTGTTCGGCACCGCCAGCACCGACGAGAAACTCGAACTCGCCGAGCGACTCGGCTGCGACCACCCCATCAACTACGAAGAGGAGGACTTCCGGGAGGTCGTCGAGGCAGAGACCGACGGCGAGGGCGTGGACCTCGTCCTCGACGGCGTGGGCGGCGAGACGTTCGCGCGGAGCATCGACGCGCTCTCGCACTTCGGGCGAGTCGTGGCCTACGGCGCGGCCAGCGGCGAACCCGGTGAGGTCAATACGACTCGACTCCTCTTCGAGAACAAGTCCGTCGTCGGCTTCCACCTCGGTAACGCGACCCAGCGCGACCCCCAGCGCATCCTGCAGTCGGTGCCCGAACTCCAGCAGATGCTCGCCGCGGGCGAGTTGGAGGTCGTGGTCGGCGAGACGTTCCCGCTCGAAGACGCCGCCGAGGCCCACACCGCCATCGAGAACCGCCAGACGGTCGGCAAGGTCGTCTTGGAACCCTGAGTCCGGACGCGGCTACACGACCTTCTCAGCGGTGCGCCCTCCTCCGTTCTTTCGTATTATCTCGAGAGAGGGACGACCATCGCGTCGCCACGTGTGCAGGCCACATCGGAAGTCGTCAGTTCGGCATCACTCCGGTTCGTAAACGGCCACTGTTCCGTCCTTCTCGACACAGACGCGATGGCCTTCGTAGTCGAAGACGATGTACCCTCCACCGTCGTCCGACGTCCCGCACCACCTCCCGTCGAAGAGCGCGTCCAGCGCGTCGGGGTCTACCGCCGCGTAAATCGGTTTCAGTTCGGTCTCCCGACGCCCCACGACCGAACTCATCGCCCGAACGACGGCTTCGGTCGTCGTCTCGCCCTCGCGCTGCTGGTAAACGCCCGCGGGGTCGTTGGCTGACTCTGCGGCGTCGCTAGTCGTTCGTTCGTCGTTGAGATTCATCGTACCACTGAAACCGCCTTCGGTACTTGTTCCGTCTCACCGAAAGGTCCGGGGTGGTAGCACTACCACCGTTTTATGGGGTCACCGAGGGGGTCACTCGTCGTGGACGAGCGTGTTGGCGAGCAGATTCCGGTGGCCGCGGCGGAGGCGGGCGGACAGGGCGTTGCGCGAGATGTCGAGTCCGTCTGCCAGTTCGGTCAGCGTCGTCCGTCGCGGCACCTCGAAGTAACCCGCGTCGTACGCCGCAGTGAGCGCCTCCTGCTGTTCGTCCGTAACGTCGTATTCGGCCCTCTCCTGCGGGTTCTCCGCGTGGTACACGCGTTCGAGTCGGAACGAGAAGTCGTTCGAGACGCAGAAGTCGTGGAACTCCGAGAGCGCGTCTCGGCTCGGAAACAGGACTTTGAGCTGCCACGACTCCTCGTCGCTCACCGCCTCCAGAATCGTCGCCTTCGCGTCGGAGGCGGCAGTCAGGAGGTTCGCTCTGCCCGACTGCCACGTGACGCGGTAGAACCGCTCGTCGCCGTCTTGCTCTTCGAGCGTCAGGATGTCCTGAATCGTCGGGTCCTCGCGGAGACCCCGCTCGAACGCATCGAACTCCCCGCCGGTGGCCCAGAAGTACGGGGTGATGCGCTCGGTCCCCGCGACGACTCGCTTGATTTCGATTCGCATACCCGGCACGTTCGTGAGGGTATCGGCCAGTACGAACTCGCTCGCTGGAACGGTTAGCTCCGCCAAGACGCTCATTTCGGGTCAGCTCTACTCGGGGAACGGGACGCAGCGACAAAACTGTCCGCGCCGATTCGGCGTCGGGGAACGGGCCGTATCGGAACCTGTTCCTCCCAAGTCGGAGTCCCGCACGTCTTCTCGCGTCGGTAACCTGCGCTATCCCTTCACCCCGGGAACTCGCTGACGTCGATTCCCTCGCGGCGACCGTCCAGCACCTCGAACCGCTCGTCGCGCCTGCGTTCGAGCCAGCGGAGCAGGCGCTCGGCCCACTCCAACTTCTTCGCCTTCATCTCGTCCACGTCCGGGTCCTCGAAGTCCCACCCGACGAAGACGAGTCGGTCCGCACCGAGCGCGTCCGCGAGGAACGCGGCCCGGTCGCCGTCGGTGAACCCGCCGAAGTTCCGGACGTGGGCGACCGGTCGGGCCTGCGTGGTCGGCAGGACGCTCTCGGCGTCGAACTCCGGAACCCACTCGCGGACCGCGGGGACGTTGTCGCCGTGGGCGTGGGCCGCGACGGGCGTGCCCGCCTCGGTCAACTCGCGGGCGGTCTCGGGGTTCTTGTCGAGGTCCGTGACCATGCAGTCCACTCGGACGTCCGCCTCACGGAGGTCGTCGGCGGCGGTCGAGGCCGCGAACACGGCGTCCGCCTCGCGGGCGCGGTCGAGTTCGTCCGGGCGACGGGGGTCGTCCGGGTCGGTCAGCGAGGGACCGGCCCCCGCGACGGCGACCGTCTCGCCCGACACGTCGAGACGCGAGCGGTCGAACTCGCGGGTCAGGTCGGCCAGCGCGTCGCGGGCGCGTTCGTCGGCCTCGCGGTCGAATCCGAAGTCGTCCAGTATCGACTCGTAGACGGGTCTCCACGTTTCGTAGTTCATCATAGAACCGTCTGAGCCGGAAGTTCGCTGGCAAGTACCCCTACCCGCGAGCGCCCTTCCGGCTTCCCAGTCGCGGATTCTCCCTCCCCCGGCATAAGTTTTCTCTTAACGTTCCGGCTCACTGACGGCATCGAGGACCGCCGCGAGGCGGTCGGTGACCTCGCCGGTCTCGCCCGCGTACGACCGGAGGCGAGCGAGCGCGGCGGGCGTCCCCGCGAGCAGACTGCCCGCGGCACCGGACGCGAAGACGACTCCGGTGTCGGCCGCGACCGCCGCGAGAGTCTCTCGTTCGGCGTCGGAGAGTCCCGAGAGTTCGAAGAGCCGGGTCGTCGTCTCGTCGGCGAACTCGGCGTCCGCCCCGATGCGTTCGAGGTGGCGCGACGCTTCGCGGGCGGTGGACACGTCCAGTTCCTCCACGCCGACGCCGTCGGTCCCGTCGGCCAGACGGTCGCGGGCGAACGCCGCGCCGATTCGGGCGGCGTCTCTGGTCTCGGCCACGTCGTGGGTCCGGACGACGTGCGCGCCGCGCTCGACCGCCATCGAGGTCGCGGCCAGCGAGACCGGCAGGGCCTCCTCGGTGGACCGGCCCGCGAGGTCCCGGAGGAAGTTCTTCCGGTTGATGGAGACCAGAATCGGCTGGCCGAGACCGCGGAACTCCCGGAGGCGACGGAAGGTCTCGCGGTCGTCGTCCAGCGTCTTGGCCTCGGACCACCCGCCGAACGCGGGGTCCACGATGGTCTTGTCGGTCAGCCCCTCGCGTTTCAGCGCCTCGTAGATGTCGTCCGGTTTCTCTATCGCACCGGGGCGTTCGAGGTCCGGCGGACTCGCCATCTTGGCGACCGCGGCGTCGTGGTCCCGGCACACGTCGGGCATCCGGGGGTCGGCGAAGCCGCAGATGTCGTTGACCATGTCGAACCCCCGCGAGAGCGCCTCGTCGGCGACTTCGGCGTACCGAGTCTCGATGGAGAAGACGGCGTCGCCCGAGACGCTCTCGATGGTCTCGACCGCGGTGTCGAGGCGGTCGAGTTCCTGTTCGGCCGAGAGGACCTCGAAGCGTTTGTTGGCCGATTCGAGGCCGACGTCCACGATGTCCGCGCCCTCCGCGATGAGTTCCGAATCGACGTACTCGGCGGCCTCGCCCGGGTCGTCGTAGACGCTCGGGTCGTAGGGTGACTCCTCGCTGACGTTCAGCACGCCCATTATCCGCGGCGGGTAGTCGTCGCCGATGCCCAGCCCCGCGGCGGTGACGTTCTGCATGTCCGGAACGCGGGGGACGCAGCCTAAAAAGCCGGGCGTTTCGGCGACGATTACAGGTACTGCCCCTCCAACTCGCTGACCACGACTGGGAACGTTTCGGTGCACTCCTGTCCGGCGTACTGAATCGTCGCCGTCACGGATTCGGGAGTCACGTCGCGCAGGTCGTCGTACTCGACGGTCGGCTCCGAGACGACGGTTCCGTCCCTGTTGCGCATGGTGGAAATTCTAACTTTCACCGCGAGACCGTCGTCGGGGTGTTGGCCCACCGCGTATCCGGCGCTCTGGTCCTCGTCGAGTCGGGACTCGACCGCCTCGGCGACTCGTTGCTGTCCGAGGTTCGCGCACTCGGTCTTCGCCCATCTCTCGAACGGCATCGTCCTGTAGGCCGAGTCGCGCTCGGGCGGGTCCGCGTCGTCGGGCGACAGATACGCCACGTACCGAATGGCGTGGTCGTCCGGCAGGTACTCGGTACCAGCGGGCGGTTCGACCTCACCTTCGACCGAAACGGAGGCGGCTCGCCCCGGTTTACCGCGCCGACAGTCGGTCATGCGGGTCGCTACGGCCCAAGTCCGCCTAAGCGTTCGGACGTGCTCGACGCGACCGACAATCGGGACCGAAGACGGAGGGGCGGCGGACAGACCGGGCCGGAAGACTGAGGTGGTATCGCCGACGCACTGCGGCGAAATCGCCCTCCGGCGGAAACCTCAACGTTTAACTTATCGTTACACAGCGGAATAGAACATGAACTTCGTCTCGTCGGGCTATCGGGCCGACCACTCGGGGGCCGACGCCGAGCGCGAGGTCTGGAATCGGCTCAAGTCGGCGTTCGGTCCGGGCGACGCGGGCATCGCCTACCATCGGTACCCCATCGTGGACCGGACCGCCGGGGAGTACGACCGCGAGATGGACTTCCTCCTCTTTCTGCGGGACGCTGGCGCGGTGGTAATCGAGTGCAAGGGCTACCAGATGGACCACGTTCGGGCTATCGAGGGCGAGAAGTGGATTCTCCGCGGGACCGCCCAGTCGAGCGCCGCGCCGTACTCGCAGGCCCGCGACCAAGGGTTCAAACTGCTCTCGCACTTCACCAAGGAACCTGACCTGATGGACGAACGACACAACCACAAGGTGTCGATGAACCCCCTCGTCGCGCTCCCGAACATCACTCGGGAGGAGTGGGAGGCCCGCGGATTCCACGAGGGACCGAGCGCGCCGCCGGTCCTGACCGCCGACGACCTCACGCCGACCGCGCTCCGCGAGCGAATCCGGTCGCTCCCGGGCGACGGTCTCACCGACGACGAGTACGAGGCGGCCCGCGCCGTCCTGAGCGGCGGCCAGCCAATCAGCGGCGAGCGAAGTCCGAACCTCAAGGACGAGGCGACCAAGGGCGGCCTGTACGAGCGCGTCAAGAAGGGACTGAACAGGTTGGACGAGAAGCAAGAGGAGGTCGGCCTCCAGATTCCCGACGGTCCCCAACAGATTCGTGGCATCGCGGGGTCGGGCAAGACGGTGCTGATGGCGAAGAAGGCCGCCCGGATGCACGCCGCCCACCCCGAGTGGGACATCGCGCTCACGTTCCAGACCCGGAGCCTCTACGAGACCATCACCGAGAAGGTAGAGCGCTACTACGCGTTCTTCACGTCCGACGACGCCGACCCGAACTGGGAGAAGTTCCACGTCTTCCACGGGTGGGGCGGCCGGAAGCGCCACGGTCTCTACTACCGCATCGCGCAGGAGGCGGGCGTCACGCCCCGGACCTACGGCGACGCGCAGGACGAGTTCGACGACGAGGACGGCAACCTGCTCCACTCGTGCTGTCTCGAAGTGCTGGAGGAGGGCGTCGTGCAGGAGTCCTACGACGCCATCCTCATCGACGAGGCACAGGACTTCGACCCCGGTTTCTACAAGCTCTGTCGGGCCGCGCTCCGCCTGCCCAAGCGACTCGTCTGGGCGTACGACGAGGCCCAGAACCTCCAGACGCTCTCCGCGCCGAGTCCGACGAACGTCTTCGGCACCGACGAGGCGGGCGACCCGGTCGTGGACCTGCGGGGGTCCTACGAGGGCGGCGTCCAGAAGAGCCAGATTATGCGGAAGGCCTACCGGACCCCGCGGTCGGTCCTGATGCTGGCCCACGCGCTCGGGATGGGTCTCCTCCGCGACGGCGGCGCGGTGCAGGCCATCACGACCAAGGAGGGCTGGGAGAACGTCGGCTACGAGGTCGAATCCGGTGACTTCCGGAAGTACGGCGAACCGGTCGAACTGGTCCGGCCGTCGGAACACTCGCCCCATCCCCTCGCTGACGAGACGGCGGCCAGTCCGTTCGCCACGTTCCAGTCGTTCGCCGACCGCGACGACGAAATCGAGTGGGTGGCCGACCGCATCGCCGAGGACGTGGCCGACCACGCTCTCGCCCCCGAGCGAATCATGGCGGTCCCCCTCGGCGAGTACTGGACCTCCAAGCAGACCGGCGAGCGTCTGGCCGACGCGCTCGACGCCCGCGGCGTGACCGCGAACCTCGTCTGGGAGGGGAGCAAGGACGTGTTCGCCGAGGAGGGCGCGGTCACCGTCTCGCGGGTCAACCGCGCGAAGGGGAATCAGGCCGCGATGGTGTACGTCCTCGGCGTCGAACACGTCGAAGACGACTCGCGGCGCGCGGACCTCGTCCAGCGGCGCAACGAGGCGTTCGTCGCTATCACCCGGACCGAGGCGTGGTGTACCGTCACCGGGACGGGCGACGACGAACCCGTCTTCCACGAAATCGAGGACATCACCAGACAGGTCTCGTGGTTCGACCCGGCCCTCACGTTCCCCGCCCCTCACCCCGACGACCTCGAACGCGAGATGGACGACGGCTCGCAAGCGACGACCATCGACCAGTTCGCCGATTGAGGTATTCCGTTCTCCACGAAACCTGTTGGATACCTTTCGTATGGGTGGGTTGCTTAGAGACTGACAGACCTCTACGTCGGCGTGCGCTGGCGCGCCCCCATCGCGTCTACCGCGCGAGGGTGAGCATCGCGAGGAGCGTAGCGACTGAGAAGCGCAAGCGGTTAGGGAGGTGCGAGGCTGTCGCGGTGCGGTCGCGGCGCTGTGCGGTAACTCCTCGGCTCAAGGAGTAGCTAGCTACTGCTCGGGCACGTGACGACCGCACTCCGAGACTGACGAGACGCGCGTAGAACGCGCTCTTTTTCACCTCCGAACCCCAACCTACCGAGCAAATGGGCAAAGTCAGCATCGGGCTTCGCGGCTGGCGGTTCGACGAGGACGAGGTGTTCACCGAGGACGGCGAGTTCCGGCCGATGGACGAGATTCCGAAGGGTCCCCGCAAGCGACTGATTCGGTTGCAGGCGCTGGTCAACGCGCCGTGCGACGCCTGTTGGCTCATCCACGGCGACGAGAACGTTCACGAGTGCAACGTCGCGGAGGTCGTCTACGGCGAGGCGCTCGGCGAGGTGGTCCTCTGCGCGGACCACGAACCCGACTTCCTCTACTGGTTCAGCGAGGCGGGCGGCAGTCAGTTCAAGGGCGAACAGGAGCTACAGGACGAGTTCCACGAGTGGTTCCTCGACGGGGGACGCGCGCCGGATGGGTACGGCGGCGTCGAGCACGTCGAGACCGACCCCGAGGACGTTCCGGAACCGCCCGAACCCGACCAGGAGGAACTGAACGTCGACGTCCCTGAGGACGAGCAGAAGCGTATCGACCTCCGGAACATGGACGAGGGCGAGAGCGGGGACGGAAGCGAAACCGCCGACGAAAGCGCCGAAGGAGGCGACGAGGACCTCGACGACCTCGACTTGGGCCGGGACTACCCTTCATGAAGCCGCCCGCAGTCGCCGTCGTGGAACCGAAGACGCCCGGTAACATCGGGACCATCGCGCGGGCCATGAAGAACTTCGGCATGCACGACCTCAAACTGGTGAACCCGCCGGAGTTCGGCCGCGACAGCGAGGCGTACGGCTTCGCCGGGCAGGCCCGCGAGGACATCCTCCCGAACTACGACGACGTGACGTTCGACCACCTCGTGGAGAACTACCACACGGTCGGTCTGACCGCGACGACCAACGAGGACGCTCGCAAGCACCGGCGCTTCCCCTTCAAGACCCCCGACGAGTTGGCCGACAGCCTCCGGGACGTCGAGGCCCCGACCGTCCTCGTCTTCGGCCGCGAGGACAACGGCCTGACCAACGACGAGATGGCTCGCGTGGACGAGGTGTGTTCGATACCCGCCAGTTCCGACTATTCGTCGCTGAATCTGGGACAGGCAGCGACCGTCACCCTCTACGAACTCCGGGACCTCACCGTCGAGGAGACGCAACTCCCCGACGTGGTGCGCGAGCGCGCCGACGAGACCGAAATCGAGGGGTTCTACGACCACTTCGGCGAGTTCCTGAACGCAATCGACCACCCCGAGGAGAAGCGTGCGAAGACGCTCCGACTCGTCCGACGACTCTTCGGTCGCGCCCACCCGACGGGCCGGGAGGTCCGGACGCTTCGGGGCGTCCTCCGGCGAGCCATCTACCACGCCGCCGACGGTAAGAAATCAGACGAGAATCCTGCGACTCCGGACCACGAGTAGGCGTTTCGCCCGAACGGTTTTCACCCTCGCTCACGATACTTTCTGCAGTGAGAACAGCGGGGGGTTCGAGTAGTGCTAAACTATCACATAACACGGTCTACGTCGCGTTCCCGGGCAGAAAGTCAAATCTTTTATCCTATCGGTTCGTAACCTATCCACGACTATGTTTGCCTCCCTGCCTCTCGGTACGCAGTTCACCCTCCTCGTCGCGGTCCCGAGCATCGCGGCCATGCTCGTGGGCAAGCGACTCTTCCTCCCGGACGAGCGCTTCCGCACGCTCCTCGTGGACTTCCTGAAGACCGACTGGAAGTATCTCGGCGTGGCGTGGGTCGTCACGGAAATCGTGAACACGCTCGCGCTCCACTTCCACGTCGCCCGGACGTTCACCGGGGCCATCTACGCCGTCGAGGGCGCGACCGTCGCGGCGTTCCAAGCCTTCGCGGTCGTCCCGCTCACGGTGCTGGCGACCGGCGTGTACCTCGTCGGATTCCCGTTCATCGTGCTGTTCACGTACTTCAAGCTGAAGGCTCACGACGAGGAGGAGGCCCACCGCTACGCGCTGGCGTACATCATCGTCGTCGTGACGGCGGTGCCGTTCTTCCTCCTGTTCCCGGTGAAGGTGTCGTCGCTGTACCTCTCGACGGTCGAACCCCTGATGTACGAACTCAGCCCCGCCATCCAGTACGGCATCTTCTCGACGGACACGCTCGTGAAGGCGTTCCCGAGCCTCCACACCGGCCTGTCGGTGCTGGCCGCGCTCTACGCCCAGAAAGCCGACACCCGGTACGCTTACACCGCGACGGTGCTCGCGGTCGCCATCGTGTTCTCGACGCTCTACCTCGGCGTCCACTGGGTGACCGACGCCGCCTTCGCGGTCCTGCTGGTCTGGGTGGCCTACAAGCTCTCGCGCCGGGTCAGCGACCCCCGATGGTCGGTCGTCTCCCGCGAGTTCGTCTCGGGCGTTCGGCGGTACGCCCCGCTGTAACTCCGAACACCACGCGTCCGACGTCGTCCCCGTTCGAGACTCGGCCGCATCTCTGACCGGACCTGTCGTCCGTGTTTACCCCGTCATAATATTCTTGACCGACCACGTCGAAATATGGACTATGTCCCGTGGTGAGTTCGTTCCCGTTCGTCTCCTACTGTTGGTCTTCGTCGGATTCGTCCTGCCGGTTTACGGGTTGACGACGGACCAAGTGGCCTACGTTTTCTACGGTTCGGTATTCGGTGGAGTCCTGTTCGTCGTGCGGTGGCGGTGGTGGGAACCGTTGCAGTCGTACGTTACGAACGCCGAACGCAGATGATGATATCACGGACTCCATCCGGTATCCCGAATCGAATCTGTGGAACTGGTGGTACTCAGTTAGCAATCGAAATCGTCGGTGAGGCTCCTCGACTCGTCGTCAGTTCGTCGTTGGGAGAGTAGAGTAGTCAACAGAGGGTGCGGAGTTAGGGTACTCTCTCACGGGACGACCGGAGTCAAAGCCGTGGATAGGTCTCAGGCGCGCTTCTGAATCTCCTCGCGGAGAATCTCGCTCACGAGGTCGCCGTCGGCCTTGCCGCCGAGCGCGCCCATCGCCTCGCCCATCAGTCCCGAGAACGCCTGCATGCCCTGCTCTTCGACCTGTCCCTCGTTGCGCTCCACGACCTCGACCACGGACTCGCGGACCTCGTCCTCGGCCGCGCTGCCGAGGCCCTCCTGCTCGACGGCTTCCGCGGCGGTCAGGTCCGGGTTCTCGGCGAGCGCGGTCAGCACCTCGCCGACGTTCCCCTTCGCCGTCTCGCCCGCGGCGACCAGTTCGAGCGTCCCGAGGAAGTGGTCCTCGGACAGGTTCTCGACGGGCACGTCGTCGCGCCGGAGTTCCGTGACCGTGCTCTCGACGGTCTGGGCGGCGAGCGTGGCGTCCGCGCCCAATTCCGCGACGGCGCGTTCGAAGAGGGGCATGCGCTGGCCGTACGCGACCTGCTCGGCGAGTCCGGCGTCGAGACCGTACTCGTCCTGATAGCGCTCGACCTTCTCGGTCAGGAGTTCGGGCGTCTCGACCTCGCTCGGGTCGGGTTCGACCGGCGGCACGTCGGTCTCGGGGTACATCCGGGCCGCACCGGGAAGCGGGCGGAGGTAGCGCGTGGTGCCGTCCTCGTTCGCGCCGCGGGTCTCCTCGGGAACACCGTCGAGGGCGGTCTCGGCCCGCTCCGCGGCGGCGTCGATGGCGAGGTCGGCGGTCTCGGGGTCGGCGGCGACGATGGCCACCGCGTCCTGTTCGCCCGCGCCGACCGCCTCGCGGAGGGCCGCGACCTCCTCCTCGGTCACGCCGTAGGCCGGGAGTTCGTCGGTGTGGAAGATGCCGCCAGCGCCGTGGCGCTTAGCGTGGTCGGAGAGTTCCGTGCCGAGGCGGCGGTCCGGTTGAATCTCCGCGCCGACCAGTCCGTCGAAGCCGTAGAGGGGGACCGCCGTGACCTTCCCGCCAGAGTCCAGCGCGCCGCGGATGACGCCCGAGTCGGTGTCTGCGAAGGCGTCGGTCACGTCCTGCACGTCGCCCACGCTGGCGTCGCGCTCGCGGAGTTCGTCGCGGAGTTCGAGCAGGCGGACCTGCCGGTGGACCTCGTTCTCGACGAGGTCGTCGATGTCGTCGAGGCTCTGGACGCCTTTGACCTCCACGCGAGCGCCCTCCTCGATGGAGATGTTCACGTCCTGCCGGATGGTGCCCAGACCGCGCTTGACCTTGCCGGTCGAGCGCAGGAGCATCCCGATGGTCTCGGCGGCCTCGCGGGCCTGCGCGGGCGACCGGATGTCGGGCTTGGTGCCGATTTCGACCAGCGGGATACCGAGGCGGTCGAGGCTGTATAGGACGCCGTCCTCGCGCTCCTCGACGCGCTGGGCGCTCTCCTCTTCGAGCATCAGGTCCTCGATGCCGACCGCGCCGTCGCTGGTCGAAATCTCGCCGTCGGAGGCCATCAGCGTCGAGCGCTGGAACCCCGACGTGTTCGACCCGTCCACGACGATTTTGCGCATGACGTGGGCTTGGTCCACCACGTCCATGTCCAGCAGTTGCGCGATTTCGAGCACGACCTCTTGGGCCTCGTCGTCCAGTCGGTGTGGCGGTTCGTCGTCCTCCTCGACCAGGCAGGTGGTGTCGTACGAGAGGTACTCGAACTCGCGGTCCACGCGGCTCTCTTCGAGCGCCGCCTCGTCTATCTCGCCCAGTTCGCTCTTGGTCGGGTGGAGGAAGCGCGTGAACCGGTGGTCGGCCTCCTCGGTTTCCCGGAGTTCGGTCGGACAGTTGCAGAACAGTTTGGTCTCGGTGTCGAGTTGCTGGTGAATCTCCAGTCCCGCGACGAGGCCGAGTTCCTCGTAGTCGTGTTCGGTCATTACTCGCCACTGGGACCGCGAAGGGTAAAAAACCGTTCAGTCTCGGCGAGCGTCGAACCGACGACCGCTACGGCGACTCGACGCGAAGCGTGAACCCGTCCCACTCGAAGGTGGTTACCGGCGGTTCGGTTCGATTCTCTATTTCGTAGCTCTCCGCGAAACGATACGTCCCCCTCGGGAGACAGTCGCCCTCGTTCAGCGGACTCCCCCAGACGCGGACCTCGACCGACGCGGTCTCTCCGGGGTCGAGCGTCACGTGTTCCATCACCGCAGCAATCGAGACGGTGACGTCCGGCCGCCAGCAGTCGGACGCGACGCGCTCGTAGTCCCGGGGACGCTCGTAGAACGACCCCGGAGCGAGCAGGGCGAGACCGGGGTCCTGATTCTCGCTGTAGACGGCCGAAAACGCGGGCCGGTGGCCCGACCCGACCTGTCGCGCGTCCGCCGCCTCGTTCGTCACGGACACGCGGACGACCGCGGTCGATTCGGTGGTGACGGTCTGCTCGACCACCTCGACCGCGAACGACAGGTCCGTTCCGTCCGGTGCGGCCGCGACGTCAGCGACCGAGACGCGCCGAAGTTTCGCCGACGTGGGCGCGGTCGTCGCGCTCTTCGAGGATTCTGACCGTCGCTCCGCCGTCTCGGAGCGTGCTTCCGTCGATTCGGACGCGGTCCGCGTCTCGGTTCGGAGTCCTTGCGTCTCAGATGTCTCTGCCGGGGACGTTGCTGTCGGAACTGTCTCCGTCGAGTCGAAACCAGTCGTCACCTCGGGTTCAGACTGCTCGGGGGACGCGCATCCGCCGAGACCGACGCCGACCGCGGTGGTTAGCGTCGCGAGCAAGTCACGTCTTGACCGACTCACGGCGGAGAAGTGGTATCGGTATGACAAGTGTGTTTCGGAGGTGACTCGGTCGCCGCGTGTGCCCGACGGTCACTCCGGGTCGGAGCGACCGCCCAACCCGGCGTCTTCGGTCCGCCGTTCCGCCAGACGGTCCTGTAGCTTCTCGCCGACGAACTCCCGCAACGCCGTCGCGTCCGCGGCGTTCAGGTCCACCGCCGCGGCCGCGCCGCCCGCAGAACTCGCGGTGTCGATTACGACGTCGGCCAACTGCCACCGTTTCCGTCGCTGGAAGAGCGTCTGGGTCTGGATGACGGTTTGGACCCGGTAGTAGGGCACCACCTTCGTCGTCCGCGTCCAGAACCCGTTTCGCGTGAAGACGTGGTCTTCGCCCGTCGCGTAGCCGCGGTTGCGCCACTTGAGGTGGGCCGCCACGGGGGCGAGGAGGACGAGTGCGAGCGGGGTGAACGGGACGTACCACGCGACCGATTGCCCGGTGATTAGCCAGAGGACCGCCAGCACGCCGACCAGTGCAGCGACGCCCAGCGC
The DNA here is from genome assembly GCF_010747475.1 of Halorussus sp. MSC15.2. Lineage (NCBI taxonomy): Archaea > Methanobacteriati > Methanobacteriota > Halobacteria > Halobacteriales > Haladaptataceae > Halorussus > Halorussus sp. MSC15.2. The sequence goes on along the minus strand of NZ_VSLZ01000002.1, from coordinate 326,737 downwards.
GAACCGAATCGCGTACCGGGTCCGCGCTCGCTCGGGCGGGCGCTCGAACGCCGGCAGGTCGAACGTCTCCACCTCGCGGGCGAGTCGAAGCACTCGCTCGCGGGTCGCCAGCGGAATCGCGGCCTCGGACCCCTGCGAGGGCGACTGTCCCGGCCCGTAGCCCGCCGTCTCGACGGCGAGCGTGGCGTAGCCGAACCGCCGCATCAGGAGGTTGGCGTCGAGCGTGAGCGTCTGGACTTTGGCCAGCGGAATCGACCCGTCGTATCGCTGGAGCAGGCCGCGCTCGTACCGGAGTTCGTCGCCGACGCGCGTGAGTCGGAAGCCGTAGTATCGGGCGAACGTGACCGCGGCGCTGACCGCCCAGAGCGCGACCGTGAGGAACGCCGCCAGCACGAGACCGCCGAACACCGCGAGTTCCGCCACGCCGGGCACGAACGGGAGCGCGGCCGGGCCGAACGCGAGCAGCGAGACGTACCGGAAGTCGAACGAGAGCGCGCTCAACAGGGCCAGTTCCTCGGTCCGGAGTTCGAAGAGTTCCTCGGTCTCGTCGCGCTCGTCGGCAGTCGCGGCGTCGGGTCCGTCTTCTGATTCCTCGCCCCGCTTGCGGCGCTGAATCTCGCGCTGGAGGCGCTTGGCCTCGTCGTAGCCGACGTACCGGAGGCTGGCCTCGGTCCCGCCGCCGCCCGCTGTCTCGAGGTCGAGGACCGAGACGCCGAGCGCGCGCTGGACCACGTTACGCGAGATGTCCACGTTCTGGATGCGACCGAGCGGAATCTCGCGGTTGCGCCGCGAGACGACTCCCGAGGCGATTTCGAGACCCTCGTCGGTGAGTTCGTACTCGAACCGGCGGTAGTAGGCGACCTGCCAGAGCGCGGCGGCGACGACGCCGAGGGCCGCGAGACCGACCAGCGCCGGTCCCGCCAGCGGGAAGGGGAGGACGTCGGTCCCCGTCAGCGATTGGCCGACGAAGAACAGCATGATGCCGACGCTGATGCCCCGCGAGAGCGCCCGGTAGGGAATGGATATCGGGTGAAGCTTCATACCGCGTCGGACTCGCGCTCGCTCTCGATGGCGAGGCGACGGAGTTGCTCCTGCAGGTCGTCGGCGCGTTCGGGCGTCAGCCCCGGAATCGTCACGTCCGCGCCGCGGGACCCGGCGGTGTAGACCACGACGCTCGCCAGTCCGAGCGTGCGCTCGACCGGACCGCGCTGGGTATCGACGTGCTGGACGCGGACGAAGGGGACGACCGTGTTCACCCGCGTTAGGACGCCGCGTTCGAGGTAGAGGTCGTCCTCGCGCACCTCGAATCGCCAGACGCGATACCTGAGGACCGCGAAGAACACCCCCAGCGCGAGCGCCACGGCCGCGACGGCCAGTCCGACCCAGACGCCGACGCCGAGTGCGAATCGGTCTATCACTGTCGCGACGACACCCACGACGACTGCGGTCACTACTGCGCCGACGCCCCAGGCGAGGCGGACGCGCGGATTCAACACTTCCATGCATGGGGAAACTCCCTCGCGTCCGATAAGTTCCCCGTCTGCGCTCGCAACGGCGGCGGGTACGCTCCGAGCAGTCTCGTCCCCGGTTCAGGTCACGACCCGACTTCACCAGAGAAGCGAGTCCACGACGGAGAAGAGGAGCGCGGGAACGACGAACGCGACCACCAGTTCGATTCCGGCGACGAACAACAGGAAGACCGTCTACTCGGCGACGGCCCGGAGGTGGCCCGCCGTCGCCGCTCGGCGGACGCCCAACAGTAGTCCGACGAGCGTGACTGCGACGACGACGAGGACCGCGGCTATCAGGAGCAGGGCGAATTTGAGGAGGCCGAGCAGTCCACCGAACAACATCGCCTGTCAGGACGACGGCCAGTCGGAAGAAAGCAACTGGCGGTGTCGCAGAACACTCCCGGACACTGCTGCTGATTCGCCAAGGCCCGCGGTGGACACCGAGACCGAGATGCTCATCCAGCGGTCCATCGACGAAATCGCGGCCGACCGCACGATGTTCGTCGTCGCCCACCGCCTCTCGACGGTGCGTGACGCCGACGCGATTCTCGTCGTCGAAGACGGGCGCATCGTCCAGCAGGGAACGCACGAGGAAGTGCTCGCGGCGGACTGTCTCTACGCCAACCTCCGGCGGGTGCAGGCAGGTGAGATAGACCGACTGCCCGACGAGTTCGTCGAGCGGGCCAGCGTCCGCGTCGCGCGGGAGGGAATCGGAAGCGGGGAGCCGACCGACTGACCTCCCGGAGATTTATGTCGGCCGTTCGTGAAGCTCAACGTATGGGAAGCGAGCGCGAGGATAGTCTCTCGACCGACCGGAGTGTCTCGCCGGACCGGGATACTCCGACCGAGGGAGATACTTCGAAGGACCGCGACACCTCGGCTGGCCGAGATACCTCGCCGGACCGGGGTTCTTCCACCGAGCGGTCCGCCTCGTCACGCCGGGTTCACGTCCGGAAACTCGACGCGGTCGATACCCTCCGGTGGTCGTGGCACGCGTTGACCGACAGGCCCGAACTCGTCGGTCTCGTGTTCGTCGTCTCGGTCCTCACTGTCGTCACGCCGGACGGCGTCTCGCGGACCGCAGTCGGCGAACCCCCTCAGGTCGCCGACTGGGCGTGGCCGGTGTACGTCGCGCTCGCTCTCGCTGTCGCGCTCGTCTGGGGCGTCACCTACGCGAACGCCGACGCCGCCGTCGAGGAGCGTCCGACGTCGCTGGTCGATAGCATCACCAGCACCGCGACCCGCCTCCCGGCGTTAATCGTCACGGCGGTCCTGATGTGGCTGGTCACGGCGGTCGGGTTCCTGCTTCTCGTCCTGCCCGGCGTCTATCTCTTTCACCGACTCGTGTTGGCGTACCCGGCCTGCGTCATCGACGGGAAGGGACCGCTCGCCAGCCTCAGAGCGAGTTGGCGCGCGAGTCGCGGGAACGTGGGGAAACTGTTCGCGGTCGCGTTCACCTACCTCGCGCTCGTCGGCGCGTCGAACGTGCTGTCCGGCCTGTTCGGCCGGGGAACGCTGGCGAGCGGGGTCGTCTCCGCCGGACTCGCCGCGGGCGCGATTCCGCTGTTCGGTCTCGCATTCGGCCACCTCTACCTCGAAAGCAGTCGGAACTGGTAGTTCGGTCCCCGTGCAGTTTCGCCCCAGTCTTGTTCGCCCGACTTCGCCCACCGTTTCGCGGCCAAAATACTATTTAGAAGGGAAGGACTTTTACTTTAGACTCGTCTAATTCCTCCCAACGATGGTCTCTGGAACTGCGGTTCCCTCTCGCTACCGACCGCCCGACCCTCCTGCGGAGGTGCCAACTCGATGACCGGATGGCTCGAAATCCTCGTGGTGGCGTTCACCGCGCAGTTGGCCGTCCTCCCCGGCGAGAAGGTCCAGTTCATCATCGCGGGACTCTCCACGCGCTACAACCCGTGGGGCGTCGTCGCCGCGGCCGGGAGCGCGTTCGCCGGGTGGACCGCGCTGGAAATCTGGCTGGGTAGCGCGCTGAAGGGTGCGCTCCCCACCGTCTACCTCGACGTGTTCACCGCCGTCCTGTTCCTCACGTTCGCCGTCCTCCTCGTTCGGTCCGCCCCGGAACCGGGCGAGTCCGTCGCGGAGACCGACGGGGGCGTCGCGGCCGCGAACGAACTCGACGTGTCGGTGATGGGCCGCGAGGTTCCGAACGTCGTCGGCGGCTACCTCCCCATCTTCGCCATGATGGCGGCGGGGGAGTTCGGCGACAAGACCCAACTCGTCACCATCGGACTGGCGGTCCGGTTCGGGGCCGAACCCGCGATTTGGGCGGGCGAGATGTTGGCCATCATCCCGGTCAGCATCGCCAACGCGTTCTTCTTCCACAAGTTCTCGGGCAAGTTCGACGTGCGGAAGGCCCACTACGGCGGCGCGTTGCTGTTCCTGTTCTTCGGTCTCGACACCGTGTTGTCCATCCTCACCGGGTTCTCGGTCTGGGAGACCGCGGTCGGGACGGTCGCCGGCGCGATTACGGCCGCGCTCCCGGTCTGAGCTACCGCCCCTCGAACGCGTTCTCGATTCGCTCGCGCACGTTCTCGGCGGTCCCGGCGTTCTCGTGGTCTTCGTCTAACTCGAAGGCGGCGAGCGCGTCGGTCACCGCGGTGGCCTCCGCGCGGGAGAGTTCGAGTCGCTCGGTGTCGTCGGGGTCGTTACTACCGAAGATAGCGTCGTTGTCGAGCCATCCGGTGTCGTCGCCCGCCGCCATCTCGCCCTTCTCGACGCCGCGGTGTTCGTCGAAGTCGAACTCGGCCGCGAGGTGGTCCTGCACGTTCTGGATTCGCATGCCGCGGTCGCCGGATGCGGTCATCTCCTCGTCGGACAGCGCGGCGATGACCACTCGTGCCTCGTTCCGCGTCATTTTGAAGGAAGCGGTATCCCGGTCGCTCATGCGTGATGACACGGTCGCCTGACTGATACGAGTGGCGGGCGTTTCGAAGCCGCGAGTCCCTGTCGTCGTCCGCCGATTCGGAATCGGAGGTGTCGCCGTCGAACTGGTCCCCGTGTCGTCTTCGAGTTCGGTTTCAGAAAGAAAAACGGGGTAACTGGTGGCGGGGGTCCTCAGTCGTCGCGACCGAGGATGCCGCGATGGGTCATCGCCTCGGGGTCGATGACCTCCTCGGCTTCCTCCTCGCTGAGGTAGCCCTTCTCGACGACGACTTGCTTGACCGTCTTGCCCTCCTTCAGGGCGGTCTTGGCGGCGTCGCTGGCCTTGTCGTAGCCGATGTGGGGGTTGAGCGCGGTGGCCAGTGCCATGCTCTGTTCGACCTGCTCCTCGCAGTGTTCCTCGTTGGCCTCCAGTTTCCGGACGAACTTCTCGCCGAACACCTCCGAGGCGTTGGCGAGCATCTCCGCGGACTGGAGGAAGTTGTGGGCGAGGACCGGTTTGTAGAGGTTGAGGTCTATCTGGCCCTCGGCGGCCCCGGCGCTCACGGCGGCGTCGTTGCCCACGACCTGCTTGTGGACCTGATTGACCGCCTCGGCGACCACGGGGTTGATTTTGCCGGGCATGATGGAACTCCCGGGCTGGTTCTCGGGTTGTTCGAGTTCGCCGAGACCGTTCCGCGGGCCGGAGGCCAGCAGGCGGAGGTCGTTGGCTATCTTGTTGAGCGACCCCGCGATGGTCCGGAGCGCGCCGTGGGCCTCGGACATCGCGTCGTGGGCGGCCTGCGCCTCGAAGTGGTTGTCGGCCTCGCGGAACTCGACGCCGGTCTCCTCGGAGATGTACTCGGCCGCCTTCTCCGGGAAGTCCGGATGGGTGTTGAGACCCGTCCCGACCGCGGTGCCCCCGAGCGCGAGTTCCGAGAGGTGGTCGCGCACGTAATCGATTCGGGAGAGACCCTTCTCGACCTGCGTCCGGTAGCCGCCGAACTCCTGTCCGAGGCGGACCGGCGTGGCGTCCTGCAGGTGAGTGCGACCGGTCTTGACCACGCCGTCGAACTCCTCTTCCTTGGCTTCGAGCGCCTCGCGGAGCGCGTCGAGCGCCGGGAGCAGGTCCTTCTCGACGGCTTCCAGCGACGCGACGTGCATCGCGGTGGGAATCACGTCGTTGCTGGACTGGCCGAAGTTGACGTGGTCGTTGGGGTGAATCTCGCGGGTCCCGACCTCACCGCCGTAGATTTCGGTGGCGCGGTTGGCGATGACCTCGTTGGCGTTCATGTTCGTGGAGGTGCCCGACCCGGTCTGGAACACGTCCACCGGGAACTGGTCGTCGTGGCGGCCCTCGATGACCTCGTCGGCGGCCTCCACGATGGCGTCGGCCTTGTCCTCGGGAATCAGTTCGAGGTCCCGGTTGGCCTGCGCGGCGGCCTTCTTGACGACTCCGAGCGCGCGGACGAACCGGCGACCGAACGTGATTCCCGAGATGGGGAAGTTCTGGAGCGCGCGCTGGGTCTGTGCGCCCCAGTAGGCGTCCGTCGGGACCTGCATCTCTCCGAGACTGTCCTCCTCTATCCGGTAGTCCTCGTCGTTAGTCATACGCGTCGAAGTTGGTCCCCTCCGGGCGTAAAACCCTCCGGAACGCGCTCGGGAGCGCGACGGCAGTCCGGAGGCCCTCCGAGAGGAAGCGTATCTTCGTTCGACGACTGTTGGCGACGCCGGTACCGTACTGACTGGGACCGTGACGGTTGGACTCCGCGTACTGATATAGACGACGGTAAACTGGCTATCTCGTGATAGAGTGTCTGTAAAGACTCGCCAATTTTTATTTCTAGTATCCTAGCATAGATTTAAACTCTCGGGGAGCATAACCACGTGTGCATGCAGGGTGATAACAAGCGGCTCGACCGGCGAAGCGTCCTCAAGACTATCGGTGCGACTGCCGTCGTCGGGACCGGACTGACCACGACGACCGGAACCGTCGTCGCCGAATCCGACCGACTCGCCCGTAACTACGGCAACGAGCGCAGACTGCGAGTCGCGTTCGAACAACACGGCGAAGGAGTTCGTCAACAGTTGGTGGACGCCGGGTTCGTCAGCAAAGGATTCGACTTCGACGAGGTGAGCCTCGGCATCGACCCGGACGTGACCGGACTGGAACCGACCGCGGAAGACCGACTCGCTGGCGTTACCGGTACCGTGGAGGAGGGGACGGTGACCGCGCTGGGTATGGCGTCCACGAGTAGCGACACCCACGACATCGGCCTGTACGTCCAACCGGAGCGCGACGAAGCCTACGCGCTCGTCGAACCGAAGAACGGCGACAAGCGGTTCATCGTCACCGACTCGGGAGTGACCCCGCAGGGGTGTAGTTACACGAGCTGCGTCGAGGAGTGTTGTTCGGAGAACTACAAGAAGCAGAACACGTACAACTGCGACCAAAACTGCACGGATTGCTACGTGTACTCCACCGATTGCGCCTGTTCGGACGACGTCTGTTAAGCGGACGGTCTCCTTTTTTTCGATAACCGGCAGAAAGCAGAGTGCTAGCTGTTACTGGTCCGATGTTTACTCGATACTGCATTAATTTTAACAACCTTTAAGTGGCTTCTGGCTGATGCACACATCTAGGCCTACAGTATGACAGATGCCAACGAAGGTTCCGACGTTTCTCGACGCGACTATCTCAAAGTAGCCGGTGCTGGTACCATCGGTGTCACCGGACTGGCCGGTTGCATGGGTGGCGGCGGCGACGGCGAAGCGACGACGACGGAGGACGAATCGACGACCGAGTCGGACGGGTCCGACGAGGAAACGACGACCGAGCAGGCGACCGACTACAACAAGCTCGAGGTTCAGCACTGGTGGACCGGCGGCGACGGTAACAAGGCCGTGACCGCGCTGTTCGAGGGCTTCAAGGAGAAGCACCCCGACATCGAGGTCAACCAGAATCCCGTCCCCGGCGGTGGCGGTCAGAACCTCAAGACGGTCATCAAGAAGCGGGTGCTGAACAACGACCCGCCGAGTTCGTGGCAGGCGTGGCCCGGCGCGCACCTCCAGCCGTTCGTCGATGCCGACAAACTCAAGGACATCGGCGACTCGGTCTGGTCGAAGAACGGCATGAAGAGCGCGTACAAGCAGGGACCGAAGGACGCCGCCAAGCCCGGCGGGAAGTTCGTCACGGTCCCCCTCAACATCCACCGCCTCAACAACCTCTTCTTCAACAAGAGCGTCGTCGAAGAAGCGGGTGTGGACCCGTTGTCCATCTCGAAACCCAGCGACGTCGTGGCGGCGATGAAGAAGGTCGAGAACAACACCGACGCGGTCGGGATGGCCCACCAGACCAAGTCCGCGTGGTCCACCTCTCAGCTCTGGGCGCAGGTCCTGCTCGGCGAGTACGGGAAGGACACCTACGTCGCCTTCACCGAGGGCAAGGTCGAGGAGAACAAGGAGGCCATCAAGGACTCGCTCAGCATCGTCAAGAAGTACAAGAACTACTTCAACGACGACGCCGGTTCCATCTCGTGGACCGAAGCGAACAAGAAAATCATCAACGGCGAAGCCGCCTTCTTCCACCAGGGCGACTGGGCCGCGGGCATGTACCGCTCGCAGGACGGCTTCGAGTTCGAGTCCGAGTGGGGTCAGGTACCGTTCCCCGGCACCGACGGTATCTACGCGCTCAACATGGACTCGTTCCCCTTCCCGAAGAACAACCCTTCGCCGAAGGCCACGAAGAAGTTCCTGCAGTACTGTGGCTCGGTAGACGCTCAGGAGCGGTTCAACCCCAAGAAGGGGTCCATCCCGCCGCGGACCGACGTCCCCAAGGACAAGTTCGGGCCGTTCCTCAGCCGACAGATGGACGAGTTCGCCAACTCCGAGGCGCAGGTCAAGTCCATCGAACACGGTCTCGCACTCCCGCCGGAAATCAAGAGCAACTACGGCGACGCGATGTCCACGTTCACGTCGAACTGGAACGTAGACAAGACCTACGAGCAGCTGAAGCAGGCGTTTAACTGAAGGAAGCCTCAACTGTCCCTTTTTCACATGCAACGACTCAGAGACGTACTCCGACGGACAACCCCCGGAGAAAACGATACGAGCGGGGAGCCTCGGACGGACGGCGGTGAGCCGACTCACGGTCCGCGACCCTCGTCAGAACGCAATCCCGGAGGCGGCGAGCAGACCGCGGATTCCGGCGGTTCGTCGGCGCTTCGCACCGACGGCGGAGCGACCGTCAGCGGCGAACCGACCGAATCCGAGTCACGGACCGGGCGGTCGCTCCTGTCGAGCGACTTCGTCCAGTCGTTACCGTTCTGGTTGCCGCCGTTCCTGTTGATGGGTTTCTTCGTCTACGGAGCTATCGGGTGGAACCTCGTCATCTCGCTGACCGACTTCGAGGGGCTACTGCTGCCGGAGTACGCGATTTCGGAGTTCGACCTCGAGATGTACCGTCAGGCGTTCTCGGACCCGTCGTTCTGGACCGCGGCCCAGAACACGCTGGTCCTGTTGGTGGCGTTCACCGCGGTCTGCCTGCTCGTCGGCCTGCTGCTGGCCATCCTCGTGGACCAAGAGATTCGGTTCGAGAACACCTTCAGAACAATCTATCTGCTGCCGATGAGCCTGTCGTTCGTCGTGACGGCGAAGTTCTGGGCGTGGATGTACAACCCGGAAATCGGGTTGGTAAACGTCACGCTCCGCCAGTTCGGTCTCGACTTCCTGACGATGCAGTGGATTTCGAACCCCGACACCAAGTTGGCGGCAGTCATCTTCGCGCTCATCTGGCAGTTCTCGGGGTACGCGATGGTCGTGTACCTCGCGGGACTCCGCGCGATTCCGACCTCTCACTACGAGGCCGCGAAGGTGGACGGTGCGAGTACCGTCAAGATGTACTGGCGAGTCATCCTGCCGCAACTTCGCGCGTCCACCATGAGCGCCGCGGTGGTGCTGATGGTGTTCGCGCTCAAGGCGTTCGACTTCCTCTACGTGATGTTCGGCAACAACCCCGGTCCGGCCGCGGACATCCTCGCGACGCTGATGTTCCGGGAGGCGTTCGGGTCGAACAACTGGGCGTACGGGTCCGCCATCGCCATCGTGCTGTTCGGCATGGCGCTGGCCGTGGTGACACCGTACCTCTACAGCGAATACCGACGAGGTGAGCTATGAGCAGTCCGCCAGCCAATCCGAATCCGGAGGACCACACGCGCAGGGAGCGAATCGAGCGTGCGATGCGAGAGACCGACCGAAACAGAGTGGCGCTCTACGCCGTTCTCGCCGGTCTGGTCGGGTTCTACCTCGCACCGCTGGAAGCGGGGCTGATGACCGCCTTCAAGACGACCGAAGCGTTCAACCGGACGGTCCCGTTCCTCCCGCCCATCTTCGGCGGGTTCACGTTCGAACCGTGGCAGATAGCGTTCGACGCGATGTCCGGCGCGCTGATAAACAGCCTCCTGCTGGCGATTCCGGGAACCGTCCTCTCGGCGGGTCTCGGGAGCATCGCCGCGTACGGACTGACGACCATCGACTGGAAGTACCAGATGCCGCTGGTCGCGCTGTTCGTCGCGGGCATCTTCATCCCGTATCAGGCGGTGCTAGTGCCGCTGTCGAGGCTCTACGCCATCGTGAACACGCAGGAACTGCTGTCGTTCCTCTGGGGACTCCCGCTGATGCACGACCACTACGCGAGCATCATCAACCTCATCGTGACACACGTCGCGTACGGGATTCCCATCACGTTCCTGCTGTTCCGGGGGTACTACCGGTCGCTCTCGGACGACATGATAGAGGCGGCGAGACTCGACGGTGCCAGCGTGTTCAGCATCTACCGCAACATCGTCCTGCCGCTCTCGAAGCCGATGTTCGCGGTGACGCTCATCTACCAGTTCACCCAGATATGGAACGACCTGCTGTTCGCGCTGGTCATCCTGCCGTCGGGCGGCGGCGCGGCCGCCCCGGTGACTATCGCACTCAACAGCCTCACGGGCGGTATCGTGGAGTCGTTCAACACGCAGATGGCGGGCGCGTTCGTCGCGGCCCTGCCGACGCTGCTGGTGTACGTCATGTTTGGCGAACAGTTCGCGAAAGGAGTCGCGGGAGAAACGTAGCAATGCACGTAACAAAGCTTTACACTACTCTACAACGGAGGACGGAACGATGGCGGAACTGACCCTAGACGGGGTAACGAAGTGGTTCGACGACGGCGGCGACCGTATCGTCGCGGTCAACGACGCCACCGTCGAAATCGAGGACGGCGAGTTCCTCGTGCTGGTCGGTCCCTCGGGCTGTGGCAAGTCCACGACGCTCAGGATGGTCGCCGGACTGGAGACGGTCTCGCAGGGCGACATCCGACTCGGCGGTCACTCGATTACCAACGAACCGCCGACGGCGAGGGACATCGCCATGGTGTTCCAGTCGTACGCGCTCTACCCCCACATGACCGTGCGGGAGAACATGAGCTTCGGGCTGGAGGAGTCCACCGACATGCCCGACGACGAAATCGCCGCGCAGGTCGAGCAGACCGCCGCGATGATGGGCATCGCCGAGTTGCTCGACCGCAAACCCGGCGAGTTGTCGGGCGGTCAGCAACAGCGGGTCGCCCTCGGACGCGCCATCGTGCGCGACCCCGAGGTGTTCCTGATGGACGAACCCCTCTCGAATCTGGACGCGAAACTCCGCTCACAGATGCGGACGGAACTCCAGCGGTTACAGGAGGAACTGGACGTGACGACGATGTACGTCACTCACGACCAGACAGAGGCGATGACCATGGGCGACCGCATCGCCATCCTCAACGACGGCGAACTCCAGCAGGTCGGTACGCCGCTGGAGTGTTACCACGAACCGGAGAACGTCTTCGTCGCGGGGTTCATCGGCGAACCGTCGATGAACTTCTTCGACGTGGACCTGGAGGGCGACAGCCTCGTCGCCGAGGAGTTCGAGTACGCCCTCTCGGACGACGTTCTCGCCGACGTGGAGGGCCACGACCGACTCGTCCTCGGCATCCGACCCGAGGACATCGAACTCGTCGGCGAGGGCGACGGTCCCCACGACTTCCGGACGCAGGTGGACGTCGTCGAACCGATGGGCAACGAGAACAACGTCTACCTGTCGTTCTCCAGCGCAGTCGGCGGGGAGTCACCGGACGACGACGTAGAGACGTTCATCGCCACCGTCTCCGGGATGCGGAACGTCGAGAGCGGACAGGAAGTCGTCGCGCGAATCCCCGAGGAGGCGATTCACGTCTTCGACCGCGACACGGGTGAGGCGTTGCACAACCGCGAGTTAGAGCGGACCGAAGTCGCACAGGCGAACTTCTAACCGCGGTTCACTCGACTCTTTTTCACTCGTCGGTCTCGACTGCCGATTCGAGGAGTACGTCCGCGGCGGTCCGGTTCGGCGGGCCGATATCCTCGCGCGCGAACCGCGCTATCTTCTGCTGGGCGTCCGCCACGCTAGTCGCTCCGCTCTGTAGTTCCGGCAGTAGATGCTTGTAGAGGTCGAGTTCGGCGTCGAGCGACCGGACGACTTCCGTGCGCGCTTCGCCGTAGGACTGCTCCTCGTTCACGTAGACGAAGAGCTTCGTGCTGTACTCGCGGAGTCGCTGTTTCGTCTGGTCGTTCACTGCGGGGTGGTCGAGCAGGTCCTCGGCCGGGAGGCTGTCGGCGTCCTCGTCGGTGGCGTCTCGAATCTCGTCTCTGGCGAGGGTCTTGGCCGTGTCGTACTTCGAAGAGAGTTCGGCGCGGGTCTCACGACTCGCTTCGGTCCACTCTTCGAGCAGTTCGAGCGCGTCGCCGAGCGTCTCGATGCGGTCGGCCAACTGTCGGCCGAACTCGGCGACGTTACCGTCCTCGACCGTCTGAATCCGCTCAACGAACGTCGGCATGAGTCGTCCCGAGAGGCGGAGATAGTCGAGGCGTCACTGTACCGGCGGCGCTGGCGTCGAAGGGAGTGCAGAACGGTTCGGCACTGTGCAGTCGCTCGCCACCGCGTCGGGGGGAGTCGGTCGTTCGGTGTGCCATACTTCCGTTACGTCCGCCCGGACCCTTGGTCTCTCGGGTCGGCGAACGGTCCTCGTTGCGGACGGCGGCGGTCACGTCGTTCCCGGCGGGTCACTCCTCGCGCTCGGCGTACTCCTCGGGCGTGAGGTCGTCAGTTCCAGCGCGTGGATGTCCTCGGTCATGTGGTCGCCGAGCGCGTCGTAGACCATCTCGTGTTGCTGAACGAGTCGCTCGCCCTCGAACGCGGGCGAGACGACGGTGGCCGCGAGGTGGTCCTCGTCTTCGGGGCCGCGCGGATGACTGACCGTCGCGTCGGCGTCTTCGAGGTTCCGTTCGATGAGTCGGGCTACGTCTTCGGCGTCCATACGGTCGCGTAGGTGTGGGGAGGTGAAATGCGTGTGGATGGCGGACGGCGGAGTATCGATGCAGACGAACGGAACCAGTAGACAGAAACGTCTGATGGGTGGTCAGACGGAGACACTTCTCTGTGGAAGGTACGAAGACGAAATCGAGTAACACAGAACGGCGAAACATCGGACATTCGCTCGACAGACCGACGTACGATAACCCCGAAGCTCCCGACCGTCGGGGTCCGTAACGCGGTTTATTCGAGGTCTAGGGTGTAGAGGCGTTTCCGAGCGTCAGAGAAGGAGAACCGGGAGGTGACGATTCCCTCGTCGTCCAGTCGGTTCAGCGCGTACCGGACCGTCCGGTCGGGCAGCAGCGACTCCTCGGCGATTTGGCTCTGGGTCATCGTGTCGTTGTACTCCAAGACCTTGGCGACGAGTTTGGCGCTCGGCGGCAGGTCGCGTATCTCTTCGGTCACGTTCTCCCCCGTCAGGCGACCTTCCTCGGGTCGAGCAGTTTCTGACGCACTCATGCTATACCCCCACTTTTGGATACAGGGTAATAATATTTCCCATTCCAGTATATTACTAGAAGGCATGATTCGGCACCGACACGTGAGAGCACGCCGCCCAAGAACCGCGCCACTAGTTGGCAATAGGCACTATCACCCGAAGCCTCTTATGAGGGTGGGACCTAGAGCGTCGTGATGACCGACACTGTGGAAGACGTCGAACTCCCCTACGACGAGGAGAGCGCGTCCCAGCAGGACAAAATCGAAGCCCTTCAAGAGCGGTTGGAGGTTCTGGAGTCGCAAAACGAAGAGATGCGTGACAAGCTTCTGGATGCGAACGCCGAGAACAACAAGTACCAGCAGAAGCTCGAACGGCTGACGCACGAGAACAAGAAACTCAAGCAGTCGCCGCTGTTCGTCGCCACGGTGCAGGAACTCACCGACGACGGCGTCATTATCAAACAGCACGGCAACAATCAAGAGGCGGTCACCGAAGTGACCGACGAGATGCGCGAGGACCTCGAACCCGACGACCGGGTCGCGGTCAACAACTCGCTGTCCATCGTGAAGACGCTGGAGAACGAGACCGACGTCCGCGCTCGCGTCATGCAGGTCGAGGAGAGTCCCGAGGTCACCTACGAGGACATCGGTGGTCTCGAAGAGCAGATGAAGGAGGTTCGCGAGACGGTCGAGATGCCCCTCGAGAGTCCCGAGATGTTCGGCGAGGTCGGTATCGACCCGCCGAGCGGTGTCCTGCTCTACGGTCCGCCGGGGACCGGCAAGACGATGCTGGCGAAGGCCGTCGCCAACCAGACCGACGCCACCTTCATCAAGATGGCCGGGTCGGAACTGGTCCACAAGTTCATCGGCGAGGGCGCGAAACTCGTTCGTGACCTCTTCGAGGTCGCTCGCCAGCACGAACCCGCCGTGCTCTTCATCGACGAAATCGACGCCATCGCGGCCAAGCGCACCGACTCGAAGACTTCGGGCGACGCCGAGGTCCAGCGTACGATGATGCAACTCCTCAGCGAGATGGACGGCTTCGAGGAGCGCGGTGACATCCGCATCATCGCCGCGACCAACCGCTTCGACATGCTCGACCGCGCCATCCTCCGCCCCGGCCGGTTCGACCGTCTCATCGAAGTGCCCAAGCCCAACCTCGAAGGCCGCGAGAAGATATTCCGCATCCACACTCGCGACATGAACGTCAGCGACGACGTGGACTTCGACAAGTTGGCCAAGGACGCCGAGGACGCTTCGGGCGCGGACATCAAGGCCATCTGTACCGAGGCCGGGATGTTCGCCATCCGCGACGACCGGACCGAAATCCGGATGGAGGACTTCGAGAACGCCAAGGCGAAGATAGACGCCGAGGACGAGGACGAGGAAATCTCGAAGACGTTCGCCTGATTCGGCGCTCTTACTGACGACGCTTCTCCTCGTCGTTTTCCGGTCGATTACCGACGACGGAACCGATTTTCACGTGACCGCGACCGTCGAGAAGCGTCTTGACCGCGAGGGTCAGTCGTCGCCCGGGACGCGGGCGACAGACTCGTTCGACGCCGGTTCGTTGCGCGAGAAGTACGAGGCCAGCGCCGGACCGGTCACGTTGTGCCAGACGCTGAACAGCGCTGGCGGGAGCGCCGCGGCGGGCGAGAAGAACGAAGTCGCCAGTGCCACGGCGAGACCGCTGTTCTGGAGACCGACCTCGAACGCGCAGGTCCGTGTGCGGTCCTCCGACATCCCGGTAAGCCGTCCCACGCCGTAACCGGTACCGAGACCGATAGCGTTGTGCGCGACCACCGCCACCGCGACCGCCGCGCCCGCGGTGAGGATGGTCGCCTTGCTCAGACCCACGACCGCCGCGACGATGGCCACGATGGCGACGACGCTGACCGCCGGGAACACGTCGAGACCGGCCTCGGCGATATCGGGTGCCTCCCGGTCGAGGACGTACCGGAGCGCGAACCCGGCGACGACCGGCAGGAACACCACCTGCACGATGCTGGAGAACATCTGTGCGAAGGTGACGTTCAACTGCTCGCCCGCGAGGAAGACCACCCACGCCGGCATGACGATGGGCGCGGCGAGCGTGGTCACGGTGGTGATGGCGACCGAGAGCGCCACGTCGCCCTTGCCGAGATACGTCATCACGTTCGAGGCGGTGCCGCCCGGCGCGGCCCCGACGAGAACGACGCCGATGGCGAGTTCGGTCGGCAGCGACAGCGCGACGGTGAGTGCGTACGCCGCCACGGGCATGACGACCCACTGCGTGACCGCCCCGATAGCGACGTCTCGCGGTTGTTCGACCAACCGCCGGAAGTCGTCGGGTTGGAGCGTCAGCCCCATCCCGAGCATGATGACGCCCAGAAGCGGCGTGATGTACGGTTCTATCCACGTGAACGCCGACGGGACGGCCAGCGCTACACCGGAGGCCGCCAACACCCAGACCACGAAGTACCGATTCGCGAAATCACTGACGCGGCGAACGGTGTCGAGAGCGCTCACGGGGATTCCCTCCCCGAGTGTGTCGTGTCTCGTCGTGACATCCTACTCGAACCTTCTAGTTTCCGATGTTATGTCTGTCGGTCGAACAGACCTCGGCAAATACGACCAACACGTCGCAGTTCCGTGCAGAGTGGCCGCCCCGTCGAGAGCAGAGAGGGAATCGCGTTGCCACGCGCTTTCCGTCACGAGAAAAACCGTCCCCCATCTACCGTGAGGGTTACGACGAGTTCCACCCCGCACGGAGAACGGTCCGCACGACGTATTCGTTCAGACCCGTGCTCGTCGGCGGTCGCGGCCGACCCTCACCCGAGCGCCACGAACACGGCGTAGGGCAGCAGGAACAGGACGACGAACATCGCCAGCAGAATCGCGCCGTATCCGGCGAGCGTTCCGAACGCGGTGAGCCACGAGGGGTGGTCGAAGTCGGCGGGCAGGTTCATGGTCGGTCCGAGGGACGCCTGCGCCTTAATGCTACCTGATAGCGTCGCAGGCGACCCGCTTGCGGCGGCGAGCCGTTCCGATTCGAGACGGCGGAACTCCCGATTCGAGGGCTTGGACCGACCGGGTTCCCGAGTGGGAGACCGCGCTACCTGATGATATCGCCGATGCGGCGGGCTTGACCGGACAGGTCCGGGTTCTTCTCGACGATTTTGAGTACCTCGTGGTCGGTCACGTCGAAGTAGGACTTGCCGGTCGCTCCCTCGATGAGGTCCTTCGAGAGTCGGAACTCCGTCCCCTCGTACACCACGTCCACGCCGTCCTCGTCGAATGCGAGCGTCGTCATACCCCCGCGTTTGACCGCGCCATTTAAAAACCCATCAGAACTCCCCCGGATACTGTCGGATTTCGGTCAGTTGTCTGACGGACGTTTATTAGGGTTGAATCGGTACGCCCCGATGTGCCGCTTGGTTCGGACCCGTTGGACGAACTCTCGATTCCGGACGGAACCACCGTCGAGGAACACGACCTCGTGACCGACGGCGACATCATCGTCGGCGGTCAAAGTACGGTCGAGTTCGGCGTCCGCGGTCACAACGTCATCGCGGGCGAGCGCGTGCAGTTCGGCGGCCACATCGAGGCCGAAGCCGACTGCCGCCTCGACATGTGGTCGGACATCGAAGACAACGTCCTCGTCGGACGCGACGCCTACCTCGGCGAACGCGTCCACATCGGCGGTCGCCTGATGGTGAGTGGCGACCTCGACATCGGCGACGACGTGGACATCGAGGAGGGGTTCGAGGCGAACGGGTGGATAGTCATCCGCAACCCCATGCCGACCATCGTGTTCGTCTTCGTCTACCTCCAGCAACTCCTCCGAATCGGCGAGGAGGAGGCCGCCGAAGAGGTCATGTCCGAACTGCTCGAGAACGAGGAGGTCGAGGCAGAACCCGTCGTCGTCCCGCGAAACGGCCACGTCAGCGACGACTCGTGGCGCGTCTCGACGCCGGCGACCATCGGCGACGACTGCCGACTCCACGGCAACATCCGCGCGGAGTCCATCGAGGTCGGGAAGCGCAACGACGTGTTCGGCAGTCTGCGAGCGCGAGGCGACATCTCGGTCGCCGAGGGGACGGTTATCCACGGGGACGTGACCACCCGAAACGGGACGGTCGAACTCGCTGACGACGTGGAGATTCGGGGCGACGTCTCCTGCGAGGACCTCCACTTCCACGACGGCGCGATAGTAGACGGAACGATGCGCGCCAGCGGGCAGATGTCCATGGTGCAGGGCGGAACCCACGAGCGAATCGCCGCCGACGGCGACGGCGGCAGAAAGCGATTTCACGGCGACCGCCCGGGAACCGACGATATCTCGAACGACGGCCACCGTGACGGCGACGACGGGAGTTCTGACACGAGCGAGGGTCCCGACGAGATTGACGGGGCAGAGACGGTCGATACTGACGAAACGAATACGACAGAGACGGCTGAGAACGCCGTTACCGATGAGACCGAGGACCTCGATGGACCCGAAAGCCCCAACGAACCCGAGGACTCCGACAGGACCGAGACCCGTTCTGAACCCGACGAACGCGGAGACGACTCGGATGTAGAGAACGTCTCCGAGGAGGAACCCGATTCTGCGAGAGCGGTCGATGCGGAGAGCGAGGCTAATTCCGACGGCGAGAGCGTAGACGCCGCCGAGTTCGACTTCGAGACCGACGAGTGATTCTCCGTCCGAGTTGGGGGAGAGCGCGAGGGCCTTCGCGAATCGTGTAAAATCAGACGCCGATAGCCCAGTCTGTCGAAGGCATAGTTCTGTTACCGAGACGAATCCCGCGGCAGCGTCGCTCGTCGTTCGGGTTCATTTTCGTCTTCGCGTTGGGACGGCCACCGACACTGTCGGGGATAATGTAATAAACATTGAGGGTGAAATGTCCCACGGAACATGGGAGAGAGACTCACTCGCGTCAGGTGGTGTCAATGCACTCGGTAGTGTTGACGAAAGGCGTCCCCGACTTCCGAGAGGGACAGGTGTCGTTCGACGAAGACGGCCACCTCGAACGCGGCGCGACCCCCACGGTGATGAACCCCAACGACGAGTTCGCGCTGGAGGCCGCGCTCCAGACCAAGGTCAAGCGCGGCGGGACCGTGAGCGTGATGAGCATGGGACCACCGGGTTACGAGAGCGTACTGGAGGAGGCGATGGGCGTGTACGCAGACGACCTCTACCTGCTGTCGGACCGCGAGATGGCCGCGGCCGACACGTGGTCCACGTCCATCACCCTCTCGGCGGGCATCGAGAAGATGGAGACCGAACCGGACCTCGTGTTCGCGGGGTTCAAGACCGCGGACGGCGAGACCGGCCAGACCGGCCCCCAGACGAGTTGGTGTCTCGACCGGCCCATCGTGACCCACGTCATCTCCGTGGAGATAGACGAGGCGGCGGGGCGACTCCGCGCGAAGCGACTCGTGGAGGGCGACGTGGACGAGATAGAGACCGTCGAGGCTCCCCTGCCCGCGTTCGTCGTGACCGACCCCGAGTTCGAACCGTCCTACCGGCGGGCCGAGCATCGACTCCGGCACAAGCGACTGAAGGCCGAGACCGAGGAGCGCGTCGAGGAGTACGAGGACCACCTCACGACGTGGAGCGCCGAGGACCTCGACCTCGACCCGGACTTCATCGGACTCGACGGGTCGCCCACCATCGTCTCGGGCGTGGACCCGATTCCGAAGGCTCCCTCCGAGCGCGAGGCGACGATGGTCGAACCCGGCGACGAGGCGGCCATGGAGGAGGTCGTCGAGGAGATGCGACCCCTCGCGGGAGGTGACTGACCGTGCCCGACGACGCGAACGACGACACCGACGCGGACCTCGACCCGACCGAGTTCACGGTGGACGAACTGAAGGACGAACTCGCGGCGGTCGAGAACCCCTCGGAACTCGACGCCGTGCTGGCGGCCGAGCGGGAGGGAAAGGACCGCAAGACCGCCAGAGAGGCAATCCAGCGCCGCATCGACCGACTGGAGGAGGAGACCGGAGTCGAACCGGCCGACACCGACCACGAGGAGGAGTACGCGGCAGAGGGCGGCACGGACGCCCCCGAGGAAGCGACGGGTAGCGAGGAACCGGAAGGTGAGAGCGAGGCGGAAGTCAGTTACGAGGTCGAAAACCGGACTCGCGACAAGAAGCACGTCCGGGCGCTGAAGGGCGGCGACTACCGCGACATGTGGGTCTACTGCGAGACGCAGGGCGGGCAACTCCTCGACGTGTCCAAGGAGATGCTCGGGAAGGCCCGCGACCTGATGGACACCTACAACGAGGAGTACGAGACCGAGCGCGTGGTCGGCGTCCTCGTCGGCGACGAGACGGTCGCCGACCTCACCGACGAAGTCGTCGCCTACGGCGCGGACGTGGCGATTTACCACGAGGACGACCGACTGGAGCGGTTCCGCCACAAACCGTACACCGAAATCGTCGCCGACATGGCGAGGGGCGGCGCGGACCCGCCGAACTGGGAGACCGGCGACCCCGGCACTGAACCCACGGCGGAGTGGCGCGACTACGACAAGCCCCGTTACTTCCTGTTCCCGGCGACCAACAACGGTCGGGACCTCTCGGCGCAGGTGCAGGGCGAACTCGACTCCGGCCTCGCCAGCGACTGCTCGGGGCTGACCATCGAGGAGGAACTCGTCTCCAACCCCGTGAAGACGGGCGAACCCGGCGAGAAGGTGGAGTTCGACCGCGTGCTTCACATGAAGCGCCCCGACTTCTCGGGGTTCGAGTACTCCACGATTCTGTGTCTGGACAACCCCGGCCGGGAGTTCCACCCGCAGGGCTGTTCGGTGATTCCGGGGAGCTTCGACCCCATCGACCCCGACTACGAGCGCGGGGGCGAGGTAATCGAACACGACCTCGACCTGCCCGACGACTGGTTCCGGGTGGACGTGACCGAGTTCGACCGCCTCGACGAGGGCGTCGATTTGACCGGCCACGAGGTCGTCGTGGCGCTCGGCCGCGGCATCGGCGACGACCCGACGAGGGGCATCGAACTGGGATTGGACCTCGTGGACGCCTTCGACGACGCCGCGCTCGGACTCTCGCGGGGCGTGGTCACGGCCTCCTACGACGTGGACGCCACGTCGCCGACTACGTGGCCGAGGAGCGCCAGATAGGCGAGACCGGGCAGGTGGTCGAACCGACCCTCTACGTCGCCGCGGGCATCTCCGGGGCGGTCCAGCACAAGGTCGGGATGGACGAGTCCGACACGATAATCGCCATCAACACCGACCCCGACGCCCGCATCCGGGACTTCAGCGACTACTTCGTCGAGGGCGACCTGTTCGAGGTGCTTCCCCGCCTCACCGAATCCGTCGAGGCGGGCGAACTGACGACGAAAGCGGAGGCGAGCGATGACTGACGACTACGAACACTACGAGGCGGTCGTCGTCGGGGCCGGACCCGGCGGGGCCGCGGCGGCGGCGGTACTGGCGCGCAACGACGTGGAGACCCTCGTGCTCGAACGCGGGGTCGAAGCCGGGTCGAAGAACGTGACCGGCGGCCTCGTCTACGCCGAGGAGTCCGCGCCCTACACGATAGACGGCCTGTTCCCGGACTTCCGCGAGGAAGCCACGGAGCGCCCGGTCACCGACTACTACCTCCACAACGTGGCGGGCCAGAAGGTCAAGACCTTCGACATCACCGACCTCCACGAACACGACACCGAGTGGTCCGACGCCGTGCTTCGCCGGAAGATGGACTCGTGGGTTGCCGACCGGGTCCACGAGATGGCGAGCGAGACTGGCGGCGGTCTCCTGACGGACGTGCGCGTCAACGGTCTGCTCCGCGAGGAGGGCGAAATCGCGGGCGTGACTTGCGACGAACTTGACCCCATCCGGGCCGACATCGTGGTCGCGGCCGACGGCGTGAACTCCGAACTCGCCCGCGACGCGGGCCTGATGGACTGGGAGGACCCCGAGGAGTGGTTCCAAGGCGTCAAGGCGGTCGTGGACGTGCCGGAGGACGTCATCGCCGACCGGTTCGGCGTCGGTCCGGACGAGGGCGAGGCCCACCTCTTCTCGGGCGACCTGTTCGAGGACGTCCGCGGCGGCGGGTTCGTCTACACCAACGAGGACTCGCTGTCGGTCGGGTCGGTGTTCCACCTCGACAGCATCGTCGCGGAGGAGGCCGACCCCCACCGACTGCTCGACAACCTGCTCACCCATCCCCTGATGGCCGACTGGTTGGAGGGCCACTACGACGAGGTGGAGTACAGCGCGAAACTCGTCCCAGACTCGAAGAAGGCCGCCCACCCCGCGCCCCACCGCGGTCGCCTCCTCGTCGTCGGCGACGCCGCCGGGCAGATGCAGGCCCAAGGCCCCATCATCAAGGGGATGAACCACGCGGTCACCGCGGGTGCGCTGGCGGGCGAGGCCTTCGCCGAGGCCAAGTTGCGGGGGAGTCCGGAGAAGGCGGGCGACCTATACGAGCGGAAACTCCGCGACGAGGGCGTGATGGGCAAACTCCGGCCGAAGGGGTACCGGGTCGCCAGCGCGCTCGGCGAGCGCGAACCGGTGACGGACCTGACCGACTCGATACTCACCTCGTCGGTCGGCCGGACCGCCGTCTCGCTGTTCGGCGGGACGCTGGAGAAACTCTACTCATCGCCGACGCTCTCCCAAGTCGTGCCCGACACCCGGACGCCCTACGTCACCCTTCCGACCGTCATCGCCGAGGAACTCGGCGAGCGCGTCTCCGGCGAGGCCGACTACGAACCGAAGGACCTCGCCGCGCGCATCGGCGACCTGACCTACGACACCGACGTGGGTAACCCCCACATCGAACTCCGGGACGACTCGATGGCGGCCAGCGGAGCGGCGGTGCACGCCTGCCCGGTCAGCGCGGCGGACTTCGGCGGCGGATGCTACCGCGAAGAGACGGTCAAAACCAACGGGAACGAGGAGAAACGCGTCAGTCTCGACACCCAACCGTGCGTCGAGTGCGGTACCTGCGCCGTGGTCGCCGACACCGACTGGGAACATCCGCGGGGCGGCAAGGGCGTCGAGTTCAGGGAGGGATAATCGGATGACAGCGCCCGCTCCTGTGCCTCTGCCCCAGTTATGAGCGACTACCGCGACCGAATCGACGCGCTCGCCGAGCGCGCCCGCGGCGACCGACGGGCGTTCGACCCGCCCGCCGACCCGCCGGACGAGGAGCGCGCCCTGCGCTACCTGCGCGACGGGGTCGGCGACGCGGTGTCGGTGTACGTCGAGGCCCGGACCGGCGAGTTCGCTCCCCTCGACGTCGAGGAGATGGACCGTCTGGAACGGGCCGCCAACGATTGGCTCGAACTCTACGCCCGGTGTTACGGTCGGAACATCGACGCCGAGTTCACGGTGCGCGAGGTGGCCGAACTGGTCGTGGATACCTACGACATCGCCGACACCGCGCGACTGCTGACCGGCGTTCCGGAGCGATAATTACTGGTTCGCTATCGGCCGTCTTCGAAGGCGGCGTCGTCCGCACCGACGAGTTCGAACAGTTCGTCCCAGTCCTCGTCGTCGGGCAGTTGGTCGCGGACCTGCTCCAGTTCGCTCTCGGGTACGACGTCCGCGACGAGCGACGTGACCGCCTTCGCGTGGAACGCGGCGTCGGGCCGGTCGTCGTCGGAGTCGGGGTCCATCCGCTCGCGTTCGGCGACCCGCGAGACGAATTCGTCGAAGTCGAACCGCTGACCGTGGTCGGCCGATTCGAGGTAGTAGTCTATCTCCATCGGGAGCGGTCCCGCGAGGTCTGTCGCCTCGCCCTCTTGGAGTCGTTCACCGAGCGTCGTCAGGACGGCGCGAGTCGCTCGCACCGTCTCTCCCTTGGTACCCGTGTCGATTCGGTGCTGGACTTCGCCGGTGAAGTCGTCGTAGTTCATTCTCTCCCCCCATCGACACTACGTCACACTGGCCCAAGCGTCTGCTGGCCCGCGAGAAACAATTAAGTTACCTCGGAGGGTGTTATCATTAACCATGGAGTTTTCCGAGGCCATCGAGTTCGAACACGAGGACCGGAAACGCATCTACGAGTACGTCGAGAGCCACGGCGAAGTGGACGCCGCGGACGTCCGCGACCGACTCCACATCGACCCCGGCGGCTTCCGTCACCACGTCGCCATCCTGAAACGCGACGGCTATCTGGAGGAGCGCGACGGGAAGTTGCGGGCCTCGTTCGACGAGGGTGCCGCCGAGGAGTACGACGTGGACGACTTCGAGTTCACTATCCGGCCCGCGCGACAGGAGGACCTCTCGGGCATCGTCGGCGCGATACGCCGAGTCGCCGAGCAGGGGAGTTACATCGTCGCCGAGAGCGTCGCCGACGAGATAGACCACGACGAGGCCCTGCTCCGACACAACGAGATAGAGTCCCGGATGTTCTTCGTCGCCACGGTCGGAGACGAAGTCGTGGGCTGGGTCCACCTCTACGCCCCGGAACTCGACAAGTTGTCCCACACCGCCGAACTGACCGTCGGCGTGCTGGCCGACTACCGCGGCCACGGCGTCGGGAGTCACCTGCTCGAACGCGGTCTTGAGTGGGCGGCGTCGAACGGGTACGAGAAGGTCTACCAGAGCGTCCCCTCCGCGAACGACGACGCCATCGCCTTCCTCGAGGAACACGGCTGGGAGACCGAGGCGGTCCGCGAGAACCACTACAGGATAGACGACGATTACGTGGACGAAGTGATGATGGCCGTGGAACTGTAACCGGTCCGCGGCCGAATCGGGACGAGGACGGGGACTGCGCGTTCCCCAGTTCGGTCGAAGAGCCTCGCGTCGCGTTTCTCCCCTCGCTTCTACTCGGACCACCGATACGTTGAACACCCGGGACACCGTACGTGGCTTCCGACCGACGACGCGAGTCGTCGGCCGTCACCTCCGCGGCGGGAAGCGAACGATAGCCGAACCATGGCAGAATCAGAGCAACCAGACACCAGTGACGGCGAACGGTCGGTGTACAGAGACTACGTCCTCGACGTGCGCATCGTCTCGGTCGAACGAACGGGCGACTCCGATTCCCGATACCGGTTCGAGGCCCCGGAACACGTCGGCGCGGAGTTCGACGACCCGGACACCGCCGAACTCTACGCCGACGTCTACTTCGATACCAACGGATTTCAGGAGGAGGGAACCGGCGAGCGCGGCGTTCCGCCGGAGGTCATTCAGGCCGGGAAGGACACCGTGGCGGCGTACTTCCTCACGCGACCCGGCGTCGACCACAACTGGATGGCGTCGTTCTACGGCGTCAAACCGACGAAGATAGACCGATACGTCTCGTGGGTCCGCGACCGGGCCGAGGAGATACGCGAGGGCGTCGCGGAGCGCGACTTGGAGTGACGTCCGGCGTCGCCGTCGTTCTCGCGACGACGAGTGACCGGTAGCTCGCAGCCCGCAAACACATCAACGGGACATCCATTCCACATCGGCGACGAGGTCCGGAACCGGACGAAACGGGAGTCGGGAGTCGCTACCGACGCGGCGTGACGGTTCATTTTCTCCGGAGACGTATTGGTTGCTACTAGAAAATTATTTTCAATGGCAGGTCGAGAGTTGAGTTCGCATGGTCGAGTTCACTCGACGAAAGCTGATGGCCACGTCGGTCGCAGCGACGCTAGGTGCCAGCGTGTCCGCCGCGTCCGGAGTCGCTCAGGACGAGGACGCGGACACGCCGAAGGCACCGCACGTGAAGGGGGAGATAAAACGATTCGCGACGACGGCGCTGGGGGCGGAGGTGACCGGGCCCGAGGTCAGCGCGAACGGGACGCTGTTCTTCAGTCTGCAGCATCCGAGTCGGAAGAACCCGGCACCGTTCAACAAGGCCGGTATCGGGTACGTGCGGGGGTACAACTTCAGCGAGGGCAGCGAGTTCGACGTACTCGGCGTCCCCACCTCGAAGGAGGCTCAGGGCGAGGTCCGCGTCGCCGGAGGTACCTACGAACTGCTGGCGCAGGAGGGTGACAACATCGGCGGCAACGGGACGCTCGGGATGCCGGTCACGCCCGACGACCTCGCAGTCGAGGAGTACCCCGGCGCTCGGTACGGCAACTTCGGGTACAACCCGGACTGTAACCGACTGGTGCCGACAAACGAGGCCGAGACGCGGGGCTACCTCTTCACCAACTGGGAGGAGAGTCCGGGCAACGTGACCCGCATCCCCGTCAGTCGGAAGGGGCAGGGACGGTGGGAGGCCAACCTCGAGAACGCGGTCAACCTCGCCAACACCGAGGCGCTGCGGAGCATCGGCGGGACCCGAATCAACTGCTACGGCGACCTCAGCCCGTGGGGAACGTACCTCTCGGCCGAGGAGGACTACGCCCACCCGCGGGTCGCACTGACGACCAACGTGAGCGACGTCGTCGGCGACTCGGAGGGACCGGACCACCGGGGCGCGGCCCAGTTCTACAACCGGCCGAACCCCAGCGACATTCAGGAGGCCGTCGAGAAGTACTACGGGGACGACGCGTGGTTCGTCCAGGGGTACTGGGCGCTGGCGGGTCTGGAGATACAGGCGTACTACCTCGGTGCCGACGCCGCCGACGAGAACGAGGAACTGGCGGCCGACGTGGACCCGGAGACGAGCCTGCAGCCCGTCGGAAGCCCGTACCCGAACCCGTACCGATACGGTCACATCGTCGATTTCCGGCAGCCCACCGCCGAGACGCCCCAGCCCGTGAAGTACCACGTGATGGGACGGGCGGCGTGGGAGTGTCCCGACGTGCAGGGCGACGAGAAGACGGTGTATCTCACCTCGGACGGCGACAACAAGGGGCTGTACAAGTTCGTGGCCGACCAGCCGATTCCGAGTTACGACGACCCGATGAAGCTCTCTGGGACCCTCTACGCCGCGAAGGTGACCAACCAGCAGGCCGCCGCGGACAACCCGCCCGCCGAAGTCCCGCTCGAAGTCGAGTGGTTGGAGATGGGGAGCGCGACCAACGCGGAGGTCGAGTCGTGGATAGCCGAGTACGACGACGTCGATCAGGTGGACTACCTCGAAACCCACGCGGACACCGACTGGCAGGAGGACGTCCAGAAGGCGCTGGAGGAGGCCGACAAGACCGTCGTCGAGCAGGGGAACCAGAACTACATCCCGGACCGGGACGTCGTCCGGTGGGCGCGCCAGTACGAGCAGAAGGGACCGAGCAACGTCGACGAGGAACTCCGGCGCGTCCCGTTCCTCGAAACTCGTGCGGCCGCCAAGGAAATCGGCGCGACCGTCGAGTTCCGCAAGAGCGAGGGCATCGACAGCAGAGACGGCGCAGGACCCGGCGACTACGTCTACGTCGGCATCTCGGAGGTCAACGACGGGATGTCAGACGACGCGGGCGACGTCAACCTCGACCGGGTGGACGGCGGTCTCGTCTACCGAGCGGAACTCGAAGACGACTACAACATCTCGACGCTCGAACCCGTCATCGTCGGCCCGGACGCGACCGACCCGGCCGACGTCGCCAACGACGCCCTGCTGAACATCGACAACGTGTTCGTGAT